>CAZOBD010000117.1:0-12019 GCA_964577665.1 uncultured Hyphomicrobiales bacterium
CCCCTTGGGGAGGGTCAGGGTGGGGTTCAAGTTAAAAATAAACAGATGAAACAAACATGATTACGGAAAACACCCAAGGGTATGTTTATTTCGGGTGGATATTCCATTGAGAAAAGATGGACTCCACTTTAGAAGTGGAGTCCATCTCAATAAACAGCAAAAAAATAATCAAATGAAAAGAGAAATTTAATATTTTATTTTATTTGGAAATAAAAATAAATATTTTTATTTTAAGCAAGCTTAATATATATTTTATACAAACTTTAAGAAGTTTGTAAATAAAACAGTAATAAATAAAGTATTCATAATAATGCAATTTTGTTTTTTTAAAAGGGAGGCTTTTATGAAAAAATTTTACTTATTATTATTAGCTGCTGTTTTTTTGTTTTGGATAACATCACAGAGCGCCAAAGCACAAGATGAGACAACAATTACTCATCTTAACTATTATCTCGATACTTATGCCGGGCAGACAGTGCAGGTTCACGGCTATCTGAACATTATGCCTGACAAAATTGAACTATGGGAAACAATGGGAGATATGATGATAAACGACAGGTACAACTGGGACCGACATGTTGTGCTGTCCAGAGATAATTTACCGGCTGATGTTGATGATTACCAGAATTACTACGTCCGCGTAAAGGGATTAGTAAAAAAAGCCGAATACGAATATGCTTTTGCCGGTCCGGGGCTGGAAACAGGGTACATTATTGCAGATGAGTTTGAAGTTATAAGTAAAGGAATTATGCCTAAACACGGCGATGGAAGGCAGGGCAATAGCGATAAAATCCTGAACGGAGTATGTGATTCCTGCAAATTTGCACTGATATTCTGCGGTTACAGGCAAGCCGATTACTGGAATGATGTTAAACAGAAGTACAACTATAAAAAAGATAAGCACAAAGTTTGTCCTGATCATTTGGTAGTTCTTTTCAAAGGGGGTACTTTTAATGCCGGAGATGTTCCAAACGGAACAAAAGATGCAGACGGCAATCTTACCGGCGGGGGCGCTTTTGACTGCACAAAGGATAACTTTAACAAGGCTTTTGAATACATTAAGAAAAAAATGAAAGATCTGAACTGCGAACCGGCAGAATTTCAGTTCCACACAACAGGTCACGGCGGCGGATACCACAGCGCTTACGGTACAAGACCAAACACTGCTGCCAGACCTAACGACAGTCTCCCAAGAGGTTATTCCGGAGGTAAAATAGACGATGAAGGAGAAGAAACGCAGAATAAGGTTAATGAAAACGATATGATTTTCTGGTCGAGAGGTACTTTTGACACCAACGGAGACGGCAGAGCAGATATTAAGGTAGAAATGGTACAGGATCCGCGAGACCCTGCAAATAGAATTAAAAAAGTTACTCAGGACAAAGACGGCGACGGAACTTTTGAAACTGTTATAGGACATGATTTCAACGGAGACGACCGCGTTTCTAAAGCCGACAGCGCTTGGACAGCACCTGACCTAAACAAGAATAACAGAGTTGACGATATAGGATGGGAAGATACTATGCAGATCAGCGGCGGCGAATTCATTACAGATGATGATCTGGTTGGTAAAATTCAGGAATTAATAGACAGCACAGGACTTAATAAGGAAAATTCGAGAGCGGAACTTTCCCAGTGCTACAGCGGCAGTTTTCTTGACGATTTACGCGGCGTAACAACAGAAGCAAGTTCAGCCTGCGCCAGAAATGAACCTTCCTGGAGCTACAGGGGAAACAACGGTTATAATCTTTATCAAAAATTCTTTATTGATTCTCTTGCAGCAGGAAATACTTGGAGCGATGCCCACAGAGCCGCTCGAGACTCAGCTCAAAAGCTGCTGGACCGGGAAAAGAAAAAGATGACAGGCCAGTACATGGATAACTCAGGCGAGTGTATCGAAATGATCGGTCCTTATGAAAAAGACGGAAAGATATGCATTAGAATAAGAAATATCTGTGGACAGACAGTAACTGTTAGACCCAAGCTTATTACTCACGACTTTGGCATACAGTCTTCGCGTGTTGCAGAAGAGAGTTTCGGTCCTATTGAACTCAAAAACGGAGAGTGGAAAGAGTTTTGTGTTGACAAGCCTTCTACACCCGGCAATTTCTGTTTCCAAGGCTTTTGCTCGGTGTGGGAACCGCAGACTCAAAGAAAACACGGATGGCTGAATAACATAACCGTTCAAGCCAGAACTGAGGATAACGAGGCATCAGTAAACATGACAGTAGGCGGAAACGAAGAATTCGATGCTAATTTTGTTTACTTGGAACCTATTGAAATCAATATTCCTGAAGGATGGGAATATCAGCTAAGCAAACAAGAAATTAACATTGATAATTTCCAGCCGGTAGAGGTTGAGGTTAAGTTTTTTTATCCGCCTGATGTAAAGCCCGGTGATGAAGCCGAACTAAAAATACAGGGCTGGGCTGAATCAGGAGAGCCGGATGCAGGTCATGTAAATATCAAAGTGAAAATAATTGAGGACGTACCCGGATACGTGATTTCTACAAAACCGGGATGGAATCTTTCTTCACTGCCTGCAATGCCTGAAGTTCCCCTCGTAAATGAACTTTTCCCCGATGCAGATGCCGTATTCGGATTTAATCAGGATGCCGGATACTATCCTCTTGAATTTTTTGAAGAGCCTCAGGGATTCTGGCTCAGTAATCAAGAGGGGGGAGATTACATTATTCAGGGTGCTCCCATTGAAAGTCAATTCAAGGAACTGGCTCAGGGATGGCATTTGGTCGGCGGCATTGCCGAAAGACCGGCTATGATTATTCCCGAAGGTACATGCGAAATAGCCGCTCAGTTTGCATTTAACGCAGAACAGGGTTACTATCCCAGTGAAATAATCAATTCCGGCGAGAGTGTCTGGGTAAACCTGCCAAATGACTGTGTTTTCCGTGTAGTTCCCGTTGAAGGAAGAAAATCTCCGGGTATGCTGGCTGCTTCGCTTTGGGAAACAATGATTTATGCCCAAGGTGAACAAGACGGCAATAAGGTAAATGTTTCAAGTGTTGTATTGGGCGCTGATGAAATGGTGGAGATAACAACTCCGGCGCCTCCTGCACCGCCGGAATACACAACTGACATAAGACTTTACCGCTTTGACGGCGACGGCAAACCTGTTCAGCCTTCTCACTATAAAGATGTTCAGATGATTTCCGGCGGACAAACTGATACTTTGCGCTGGCTGCTGCAGGTAGATCCCAACGGCAATGATCCATTCCAAAGCAGAACTTCTGTACTGAGCTGGGATCCGACAGTTCTTGACGGAGGTAAAGAAAATGAGCAGTGGCTGATTTCCAGCGGAATGACTCCCTCAGGAATAGGCACATCACCTCAAGATATGAAGGCTAATTCATCACTGCAGGTTTCCGGAACAGATGCTAAGTTCTATACTATTACTTATATTTATGCCGAAGCAAGTTCAGTGGAAGAGCAAAACACACCTGAGATACTATCAATAGGAGACGCCGTTCCGAATCCGTTTAACAGCAGTATTGATATTTTCTATACTCTAACTGAGCCTTCAAATCTTACGGCTGTTATTTACAACTCTTACGGCAGGGAAGTCTGGCGCTTCGATGCAGGAATGCAAAGCGGAAACGGAAAAATAACATGGCAGGGGGAAAGCCGCTTTGGTACATCCGTCAGCAGTGGCAGCTATTACATACAGCTTAATGCCGGAAGCAAGGCATCTGAGGTCAAGCTGCTAAACAAAGCAGATTAGTTTCATTTTCATTTTCTTATTTTTCATTCATAAAACTCGTCCTGCATAAATAAGAGCCGGACGAGTTTTTTATTGCGGGCAATGTCTTAACAATAATAGATTTAAGAAGTATTTTTATTAATGTGGCACATCTTTTGCAAAAGGAATTTTGAGTAATATAATAGCAAAAGTACATTGAGTAAAAAATGATGAATATTTTTTAAGCAAAACATAGTAATTTTTACTGCTATTTTTTGGTTTTTTTGAGATAAACCATTATATTAAAAATAATTACAAAAGTTCATTAAATTTCATTAATATTTTAATTTTATTTATAGGATATTAATGGTTATTTTTGCTGATATAAGTGAAATTGAATATATGAAAAGAAAAAAATATTATTAAAAATACAGGTTATATTATGAAACTGAACAGTACGATATGCGCATGGCTGCTGATATTTCTATTTGCCGCGCTTTATCCCTGCCGTGCTGATGCAGGCAGTTCAAAACAGAAATTTAAGCTTGGAAACGACGGTGTTTTCATAGAAAATAAAGGACAAATAAGAGACCAGCACCACAATGCGCGTCCAGACCTTTTATATCTTTTTTCCGGTAACGGCTTTAAGCTGCACCTGAAGACAAATTCTTTCAGTTATGAGTTCTTCAGATATGAATCTGAGACGATAGAGAATACCTCTGAAAAAAAGTCCAAGACTGATACTTTTTCCGAGAGATTGAACGGTGAAAGAAAAAGAAACGTAACTGTTCATTTCCACAGGGTGGATTTTGACCTCATCGGAGCCAATCCGGCGCCGGAAGTTATTGCGGAAGGACGCCTGCCCGGAGAAACACACTACTACCTTGCCGGAACGGAACCCGTTACCGGAGCTGCAAGTTACAAAAAAATCATTTACAAAAATATTTATGACAAGATAGATCTTGTTTTTTACCAAAATAATGAAACTACTGTTGAAAGCGGCAATTCTTACAAATATGATTTTATAGTACATCCCGGCGGGAATCCGGACGAAATAAAAATAATGATAAGCGGCGCCGAAGAACTTTTTCTTGACGATGCTGGCAGTCTGAACATTATTACATCACAGGGAAGCGCTGTGGAATACGCTCCTGTCTGCTTTCCAAATGAAAATTCAGACGGATGGTTTGATAAAATCCACTGCCGTTTCGTTTTGGATGATAATATCTTAAGTTTTGAAACAAAAGGCTTTACAGGCGGCGGTTTTGTAATTGATCCTCTGGTAGTGTGGAGTACATATTACGGCGGATCGAATAAGGATGTTGGAAGCAATGTATGTACTGATTCTAATAAGAATGTTATTATTATTGGGCATACATTGAGTAGTAACACTAATAATCGAATTGCTACTACGGGAGCATGGCAAAATACAAAAGCAGATACAACAGATGTATTCTTAGCAAAATTTGACACTAACGGAAATCGCTTATGGGGTACTTATTTTGGTGGTAACGGAGATGATCAGGGAATAGAAGTTGCAACTGATTCAGACAATAACATTTATATTACAGGAAATACAAAAAGCGATAGTTTAGCTTATGGTACTGGTATTCATCAGGATACTTTAGGTGGTGATTCAGATGCTTTTGCTGCAAAATTTTCTTCTGACGGCAATTTATCATGGTGTACTTATTTCGGAGGAGATACAACAGATGTAGGTTTAGATATAATATCTGATGGTACTAGTGTTTACATTGTAGGAAGAACAACAAGTACTATGTCAATCTCATCATCTACAATTTCAACTTACAACGGTGGTTCTAAAGATGCATATATTGCAAAATTTTATAGTTCGAATGGCGGTTTGGTCTGGAGCAGGTATTACGGAGGTGAAAATGAAGATGTTTTTCGTTCAGTTGATATTGATGGAAATAATGTTTTTTGTGCAGGTTATACAAGCAGTACTGCTTCCATAGCATCAGGTGGTTACTATAATAGTTATCAAGGTGGTGATTTCGATGCAATGGTAGTTAAGTTTAATGCATCTGGTGTAAGACAATGGGGTACTTACTATGGTGGAAGTAATACTGAAGATGCTTTTTCAATAATAGCAAGAAATGGTTATATATACTTTGGAGGTTATACAACCAGTTCCTCTGGAATCTCTTATGATGGTTTTCAAAATAGTATTGGAGGATATTTTGATTGTTATTATGTAAAAATGAATGCATCAGGTGGTAGTAGCAGCAGAGTATATGCTACATACTATGGAGGCGACGGTGATGACTTAATAAACTCAATGGCTATAGATTCGTCTAATTATATTATCATTGGTGGTAATACAACAACTTCAACATCAAATGTAATAGCTTCACCAGGAACTCATATGTCTTCATGTCCTTATTGCTCCGGCTTAGGAACTGGTTTTGTTGCACGATTTTATGATACTACCGGAACTGACTCAAGAAGATGGGGCACCTATTTTGGAGGAAGTGCCTTTACTATGGTAAACGGTTTAGCTGTTAATAAAGATGATTATATTTTTGCAACCGGTGAAACAGAATCTAATAATAATATTGCATACGATGATTTTGGGAATTCTGAATTTGAAACTTATGGTGGCTCTACTGACGGTTTCTTAGTAAAATTCTTTCCAAATTATATATTTGCACCAACAGTTGCTGATACTTTATGTGCAGGTGAAACTTTTCTTACTTCCTTTTATGTGAAATTTTCTTTTAACACCAGTAATACTTTTTATGTTGAGCTTTCAAATCAAGCAGGAAGTTTTTCAAATCCGGATACCATTGCATCATTTATCGGTTATGACAATATGATAAACCAAAGTGTAACCATCCCTGACACTCTTTCAACGGGAGGTGCATACAAAATCAGGATAGTAAGCACCTCGCCGCCTGTCATAGGCAAAGAGAGTAATACTTTTATGATATATCCTATTCCTGATCCTGAGATTTACGGGAAACCGCGCGTGTGTGAGTATTCATCAGAATCTTATTATACAGATGACAGCGATGCAGATAACGTATGGTATGTGCAGGGCGGCTCTCCGACTTACTCAACTGCGGATACACTATCGGTAACCTGGGGAGAAACAGGCGGGGGCAACATCAGGCTCGTGCAGACAAATGCAGGCGGCTGCAGCAACACTATTACATACCCTGTACAGATAAATCCTAACCCAAACGGAGAGATTAGAGGAGACACTATCGTCTGCTCCGGAGAGACAGTGAAATATGAAGCTGACGGTTTTGGATACGTAACAAGCTGGGGTGGTTATGGAACTCAGGAAGGAAAGTTTAAAGATGTTTGGGCGGTTTGCAATGATACGCTCGGAAATGTTTATGTAACCGAAATTCAATATTCTTCTGCAACATCTAATCATAGAGTTCAGAAATTTACTACCGGCGGTACTTTTATTACAAAATGGGGGGGATTTGGAAGCGATACCGCTCAATTTAATAATCCTAAGGGAATAACTTCTGATAAATCAGGTAACGTTTATGTTGCGGATTATGGCAATAACAGAATTCAAAAATTCACTTGGAACGGCGAATTTGTGACCATGTGGAATGTAAACGAACCAGATGCTATAACTTGTGATGAAAATGAAAACCTTTATGTTATAGCTGCATATTCTGGAGAAAAGAGAATAATAAAATACAGTAAGACAGGTATGCAACTCGATGTCAGTTCATCTGCCGTATCAGGACTTGCTCTGACAGTTGATAATGATGGGAATATTTACATTGCAAAAGGTTCTGGAGAAGGTATTTCCAAATTTAACAGTAATTTGGATCTAATAGATAATTTTTTTATATCCGGTAATTACTATTCAAATGGTATTACATTTCTGCCGCCTGATTATATCATTTTCTCAGATGGGTTTGCTGCAAGTCCGAAAAATCTTCTTTTCAGGTACAGCATAGATGGTAATATTATTGACACAATAGGAATAGCAGGAGTAAATCCTGGTGAGTTCAGCATTCCTTTCGGCATTTCAATTGATAAATCCGGTAATCTTTACGAAGTTGACAAAGGCTCAAGCCGTATCCAGAAGTTTGCATACTGGGATAATTACTGGTCTGCCGAGGGCGGTACAATTGAAGGATACGACAACAGAAACAATGTTTTTGTAACATGGGGCGACAGCGGCTCGGGGACGATAACACTTAGACAATCGAGCACAATCACTACATGCAGCAACGAAACTTACAAAATAGTTCAAATAAAAGAGAATCCCGATTTTGAAATTGAAGGTGATAACATAGTATGCGCCGGCAGTACAAGAACTTATACCGCGGAAAATGAAGGCTCTGCAACAGTTACCAATGATTTAAACTGGACTGTTACAAACGGAACTATAAGCGGTTCATCCACAATGACACAGGTCGTTGTTGTCTGGGATAACGTTGAGGATACAGGGACATTGAAACTTTATGCTGAAAATGAAAACGGCTGCAGCAATACTTTCGGGTATAATGTGAATATACTGTTTGGTCCCGATATTGATATACGAAATGACAATAGTTTTGAGGCATGCGAGAACTCAACACAGATATATTATACTCCGTCCAGTACCTATACCAAAGAATGGAGTGTCAGCGGAGGTTCAATCAACGGAGATAATGACGGTAATTCCATTACAGTTAACTGGGGAAGTCCCGGTTCGGCTACCGTTACTTTAAAAATGACCGACGAAGAATCGGGCTGCGTAAGCGAAGGCAGCCGTACGGTTACTGTACACGGTCTTCCAGATGTTACATTTTCTGCTCCAGGTAAGTTTTGCGAATCAGACGGCTTATTTATTCTCGATTACGGAGCACCTGCCGGAGGTGAATATACAGGAACGGGAGTTTTTGAATTTACAGGCGATTATTATTTTAATCCATCGGCAGCAGGTGAAGGAAGACACAGCCTGACTTATACCTACACTGACGGTTTCGGCTGCAGTAATTCGGCATCGGGTACAATAACAGTTCTCGCCGATCCTGAAATAACATTATCAGTTCCTGATAATGAGATTTGCGAGGATACAGAGCCTTTTCTAATTACGGCGGTATCAGATTACAGCAGCACTCTTTTCATAAACGGTTCAATTGCTTCTTCGGCAACATTCAATCCTGCCGATTATTCAATTGGTTCGCATACCATTTCATTCATTTCAACAAATGATAAATGTGAATCATCAGATTTTGAAATCGTTACTATTCATGCTAATCCCAGCGTAACATTTTCTCTGCCTTACTCAGATATATGTATAGATGCTGAAGCTTTTACCATGAACGGAACACCGGGCGGAGGCGCTTACGAAATCAACGGAAGCAGTTCCGGCAGCAGTTTCAATCCTGAAACGGCAGGTGAAGGTTCGCATACTGTTACATATACTTATACTGACGGAAACGGATGCTCAGCCAGCGCCTCCGATGTGATAAATGTCCATGCTTTGCCGAGTGTAAGCCTCACTCTGCCTCAGACTCAAATATGCATTGATGCCGAGCCGATAAAATTGACCGGAGGCTCTCCTTCTGACTGCAAAAACAGACCTGTTGTTAACGCCACAGGATGGATAGTAGGCGGAGGCGGATTAATCAAGAAAACGACGAACAGCGGTCAGACTTGGTTAAATCAATCCAGTTCAACATCATATACTCTCAGCGACTGCTTTTTTGTTGATTCACTGGTCGGCTGGGCAGTCGGCAATGGCGGTACAATCTTGAAAACAAGTAACAGCGGCGAATCCTGGCAGAGACAATCGATTTCTACAAGCGCTTGGATTTACTCTTGCTATTTTGTTGACAGACACAATGGATGGGTAGTCGGAGGTGATTTTGTATATAAAACAACTGACGGGGGTCAAAATTGGATTGAGGTTGATGATAATTATCAATTGTATGACAGTTATATGAAGGATGAAAATACAGGCTGGGCAGTAGGCGCAGGTCTCAAAATTGTATATACCAGTGACGGGGGAGCAAACTGGACAGAACAGAATTCCGGCGCAAATTATCCTCTTTATGGCTGCACATTTTATGGAGACAGCGGCTGGGCAGTCGGCGCAAGCGGATTTGTTTTCAGAACTACAAACGCAGGAAGTACTTGGAACACGGCTCTTTTCGCCGGAGGTAATACTTATTATGCCTGTTCATTTCCTAATGGCAGCCACGGCTGGGTAGTCGGACAAAATTCCGGAAACGGCTCAGTAGTTTTAAAAACAACAGATTCGGGGATTAACTGGTCAACACAGATTAACGGCACTTATTCAAGACTTCAATCATGTGTTTTTTTAAATGATTATTACGGATGGGCTGCCGGAAGAAACGGCACTGTTATTTACACCTCTGACGGCGGTACCTCTTGGTCTCAGCAGGATGCCGGAACTAGCGGTATAATTGAAAGTCTGTTCTTTTTAGAACAGGAATGCGGCACATATTCCGGAAACGGTGTAATGGCAGGTTATTTTTATCCCGAAGAAGCCGGAACAGGTACTCATACAATTACCTATACATATACCGACGAATACGGATGTGTTAACTATGCCATGGATGAAATTACGGTTAACGGTCTCCCAGAAATTTCGTTTTCAACTGAATCGGATGTATGTTTAAATTCAAGCACTTTTACGCTGACTGCGGCACCTTCGGGAGGTACTTTTACTGTTGACGGCGAAGTAAGCAATGCTGTTTTTGACCCGTATGATGCCGGAGAAGGTTCTCATACAATAACTTATACTTATACGGACGATAATACAGGATGTTCAAATTCGGAATCTGCAACTATTACAGTAAATCCACTGCCGGTAGTTACTTCTGCAACATTCACCGAAGTCTGTGAAAATGCTTCTGATTTTCAGCTTACAGATGGTACACCCGCCGGCGGCTATTACAGCGGAAACGGCGTCGGAACGGGAAATATGTTTAGTCCGGCGACAGCAGGAGTGGGGAAACATTCTTTAACATATACTTATACTGATGAAAACGGCTGTACAAATTCCGATACTTCTTCCATAAGAGTAAATGCAGTTCCAAGCATTACTTTCAGTGTTCCTTATACTCAGATATGCGCCGATGCACTGCCTTTTGTAATTACCGCAAAATCGAATTTCAGCGCAACTTTAGCCGTGGATAATACACCAGTAAGTTCAAATACTTTCAATCCGCTTGACTACAGTGACGGACTTCATACAATTTCATATACTTCTTCAAACAGAAATTGTACTGTTTCAGAGCTTGCATTTATTACTATTAATCCACAGCCAAGCCTCACATTTTCACTGCCTTATGAAACTGTTTGCGAGGATGCCGATTCATTTACAATGTCGGCTTTTCCGGGAGGTGGCAGTTTTGAGATTAACGGATCTGCTTCAGGAAGCAGCTTTAATCCTATGACTGCCGGAGTAGGATCCCACACTGTTACGTACAGCTATACAGACGGCAACGGCTGTTCAAGCAGCACTTTTGATGTTATCACGATAAATGCCCTGCCGAGCGTAACAATGTCAGATTTATCGGATGTCTGCGAAGATGCCGAGCCTTTTGAACTGAGTGCGGGAAGTCCTTCCGGCGGAACATACAGCGGCACGGGTGTTTCAAGCGGTACATTCTATCCGGGCAATGCCGGAGCAGGTACATTTTGGATAAAATACACATATACAGATGCCAGCGGCTGTACAAATTCCGATTCAACGCAGATAACGGTAAACGCTCTGCCGGATGTAAATGTAGATGATTTTGCGGATATATGCTTCGATTCCTATCCTGTAACGTTGAGCGGGGGTACACCTATTGGCGGTACCTATTCCGGCACGGGGGTATCCGGCGGGGTATTCTATCCCGAAAATTCAGGTTCGGGCACGTTTACGATATATTATGAATTCACAGACGCAAACGGCTGTACGAACATAGATTCAGCGCAGATAAAAGTGCATCCTCTGCCCGATGTAACCTCAGCGACGTTCTCACCTGTATGCGAAGATGCGGACAGCTTTACGCTGACAGACGGCACTCCTTCTGGCGGCACATATTCCGGCAGCGGAGTGGGAGCGAACAATCTGTTTAATCCTTCCACGGCGGGAGTGGGAACACATTCCTTGACTTATACTTTTGAAGTGGCAGAAACAAGCTGTGTGGGCTGGGATACAACCAGTATTACGGTAAATGCCCTTCCGAGCGTAACAATGTCAGATTTATCGGATGTCTGCGAAGATGCCGAGCCTTTTGAACTGAGTGCGGGAAGTCCTTCCGGCGGAACATACAGCGGCACGGGTGTTTCAAGCGGTACATTCTATCCGGGCAATGCCGGAGC
>CAZOBD010000118.1:0-5415 GCA_964577665.1 uncultured Hyphomicrobiales bacterium
TCGAACCCGCGACCCTCAGCTTGGAAGGCTGATGCTCTACCAACTGAGCTACTCCCGCTTGTTTTCTTGTGGGCCGGGATGGATTTGAACCACCGTAGGGCGTAGCCCGTCAGATTTACAGTCTGATGCATTTGACCGCTCTGCCACCGACCCGTATTTCAAGAGCTAACAAACTTAAGAAATTATTTTAAAATTAGCAAATTTTTTTTCTGTTTTTTTTAATTTTTTTTTGCACTAATCAAATTTTACAGAAACTGTCTTCTTTCAAAATTATTGTAAATCGTTTTAAAGAAAAGATTCAAAGAATAATTCTTAATATTTAAACTTTGCATTTCTTAACAATTTATTATATTGCCTATTCTGTTTTTGTCAATTAGGAAATTTGTTTATAAGTTATGGAAAGTTCAGTATATAATGCCACAGTAACGGGTAAAATACTAATAACCCCCGATTTAATGATACTCAGAGTAAGGACAGACACACCAAGGGATAAATTCATTGCCGGACAGTACACAACCATAGGAGTTCTTGCCGGGGAATTCCGGTCTCCCAATTCAGTAATGCCAATGGAAAACCTGCCTGAAAGTCATCTGATTAAAAGACCTTACTCAATAGCATCTGCAAACCACGAAACCCAGAATTTTGAGTTTTACATAAGTCAGGTCAAATCGGGTCAGCTTACACCCAGGCTCTTTGCTCTGTCTCAGGGACGCAGAATGTGGGTTAATGAAAACATATTAGGTGTATTCAACCTGAATGACACACCCAAGAACTGCAATATTGTGATGATTGCAACCGGTACCGGGCTGGCTCCTTATATCAGCTTTTTAAGGTCTCATATCAACGAAAATATGAATATACACATGGCAGTTATTCACGGAGCAGGCTACCCGTGGGACTTAGGATACTACAGCGAGCTGCAGTTTATACAAAATACTTTCTCTAATTTTCATTATTTTCCTACACTTCTCAAGGCTGACAACTCATGGACCGGCCTGAGAGGATATATTGAAGAACATCTCGAAGGAGGTGTGCTTGAAAATGCGGGCATTGAACTTGATCCCGATAAGACGCATTTTTTCCTGTGCGGCAATCCGAAAATGGTAGAGTCCGTAACAAGTTTTCTTTCAAAGAAAGGTTTTAGTAAACATACAGACGAAAGTCCCGGAGCCTTACACGTAGAGGAATATTGATTGTACATATTCAGAATTAATGAGTTATCTATATAAATACAAAGCATTAACGGCAGTTTATCTGCTTTTGGCAATACCTGTCTTTATTACCGGCTGTATTGTTGTAAAAGAAAAAGGGGCGGAGGAAAGACAGCCCGTGATAAACTTGAGTCCGAAGCCGGAAATCCCACTTTCTGACGAGCTTGTACGTTCTGAAAGCGGAGATATGATTGCTCTTCTTCCCGAAGGCTGGTTTTTCGTTGACATTAGCGATAAAGTGTCTGCCAACATTTTTGCAGCTGCCGTAAACCCTGATTACACGCTTGCCGCCGTTTTTACCAAAATAAAGCAGGATGAACGCACCAGACAGGTCGTAGAACGTGAAGACACAATAGGGCTCGCAAGAATCAGCATGGAAGTACACATGCAGAAAACCGGCGGCAATATAAAACAGATAGGAAAATTCAACACGGTTCACATGGGGCTTAATACTTTCGTTACTTATGAATACACTACAACCGGAGGCGCCCTGAACACTAAAGCCGCAGTTTTTATATCACGCCTGAAAAATTATTATGAATTTGCAATAATGCCCATGAACATTACAGGCAACCCGCTCCCTACCAAACTCGAAATAGAGAAAATTTTTCGCTCCGTACTTACCAGCATACAATATTAGACTGTTTCTGTGCGTGATATTTTCAGATGAAACAGCCTTGATTAGGAAAAACAAAGAAGGGCATCATTATTTCGAAATTATTGAAAAATTGAATTCATAAATGTCATTCTGTCCCTGTGCTGAACTTGTTTCAGTATTGTTTCAGAATCTCATGTATGGGGAACACACCCCTTAATCCCCTCTTGGGGAGGGGATACCATAACTTAAGATGCTGAAACAATTTCAGCATGACAGAGGTATAGTTATTAAGAATTATGGACAGAAATTAACCATGAAAAAAAGCTTTGTAACATTATTTATAATCTTTCTTGGCGTCAATGCTTTAAATGCAGAAGAATACACAATTAAAGGAAAAATTGACGGGTTAAGGGCGATGTCAATCAAATTGCTGGATTTTCACGGAAAAGAGAATGCTTTTTTCGACAGCGCCAGAGTAAGCTTTGACGGAGAATTTACCTTCACCTTAACGGACAAAGATTACAAAGGCGTTTACAGACTGAGACACGGCGCAAATTTCTATATCGACTTCATTTTCGACCATTCCGACGTTTTTTTTAAAACTGATTTTAGGGAACCGGTCATGAAAATGCAGTTTATTAATTCAAAGCCCAACACGGAGTATTATTCATACCTTAAAAAAAAGAAAACATTCCGCGAAAAAACCGCCCTGCTTCTGCCTTTGAAAAAAAACTATCCAAAAGATGATGATTTTTACTTTCAGGTTATAGAAAAAATACAAACCTTGCAGGCATACTATTCAAATTTTGTTGACAGCTTAGCCCGCTCGCAGGCAGATGCCTTTGTAAAAAAATTGATTATATACGACAGGAGCATCGTTACTGACCCTTATCTTTCACAGATTTACGATAAAGAACTGCTTAAGCGGGATTTTTTCGAGGGTCTCGACCTTACCGATACAACTCTTTTAAACAGTGAAGCTTATGCAAATCTTACAATTGCATGGCTTGCTGTAAACAACAAGCCCGAAGCCGGAAGAACAAAGCAGGCGAAAATATTTAAAAAAATCAGTTCCGATATCTTGGAAAGAACTTCTGATTCTCCGCAAATCTATGAATTTGAAGTTGACTTTCTCATTAACGGCTTTAAGAAAATTCATTTCGAAGACGTGGTCGATTATATCGTGATGAACAACCGGATAGATGAAAACTGCGTCAACACAACTAAAAAGAAGGAGCTTGAGCAGCAGATTGAAAGGCTGAAAGCATCTGCCGTAGGCAGTCCCGCCCCGAAAGTTACCTTCACAACTTTTGGAAATGAAACATTAGACCTCTACGAAATAGAAGCCGAAAGAACGCTTCTGGTCTTTTGGGCAAGCTGGTGCGACCACTGCAAAAAAGCTCTCCCTTCCATTGCTGAAATAGCTGATAAACAAGAAAATATGAAAGTTCTTGCTGTTTCTATCGACAGAGATACCGCTGCTCCGGCAGAATTTTTGGACAGCTTTGAAAATGATTTTATAAGGGTAATTGAGACTGATGGATGGGACTCCCCCGTTACAAACGCTTTCAACGTTTACGGCACTCCCTCCTATTTTTTACTTGACAAGGATATGACAATCATTGCTAAGCCTCTAAATTTGAAGGATTTAAGAGATGCTTTGTAAGTAATAAGTACATACAGATGAAACGTACATGATTTTGGAAATCACACAAGGGGATGATTGTTTGAGAGTTAATCCAAAACAGAGTTTTGAAAGATAAGTACATTACCAAATCGGAGTTTGGGAATGAGATGCTAAATGTCATTCTAAACTGGTTTCAGAATCTCACGAATGAGGTCCCCTTAATCTCCTCTCAAAGAGGGGATATTCCTAACTTGAGATGCTGAAACAAGTTCAGCATGACAAAGAAACGATTTTCTAAGATTAAAGTAAAAAATTCACAGATGAAAATATCAGAAGATACACAGTACGTCATACAGTTCGTGCAGGAAGCCTGCGAAGGCAGACTGCGCAAAGCAAATGACCTTGCCTCAATACTTGAGATGGGCGCTTCTTTCGGCACCGTAGAAGAAACAGCAGAGCTTATTTTTGCAGGAGCATCCCTATGGAATATTTCAAAAAAAATAAAGAAAATGACCGGGCAGATGCCTGGTTCAGAGCGATTAGCCGCTGAGTACATAAAAGGCATTGAAGAACTAGCCAGTCAGCTTAAAAGCTTTGCTTCTTATGCACCTCCAGATGTAAAAAAAAGATTTACGGAAATTTATCTGCAGGCCGACAGAGGCTCCGCACTTAACATTATTGACTTAGCTCACGATCTCGCTGAACTGAAAAATGTGCAGAATACTCTCAAAAGAACTTGAAAGACTTTCTGTATTAATACATCCCGCCCACTGAGATGAAACAACCTTGATTAGGGAAATTCATACAAGGAAATGATTATATTAGAGTTAATGTAAAACAGAGTTTTGAAAGATAAGTACATTACCAAATCGGAGTTTGGAAATGAGTTTGAAAAGTACATTACCAAATCGGAGTTTGGGAATGAGTTTGTAGTTTTTCTTTAGAATTCAACTTGGTTACAGTTCAAAAAACGGAAAAATTGTTGTCAATAGAATTTGGGTAAATAAAAATTATTTTGAAACAAATTTCGTTTTCATGTGTTATTGTGTATTGAAAATTGCAAGTTCTTTGATGTTTTTTAAAAAAATTGATTTATTTTGACTATCTTTGTACTTTGTAGTGTTTTTATAAATACGTTGCAGAAAAATAATGGATGCTGAAAGAATAATAAATATTTTTATATGGTTGTCTCTGGGTATGGCAATAGTACAGATGTACCTGAGGGCAAACAAGATATGGAAACGAAAGCACGAACGCGAGGTAGCGGAGAGCCAGTCCGTTGCCGGTATTTCTCTCCTGCTGGTCAACTGTATGCTTTGGATAGTTTATTACATTATCAACGGGGACATTGAGAGCATTCTCGACACGAGTATAATAATGATGGAAGCTACGGTGTTTCTTTTGATTGGTACCGGCTTGTGGATAAAAGGCAGAAAAAGAATGAGTTTTTTCCAGCTTGTAAAAAATGCACTCAATCTGGAACGCAAAGAAGCTGACTACCTTATTAAAAGATTTTTCAAGCCCTTGAATGCTGAAAAGATCATCAATATTCTTCACCAGCTCGCCATGATAGACGAAGAGCTTGATCCCAAAGAATTGCAGCTTATTAAATCTTTCGCAAAAGAGTGGAACATTGAATACGATGTGGAAAAATTCAACAAAATTCGGGGAGGCTCCGGTGAAAATACTTATATAAAGCTCCGAAACAGTCTTGAGGATTATCTCGACAGAGAACCGCCCGAAGAGCAGGTCGCACAGCTAAAAGACATGATAACAACCATGATTGAAGCAGATGAAAAGGTAACCGAAGAGGAAGAGCTTATAAGCTCCGAGCTTATACCCATGCTTGATCGATACTTGTCTAAAGATAAAAAAATTACCGAATACAGCGTAATCATAGTACCGCAAAAAACACAGCACGAAACACTTATTAAAAGCATGTTCCCAAAAGTGCGAAGAATAAATACCGCAGGAGGCGT
>CAZOBD010000118.1:5515-11834 GCA_964577665.1 uncultured Hyphomicrobiales bacterium
AACAGCAATAATAAAAATAAATAAGTTTGTTAAATATTTTTTTGGAGTAACAATGAAATTTAAATGGATACTTGCTTTGTTCCTCGTGTTTATCATTTTAGGATGTGAGAACAACAAAGCTCAGGAAGTAAAAGAAATAGAAGGCGAAAACAAAAACGCTTCTGTTAAAATTGACGAAGAACTTGGAAAGCCCGACAATTTTCGGAGCAGCTACAGTTATGTCATCGGACATGATTTTGGTTCAAGGATGCGCATGGATTCACTGAGCCCCGACCTCGAGTACCTTATTTACGGATTGAAACAGGGACTTCTGGGCGATTCCCTTCAATTCTCACGCATGGAAAAGGATTCTATTATGCACATTTTCCAGGATACCATTATGGCTATTCAGGAAAAAGCAAGAAAGATAGCAGAAGCTGAGATGAAAAAAATTGCCGAAGAAAATGCTAAAAAGAATCCTGAATATCTAAAAAAGAATCTCGAAAAACCTGGATGGAAGCAGACAGCAAGCGGGCTGCAATATAAAGTTATCAGAGAAGGGGAAGGCAAAACACCCGACCTGAATGACGTTGTCGAGCTGCATTTCAAAGGAACATTAATAGACGGAACCGAGTTCGACAATACCTATAAAAGAGGTCAGACCGTAACATTTGTTCCCCAGAACCTGATCCCCGGATGGAGAGAAGCAATATTAATGATGAAACCGGGTGCCCGCTACAAAATAGCTATTCCACCCGAACTTGCATATAAAGAAGAACCTGCCGGAGATATTCCTCCGAACTCGATACTTCTCTTCGATATTGAATATCTTAACAATCTGGGACCTTTCGAGCAGAACAGAAATACACCCATGATGCAGGAAGGCAAGCCCATGCCTCCTAAGAATTGATATTTTTAGATAATTTTTTCTTTTTCACACCCGGATTGATTTTGTTTTCAATCCGGGTTTTTTTATGAATAAAAAACATTGAAAACTCAGTAGCTTTCGCTCTCGTCAGGAAATTTTACATTCCTTACATCATCGGAGTAGCGGAGTATTGCATCTTTGATTATGTCATTGAGCATAGCATAACGGCGCACAAAACGCGGGCTGAAATCGATGGTTATCCCGAGCATGTCCGTATAAACGAGTATCTGGCCGTCGCAGTACTGACCAGCACCGATTCCGATTGTAGGTATGTCGAGGGCGTCTGTAATTCTTCTGCCCAAATCCGCGGGAATCTTTTCGAGGACGATGGCAAAAGCGCCTGCCTTCTGCAGGAGAAGGGCATCATTGAAAATTTCTTCCGCTTCTTCCGGATCTCTTCCGCGTGCTCGGTAGGAGCCGAATTTATTTATGCTCTGCGGTGTCAGTCCGAGATGTCCCAGCACGGGGATGCCGGCTTCAACCATTCTTGTTACCGCTTCAATCACCCTTTTTCCGCCCTCTAATTTGACTGCATTTGCATTCGTTTCTTTCATAATCCTGCCTGCATTGCGAAAAGCTTCGTTGCTGGAAACCTGATATGTCATAAAAGGCATATCAGCAACTATCAGCGCCCTGTCTGCTCCGTTTACAACTGCTTTTGTATGATAGATAGTATCCTCCAAAGTTACAGGCAGGGTAGTTTCATGCCCCTGCACAATATTTCCGAGAGAATCGCCTACCAATATAATGTCAATGCCTGCTTCATCCAAAATTCTGGCAATTAAAGCATCATAGGCAGTCAGACATACAATTTTCTTTCCGGCGTTTTTCATTTCAAGAAGACTGCGGGTGGTAACCTTACGTGGAGCAATATTAGAAGTTCTTGTATAATTCATATTTTTTTTATTAAACTTTAACATATATTCAAAAATAATCATTAAATTTAATATCCAGTAAGTTTTAAAGATTATTTTGAATATTTTTAATATCTTTCAAGGAAAAATATTGCATATTGCTGTGAAAACTCCGAAAATATTAATTATTGCAGTTTTTTTTGTGATATTACAGGTTAAAGCCCACTCCGTGGAAAATCTGCTTTTCAAACCTCTCACGGCTAATACTTTTGAGCCGAGGACAGGCTGCTTTTATCAATTTTCAGAAGTAAAGCTTCGTCTTGACATAGGTGCTTCTTTTGACATTCTGTCTCTTTCAAAAACGGAAGATTCCGAATACCGCTTAGGCGCTGATTTTTTCACATACACACGCCTGCGCTCCCAGAAAAACTTTAAGTTTCCGGTGGAAACATCCGACTATTTTTTCGGAATTAATCATTCTGCCAAAACCCGCTTGTTCGGAGAGGATTTTTATTACAGAATCAGACTTGCGCACATTTCTTCTCACCTTGTAGATGGATACTCCAGCGATTCTATTTTTTGGAAACAGCCCTTTGTTTACAGCCGGGAGTTTGTAACTGCTTCAGGTGCATTTTATATTTTTGAAGGCTTTAGAGCATATCTGACCCTTAAGTACGTTTTTTCTATGCAGCACGACGATGCCGAACCACTTATTCCATCTATCGGTTTTGATTTTTCAAAGAAGCTGTCTGAAATAATATCCTTTGATGGAGGCTATGAGTTTAAAATAGTTGGATTTGATTCGGAATATTTTGGAATAAACACGGCACAGATGGGAATAACAGCCAAAGTTTCCGAATTTGCAGGAATATTTCTGGGTATATATGCTTTCAGCGGCAAAAGTATGCACGGAATGTTCTATAATCAGAGGGATGAATATTTTGGTTTTGGATTTCAGATAATTTTTTATTAAATATGTTTTTTACTATTTTCATTTTTTTGTTCAGGAGTATTGAGAAATGCTGCAAAGCCTTAATAAAGTGATGCTCATCGGCAATATAGGCTCCAAACCGGAGATAAAAAAGACAGCTCAAGGGCTTAAGCTCTGCACTTTTAAGCTGGTTACAAACGACAGGAAAACAAGGGGGAACGGAGAAACATCTAACTGGCACAATATTGTACTTTGGAACAGACTGGCTGAGATCTCCGCAAAAATGCTTAGAAAAGGAAGCCGTATCTGGGTAGAAGGAAATCTGAGGAACAGAAAATATTACGCTGATTCTAAAAATTCCCGGCAGATAACCGAAGTTGTTGCTATGAATATGATAATCCTTGACAGCAAAGAAAAAAGACTTTATAGTAATCATGATTTTGAAAATGATGAATATAATGCTTCACGATATTCTTCAGAGGAAAGTGATTTTAGGATTAACGATGAAGAATATGAAGCCGAAAACTTTACCGAAGAAACGACACCGGTGAAAATTGAAAAAATTAAGCAGAACTTTTATGAATAAATTTGTGATTTATTATGGCTAAAGGATTAAACAGAGTTACTTTATTAGGCAATCTGGGAGATGACCCGGAAGTACGCACCACTGCTCAGGGAACCTCCGTAGCAACTCTGCGTATTGCCACAAGTGAGAGCTACAAGGACCGCAGCGGAGAATGGCAGGAAATAACAGACTGGCACCGCGTGATTCTTTGGGACAGGCTTGCCGAGACAGCAGAAAAATATTTAAAAAAGGGCAGCAAAGTTCTTATTGAAGGGCGTTTAAAAACCCGCTCCTATGAAAAAGACGGCGAGACACGATATATTACCGAGGTGAACGCCAGAAGAATGATAATGCTCGATTCCAGACCGGATTCCGGAGACTCTGCTTCCAGAAAGTCTAAAAAAGAAGAATACGACAAAGGAGACGAAGAACATATTGCTCCTGACACAGAATCAGAAGAAGATGACGATATTCCGTTTTAAATGCTTATGAAATATCTGATTCTTTTTGACATTGACGGCACTATCCTTTACCTCAGGAAAAGGATATCGAGAGTTCTGTTCTCGGGGTTGATTAAAAAAATGTTAGGCAGAGAAGTTCCTTTCGAGGCGATGCCCGACTTTGCAGGTATGACAGACTTGCAGATTTTGAAAGAAATTGCGGACAATTCCGGCATGGATTTTAAAATTCTGAGCAGCAGTATATCTGATGTATGGAACAGTTTAGCAAGTGATTTTGCTCCATACTGTACAAAAGAATACGTTGCTTTACTGCCCGGCATAGAAGAGCTGCTGAAAAAATTAAACGTCAGAGAAGATGTATTGTTAGGTCTTCTTACGGGGAATTTCAGACAACACGCTTATCTGAAATTAAAAACATACGGGCTTGATATGTTCTTCGGCACAGGAGCTTTCGGCAGCGACCATGAAGACCGCAATATGCTGCCCCCGATAGCTATGCAGAGGGCAAACAGGCTTATGGAAAAAAAGATATTTTATGAAAATAATACATTGATTATCGGCGATACTCCGAGAGACATTGAGTGTGCAAAAACAAATAATTTACCGGTTCTTGCAGTTGCAACAGGTACATTTAGTTATAAAAAGCTGGAAAAATGCGAACCGGATGTACTGATGAATGACTTTTCGGATGTAGAAAAGACTATTGATACTATTTTTGAAATGATAAAACAGTGATGATTAGGTAAATCACCTAAGGGGAATGATTATTTTGAAATAAAAAATGAAACCTAAAGAAGAGATCCCCCAACCCCCTTATAAATAAGGGTGCCTAAATAATACTTCCCCCTCCCTTACTTGTAAGGGAGGGACGGAGAGGGATCGAAACAGGAGGAAAAAGATGTCCAACATCTGCCAGATGTTGGACATCTGGAAGCGGTAAGAAAAAAATAAACAGATGAAACATACATGATTAAGAAAAACACAGAAGGGGATGATTATTCGTAGATGGACTCCACTTTAAAAGTGGAATCCATCTGAAACCCCATCCCTTATTTGGTAAAAAATAAACAGATGAATTTGAAAATATATGAATAAAATTAATATCGCCATAGACGGCCCCGCTGGCTCGGGAAAAACGACAACATCAAAAAATGTTGCCAAAGAGCTGAGCTATACCTATATTGACACAGGCGCTATGTACCGTGCTGCCGCTCTTTTCTGGCTGCGTTCCGGCTTGCAGTTCAACGAAGATTTGATATGCAGGCTAATCCAAAATCTGAATATCGACATAAGGCAAAGCGGCGAGGGCAACCGCATTTTTCTTGATAAACAGGATGTATCTGAAGAAATACGGACTCCGGAAGTAACTAAATATGCCAGCAGCATAAGCGCATTCGGATGTGTTCGTGAGAGGCTTGTCCGGCAGCAGAAAGAACTCGCTAAAGCAGGCGGCACTGTATTGGAAGGAAGGGACATCGGAACAGTTGTTCTGCCTGATGCCGAGCTTAAAATATTTCTGACAGCAAGCATTCAGCAGAGGGCAGAGCGAAGAAGAAATGATTTTTTAGAAAAGAATATTGACATACCGCTTGATGAACTGAAAAAGCAGATTGAAGAGCGGGACCAAAACGACAGCACCCGCAGCAACAGCCCGCTGAAAAAAGCAGCCGATGCAATTGAAATAGATACATCCAACCTTTCCATTGAGGCTCAGACAGGATTGATTGTCAGACTGGCAAAGGACAGGATCGATTTAAAGAATAAAAAATAAAGAACATGAGCAGTTTTCTTTCAGCAATGCCCGAAGAATATGACGAGCCTTACCTGATGTCGGTATCGGGTTCCCTGGAAGATTATTACAGCATCGGCGAAACAAAAGCCGATTTTCTAAAGGGGATGATATTTATGCAGTATTCCGCCAAAGTTGTGCATGAGGAAACTCTTCTGAGAATTTCCTACCATCTGTTCGATTTTATCCGCGAGTATAAACTCGGCAGATTGTTCGGACCGAGACTTATGATCATTTTTGAAAAAGATGTGCGCTTCATGCCCGATCTTTTCTTTGTTTCTAAGCAAAACAAAGGAAGATTTACAAGAAATGAGTTTATCGGCATTCCGGATTTGATAGTTGAAATAATGACCGATATAACAAGAAATTATGACCAGACAGTAAAGCTTGAACATTACAAGAAAAAAAATGTCCCTGAAATAATATTGGCGGATGTCGGTGAAAAAAACTTGACTATGGAAAAGTTTGAAAAAGACAAATACGTTAAATACGATTTTAAAAATAAGGTTGTGCCGAGCGATGCGGTTAAAGGATTCCGATGGAAGCCGGATATGTTTTTCGAATAAAATATGCCATACTAAACTCATTTTCCAGTTTTCTTAAATGCTAAAATACTTCATTTTATGGGTGTTTCATCTGTTTATTTTATGCCCCACCCTAACCCTCCCCAAAGGGAGGGTATTCAATAACTTAGCCCCCTTATTAATAAGGGGGTTGGGGGGATCTCTTCTTAAAATAATCAACCCCTTGTGTGATTTTCCAAAATCATGGATGTTTCATCTGTTTATTTTAAGCCCCACCCTAACCCTCCC
>CAZOBD010000119.1:0-11689 GCA_964577665.1 uncultured Hyphomicrobiales bacterium
AATCATGGATGTTTCATCAGTTTATTTTTATACTTTCCTCTTCAGATGTCCAACATCTGGCAGATGTTGGACATCTTTTTCATCCTGTTTCGTCATTGCGAGGAACGAAGAGGTTATAATATCTCCGTATTCGTAAAACAGCTTGAGAATCCTGTTTCGTCATTGCGAGGAACGAAGAGACGAAGCAATCTCCAGCCATCAGTATATTTTTAGAGATTACATCTCATTCCCAAACTCCGATTTGGGAATGTACTTTTCTTTCAAAACTCTGTTTTGCATTAACTCAAAAATAATCATCCCCTTTTGATATTTTCCCAAATCTTGGATGTTGTTTCATCAGTTTATTTTTGATCCCTCCCCGCCTCTCCCTTACAACAAGTAAGGGAGGGAGCAGTATTGTTAAAGCCCTCTTATTTATAAGGGGGCTTGGGGTATCATGTTTGAGGGATCAAGCCATCAAAGTACAAATAGCCGCAACGTTGACCATGTCATCGGAACTGCATCCGCGGGAAAGGTCGCAGTAAGGCTTTTTCAGCCCCTGCACAATCGGGCCGACGGCTTCGGCGCCGGCAAGTCTCTGGGTAAGCTTGTATCCAATATTGCCTGCATTCAAATCAGGAAAGACCAATACATTGGCATGTCCCGCCACTTTTGAACCGGGCGCTTTGCGCTCTCCTATTTTCGGAAGGATTGCGGCATCGAGCTGGAGGTCGCCGTCGCATGGTAGGTTCGGGTCTTTTTCGTTGACTATTTTCGCGGCTGAAACTACTTTGTCAACCATTTCATGCTGTGCGCTGCCCTTAGTTGAAAATGAAAGCATGGCGACCTTGGGATCTTCCCCTGTAACTGCCTGATAATTTTTTGCAGTACTCAATGCAATGTCGGCAAGCTGTTCGCTGTTGGGATCGGGATTTACGGCACAGTCTGCAAAACAAAACATTTTATCAGGAAATACCATAATGAAATAACTGCTGACAATTGATATACCCGGAGCCACTCCCACTGTGTGGATAGCCGCCCTTAAAACATTGCCTGTTGAGGAAACATTGCCGCCTACACAAGCCTGCACTTTGTCTGTATGAAGCATAAGTCCTGCAAAGTAGAGAGGCTCTTTTATAGTTTCGGCTGCTTCCTCGGGGGTCATCCCTTTTTTCTTCCTTTTTTCGTAAAGTTCTATCGCAAACTGCTCT
The DNA here is from genome assembly GCA_964577665.1 of uncultured Hyphomicrobiales bacterium. GTDB lineage: Bacteria > Bacteroidota > Ignavibacteria > Kapaibacteriales > UBA2268 > CAYVTD01. Next base: position 1,191 of record CAZOBD010000119.1, read on the forward strand.
TTCCACTCAGATGTTTCAGGATCAATAATTTCTATCCCATCAAGGCTTAAGTCGTTTTTTTTGGCTGCAGCCTCTATGTTTGTCCTGCTGCCTACAAGATGAGGAACTGCAATCTTTTCTTTTAAAAGCACATTGGCGGCTTCGATGCTTCTTGTATCTTCGGCATCTGGAAAAGCAACTTTCAGATTTTTCTGCTTTGCTTTATTTCTGATTTCTTCGATAAATCCGGCACTCATTTTATTTCCTTTTATTTAAATTTTAAAAAAGTTTATTTCAATTTATTTTATCTGATTATATTTACTCCTTTGACCCTTTAAAACCGTTTCTTTGTCATGCTGAACTTGTTTCAGCATCTCGCGAATTAGGAACACACCCCTTAATCCCCTCTCAAGAGGGGACAATTTTTGATTTTCAGATGTCAGACACCTTGAGGGTGTCTGACATCTTTCAAAATAATCATCCCCTTGGGTGTTTTATTATATCATGAATGTTTCATCTGTTTATTTTTTTCTTTCAGCTTCAGATGTCCAACATCTGGCAGATGTTGGACATCTTTTTTCTCCTATTGTTAGGTCATTTTGATTTTCAGATGTCGGACACCTTGAAGGTGTCCGACATCTTTTTCATCCTAAAAGGGGTGTGTTCCTCATACGTGAGAACCCGGCATACCGCTTCAGCCGGAATAACATTCAAAAAGATTCTTTAAAATTATTTTTTAGAGGGACCGGGAACGTTGAGAACAACTCTTACGGTATCTCTAGCGAAAACAAGCTCTTCATTCGTAGGAATTACATAAGCCTTTGTTTTGCTGTCGTCGGTGCTTATCATCATTTCTTTGCCGCCAACTGCTTCTTTATTCTTCTTTTTGTCAATTTTCAGTCCGATATAGTCCAAATTACTGCATATCATTTCGCGTATCTGAGGAGAGTTTTCACCGATACCGGCAGAGAAACAAACAGCATCAGCGCCATTCATTACTCCCATGTAAGCTCCTATGTATTTCTTCACGCTGTTGCAGAACATATCGAGAGCAAGTTTGGCTCGTCTGTCCTGATATTCCTCCAGTTCTTCAATAAGGTCGCGCATGTCGTTTGTCAGTCCGGAAATGCCGAGAATGCCGGAGCGCTTGTTTAGCATCACGAAAACATCATCAATCGTAGAGCCTTCCTTGTGCATAATGTATTCAACGATGGCAGGGTCAATATCGCCGCAGCGTGTTCCCATGATTAAACCTTCGAGAGGAGTAAAACCCATAGATGTAGCAATTGATTTACCGTTTTTTATGGCACATGCGGAAGCTCCGTTTCCGAGATGAAGTGTGATTATGTTAGTATTCTTTCTGTCATTACCGCTGAGAAGCCTGTAGCGGTATGCAATGTATCTGTGTGAAGTTCCGTGAAATCCGTATTTCCTGATTTTATATCTTCTGTAAATTTGGTAAGGAATACCGTAAAGATAAGAAGTCGGCGGCATGGATGCATGAAATGCCGTATCAAAAATGGCAACCTGAGGAACATGAGGCCCGAAAACATCTTTTGCGGCGTAAATGCCCTTGAGATTTGCAGGATTGTGCAAAGGAGCCAAATCTATGCAGTCTTCGATACCTGCGATAACTTCCTCGTCTATTCTCTGAGATTCTTTAAACTTTTCGCCGCCGTGCACAACACGGTGGCCTATGGCGTGTATGTCTTCAAGCCCGGAAATGCCCGGAATCTCAGTGTTGGGAGACTGCAGCCACTTGATAATGTAGTTGATGGCTGCTTTATGGTCTCTTAATGGAATCGCATTTTTAACAGGATGCTGACCCTCGACTTTGAAAGTAATAAGCGCCTGACTTCCGACTCTTTCAATTAAGCCTTTGGCAAGCATACGGTCCGCATTTTGTTCGATGAGTTCCAAATCGGTTTCTATTATCTGAAATTTCATCGAGGAGCTGCCGCAGTTGAATACAATTACATTCATTATAATTACCTGTATGTTTTATGAATAAAAAAATATTTATCTGTATATATCAAAAATTACAGAATATTAATCTGCATTGCTGAGAAACTGCAAATTACGAAAATCAAATCAATTAGCCAATAAAATAATATTAAATTTCAGTAAAGTTTGTATTAAGCAAAATTCATGTACTCAAGATGTTGCAGGCAGGCTTTGTTTCTTAATAAACTGCGGGGTATTCATAAAAAAACATCCTGCTTAGAAAGAAAATCGGAAACAAATAAACAATAAAAGTTTATATTTTACTTTTCTATTCAAAGTTATTCTTCAACATTTTGTAATAATTATGGCAGATAAACAACAACTTAGTATTATTGAAAAATCAGTAAAACAAGCAAAAGGGAAGGTCTCTCCTGCGGATTTGAGTGCGGAAACAGGGTATTCCTTGGGTGAAGTAAGCGATGCTTTAAATAGACTGCTTGAACTTTACGAAAGCAAAGTTTCTCTGGACAGTACCTCAGGGGAGCTTTCTTTCCAGTTTAAATATCCTCTCGTAAAAAGGGGAAGCAAAACACTCAGCGAGATAAGCTATGACGTATTGAATGCTGTCTGGAAAGGCTTTCAGGCGGTTTACAAAGCTTCCATTGCCGTAATTCTCGTCCTTTATACCATTGTTTTTACCATAATCCTTTTAATACTAATGTCGCGGGGCATGGGAGGAGACAGAGACAACGGGGGGCCTTCGAGAATAATCGGCGGCATCTTCCGCGCCATATTCGAAGCTCTGCATTTCATGGCTATTGCAAGGACAATAGAGTATGCCGGCGATCCGTCCGGGATGAGATATAAACGATACACCCCTGAGAAAAACAAAGGAAAAAAATTCATCCAGTCTGTCTTTCATTTCGTTTTCGGTCCGGAAATGCCCGAGTACGATCCTCTGGATGATGACAGAGAAGCCGCTGCATACATCCGAAAAAACCGGTATAAGATTACGGCGGGTAAGATAATAGAACTGACCGGGGTTGACTACGACGAAGCAGATTCAAGACTTGCAAAGTATATCTCAAAATTCGACGGTATCCCCCAGTTTGACACCGAAGGCGTCCTTGTTGTAGAGTTTCCTCGTCTTGCCAATAAAATCAGCGGCGAGCTGAAAGGCGGAAAAATAGAATACTATAAAGACGAAGTAGAGCCTCCCTACGAACTAACCGGAAATGAAGGAGGCAGAAATTTTCTAATAAGCGCTCTGAATACTTTCAATCTTATCATGTCCGTATTTATATTGAATACTCTGGCTGCACAGCCGGGTTTGGTAATAATTGCAATAGTTCTCGGCTGGTTTCCATTTGTCTTTTCTGCTCTATTCTTCCTGATACCTATTTTGAGGATTCTATATATTATGAAAAAGAAGGAAGAGAGAGCAAACAATATTATCAGAAAGAAACTAATCGGAGCCATTGCAGACGCTAAGGAAATAGAACTTACAAAAAACGACCTTTATCACTATGCACACATAAAACAGGAAGAGTACAGCCGTACTGAGGCAGTTTTAAATAAGATATTAATTGATTTGAAGGGCGAGGTTAAGCTCAAAGAAAACGGCGAAGCTGTCTATTCTTTCCCGCGTTTCTCTGCCGAACTCGCCGTGCTTGATTAAGTCTTGTTATTCATTGTTTCCTGTAGGATTTTTATTTGATCACATTTATCTGCTTGGCTTCGGAACCGTAACGGGTAGTTATTACATAAGTGTAAACACCCGAAGGTAATGATTCGAGAGGAAGAGTAACAGCATGCTCTCCTTTATTCATAAATCTTTTTAAGACTGTCATTTTTTCTCTTCCGAAGGAATCATACAGCTTAAGCTCAACTTCTGAGGATTGTAATATGGAAAATTTAGTTTCTGCAATAGAATTTGCAGGATTGGGGTAAGCATCACCCAGCCATATTCCCTTTTTTTCGAGATAAAGTCTTTCTCCACCGGTCTGGCAGAGACCTTCCAGTGAAAACATACCAGGTATAAGAGTACGGATAATATTACCCCCGTGTGCTTTGAAATTTATTAATTCTATGGGAGTTGATGCATTTTCTCCTAAAACCGCTCTGTATGGAATTTCAGCCAAAATATTTCCTGACTGCGGCATTGCCGGAAGTTCGACGGGGAGATAGCGCCATCCGTTTTCAATTCTTCCTCTGTTGTTTTCTCCAACGGGAACAAGCACAGAAGCTCTCGATTTCAATTCAGCCGAGTACCCCGTTATCAAAGAGTTTTTAAGTTTTGAAGAATCACGTAAAAAAATCGGTATATCAACATATTCTCCGGTTTTTGCTTTCTTCACCCCCACTTGAATTGTTACAGAAGGAGTTTCTCGTACTTTAGCCCGTGCAAGAATAGTTTTTGCAGCGTCGCATGTGTCGGTAAAAGAAAAAATATATGAATAGTCATCTCCGAAAGAGCCGCCGGCAAAGCCCAATATGACTTCTGAAGTGTCATCAGGCATCGTAACCGCAGGTTCAATGGAAATAATTTCAAAAGGAAAGCCGCCGGATGTTTTTTCCCACGACAATGGATAAGTACCTGTATTTATCAAGCCGAATTTTGCTGTGTCCGGCTGATTTTCAAAAGAAGTGCCTATGAGAATTTCATCAAGAGTAAGCTCAAAACTTACATCGTGGCTTGTAAAACTGAGAGGTATCAGGTTTAAACTGTCCTCTGCATTTATGGCATTGGATTTTATCTCCAAATCTGCCGAAAAGAAACCGGGTTCGGAAGATTCTGCCGAGATTTCCAGTCTTTTTACGGAATCCGGTTTTATTGTGTCGTTTTCTAACGGAGAAACTATTTTGAAAACAGATCCAAAATCATTGATGATTTTTGTATGGAAAATTAACAAATCTGTTTCGCCGGAGTTTTTTATTTCTATTAGAGTATCTTTCTTTGATTTTTCGCAGACCTGCCGGGGAAAGCTGAGGGAGTTATCCGTTAGAATCTGAGCCTGATTTGTTTTAATAACCGCACGAAAAAAAACATATTTCCTGCCGCCGCAAGTATCATAAAGGGAATAAGTTTCGTCATATACCTTCCCGGTTTCGCCCCCGTCGAACGAAAGAGTGGCAGAAGCTTTTGAATTTGGAGGAACAGGGTTGGGCGCAAGAGCAGTTATTTCAAATCTGCCCTTTCTCTGAGGTATAACCCATTTCAGAGGATAAGTGCCGCTGTTTATTATGGAAAATGTAGTGGATGCAGGCATTGCAGGCTCAAGGTTTTCCATTCTTACATGCTCGGGACTGACAGAAAAATCAACATTATGATATTCAGTCTCAAGCACAATATCCGTTAATCCTCCCGGAGCATTGGAAGCATTTGAAACAAGTGTGAGTGTCGTTGACTTAATGCCGAATTCTTCGGGACTGAAACGTATTTTCAAATAAACCGTCGAATCCGGTTCAATATCAAACGGAGGTACTGTTTCAGTAAAGATGAACTCATCGGCGCCCGCCCCTGAAAAACTTGCAGAGGATATTGTAAGCAGATTGCTGCCCGTATTTGTGAGTTCTATTAAGGTATCCTGCTGAGTTTTGCCGCATATAACCGGAGGAAATGAAATTTTCTTGGGAGCCAGCAGTTCTGAGGCAATACCTTCACCGTAAAGACGCATTATTCTTGGTGAACCTGTTCCCGCAAATCGAAATGCAATATTGCCGCTGGTCTTGCCGGTTTGTTTAGGAGTGAATGCAAGCAGCATTTCCAGTGCATTTCCTTTCTGTAGAATATAAGGAAAGTCCTGATTGGGATTTCCGTTTATCTCAAGTATGAGAAACTGAGTGCTGTCGGGACCGGTTTTATCAATGGAAAGTATTTCAACAGGACTTGCCCCGACATTTTGGAGTGTAGTAAGCAGTTCGGCGTTTGCTGCATTCACCGGTACTTTTCCGAAATCATAGTAGTCTGTTATCAAATCTACCGATTGCCTTGCGCCCTGACCGGATATATTTCCCATGAACTTATAACCATAGGAAAATACTTCCAAAGAAGCGTTAAATATCTTCTCAATATTAGGTTTGAAACTAATTTCAAGAGGCGAAATTTCATCGGTTTTCAAATAAAACGGGGCGGGATCGAATTTTAGGTTGAAGGCATTATCTCCCTGCATGATTCTAATTGAATCTACTCTTAATTCTGCGGGACTATTATTGACAATAATACTTTGAATAAGGCTGTCGCGTGAATTATTGACGAAGATTTTTCCGAAGTGAACATCTTTAACGGAAATGTACGGCTTGACAATAGAGAAAGGCATATCTGATACATCCGATTGTACAAAGGGAGTTAAAGGTTTGCTGCCGCCGATTTTCCACTTTTTTACTGTTTGGTCGTAACTCCCGCTGAAAATGCTCTCACTGCCGGAGAATACAATCGAAGATATCCTGTCCACATGTCCGCCAAAAGATTCTTTTTCATTGCCTGCTGCCGGATCCCAGAGTCTAACGAAAAGGCCGGCTCCTCCGCTTGCCAGCAAAGAGGCATCCGTGTTCCATTTCACAGAATAAACTGCTCCGGTATGACCGGTCAGAATATGATATATATTCCCGCCCGCCGGCTCCCAAATATGTATTTCAGAGTCTTCACCGGCGCTTGCTATCCTGCCGTTTGCACCCCAGTCAACTGAAAAAACCGGGCTGCCATGCTCTTGATATGTTCTTATCTCATCGGCGTCTGCTGTAATCCATACTCTTACGGTTCCATCCCTTGAAGCGCTCGCAATCATATCTCCTGTGGGTTTCATCCATGAAAGAGAAGTAATGATGCCGCTGTGGTTTGAAAACTGCTGAGAAAGAATATGCTGCTGAAAATTCCATATCTTCACTTCAGAATCAGAACCGCCCGAAGCAATTCTTTTCCCGTCGGGAGACCATTCCAAAGCATAAATATCGCCGTTATGGCCTGGATAGAATTCCTCAGTGGCATTGGTTTCGATATTCCATACTTTTACGGCATTGCCGCTGCCTGCCGCTGCTATCAATTTTCCCCCGGGATGCCAGCTAATGGCACTGACAAAAGAAAGATTGGTGCTCTTTTTTGCATATAGGGTTTTATCAGATGTATTCCAGACCATTATCAAACCTTTGTCGCCTGCCGCCGCAGCTTTGCTTCCGTCGGGGCTTACGGCAATGCTCCTGATGCTGTTTGAATCGGTGTCGTCGTGATACCATGCAAACTGTACGGACTCGTCTTCTGCAGGAGCTGCTATATGAGTGCCTTTAACAAGGCAGTTTGAGCTTGTTATGTCAGGGGATTTCCATTCATATTTAAATTGTTTAGCAGTTTTTGAAATACTGCTCCAGTCCGCACCTCCGTTTGAACTGAACTCAAGCGAAACAGTATCTGAAGGAAGAATACCGTCCCAGAAGATATTAACATCACTTCCGGCAATAAACATTTCACCGCCGTCAGGATGCAGAATTTTCAATGTAGTATCCTTCGCCGGTATGCCTGCAAATCCGCCTTCGGCAAAAAATTCATTATTGAGGCAGGCATCTGATAGTATTTCAAATTTTGAGTAAGAAATAGCTGAATCCTGAGGAGTAAATTCAACAGTCAAGGTTCTGCTTTCTCCAGATATTAATTTGAAAGGGGGAGACGAACCCCCATAGTCAATTATCCGAAATTCGGAAGAGTTGGAAGGAGAAATCTCTGATATGTTTATTTCTGATAGAGCTGAAATACCGATATTTTTTGTTTCCGAGGAGCCGGGTACAACGAATCCGAAACTGATATAGCCCGCAGGAGAAAATACAATGCTTTCTAAAAGACTGTCAGGAACGGAATATGATTCTACGCCGCTTAAATCATTTGGAATGAAAATAAGTTCTGCATTTCGCAGGTTATCGCACAAAGTGCTTTTCCATGTAATTTCACAGGGATCCAGCTCAAGAGCATCCAGCAGAATAAGCTTGTAGATTTTTTCAATTTCTTCCACTGACTCTACGTTTTCAAAATTCATCCCGCCGGTGGCACGGGCAATGCTTTTCAAAACATCCGGAGCATCAATCGAAAGAACTATTGTATGGATAACAGCATCTAAATCCAAAGCTTTTTGAATAATTTCATTAGTATCGGCACCTGCGGTACCGTCGGTCAGAAAGACTATTACCTTCTTGTGCAATCCTGCTGCGACGATATTTAACGCACCCGTTTTTTCATCAAGGAGGGCAGCTTCGTAATTTGTCCCTCCGATTGATTCCTTGATATTATCCACGGCTCTTTTCAGTCTATCGTAATTGTTTGTTAAATCTTGGTTTACATAACTGTAATCGTCAAAGGTAGTAACAGCACATTGAGAGCGGTCAAGATTCAGAGTGTTAATCCATGTGCGGGCTGCAAGTTTTGCAAGCTCCATGTTTCTGCCTTTCATAGAACCCGAAATATCTATCGTCAGTACGGAAGAAATCCTTTCCGGTTCCGTCTGTGAAGGACACGAAAAAGAGACAATCTCCTGAAAAACCCCGTTTTCTTTCAAGGTCATCTCATTAAGTGAGCCGGGATTCATTCTGACTCCGTTTTCGTCTAAGACAAAGAATTTTCCTGATACCTGAGGATATTTTGATATAGTAATATCGTAAAGAGACAGGGACTGCCCCTCTGCCTGCCGGAGACCCGTAAATAAAAACAAAATCAAATATATGTAGAAAAAATATTTCATATACATTCATATATGTTACTATTCATTATTGACGCAATTTGCAGTCTAAGCATTTTACGCAAAGTGCAATATAGTAAAAATCACTTTGCTTAGCGTAATCGGGAATTGAGAATTTAAAATGAAACGCCTATGATTAGGGAAAATCACACGAGGGAGTGATGATTTTAAGTAGATTTGTCAAATCTTAGAGAAAAAAGGAAATGTAAATTAAAAAACCGTAAGAGACCCCACCCCGGCCCTCCCCAATGGGATGGAGCAAGATCATTGAATTCCCCCCTTTGGGGAGGGTTAGGGTGGGGCTTAAAATAAACAGATGAAACACTTCTATATCAATTACAAACAATATAACTTAAATGCTAAGAAACTTACTTCTTTTGTACCTAAACTAAATTTTATTAAATATTCCTTTAAAAACTCCAAACAATTTTATTTTACTAAACTTATTTTTATTAAATTGCAAGTTATTGAAATGCAATTTTCGGGACATTCTTTTAAGGGGTATGTCCCTTATTTATTTTATTATAAGGAGATGTTAAGATGGCAACGGGATCATTCAATCCGTTTCAGATGGCACAACAGCAGTTTGATGCTGTTGCAGGACAGTTGGGTTTGGATCAGGCAACATGTGACCTTTTACGCAGCCCGGACAGAGAATATCATTTCAATATACCTATCCGTATGGATGACGGTTCTTACAAAGTTTTTCGCGGTTTCCGCGTTCAGCACAACGATGCCCGCGGACCGAACAAAGGGGGCATCCGCTTCCACCCGCAGGAAACTATTGATACAGTACGTGCATTAGCAATGTGGATGACCTGGAAAACGGCGGTAGTTGACATTCCTCTCGGCGGGGGCAAAGGCGGTGTAATTTGCGACCCGCACAATCTTTCAATGCGCGAGCAGGAAGCAGTCTGCCGCGGCTGGGTACGCCAGCTTGTGAAAAACGTTGGACCGATTCAGGACGTCCCCGCACCCGATGTAATGACAACTGGACAGCACATGCTTTGGATGCTGGATGAATATGAAAGACTTACAGGACAAAAAATGCCCGGCTTCATTACCGGTAAACCCCTTGGCATGGGAGGCTCTCTCGGCAGAACAGAAGCAACAGGTTTCGGCGCCGTTTACACTCTTCGCGAGGCATTGAAAGAGCTAAATATCGATATTGAAAACACTACGGCATCTTTCCAAGGGTTCGGCAACGTAAGCCAGTATGGCATAAAACTTTACAATGAGCTTGGCGGTAAGGTTACATGCGTTTCTTCATGGAATCAGCACGAACAAAAAGCCTATGCCTTTAAAAAGGCTGACGGCATCGATCTCGAGCAGCTGTTGAGCATTACCAACCGTTTTGGTGAAATTGACAAAGCAAAAGCAAAAGACCTTGGATATGAGATTTTAAACGGCAGCGCATGGATTGAACAGGATGTGGACATCCTCGTGCCTGCTGCCCTTGAAAATCAGATTAACGCTGATACTGCTCCCGGGATAAAAGGCAGCGTAAAAGTTATTCTTGAAGGCGCCAACGGTCCCACAACACCCGATGCCGATAAGCTTATCAAAGAGAAGGGTATATGGATGATTCCCGACTTTTTGGCAAATGCCGGAGGCGTTACTTGCTCATATTTCGAGCAGGTGCAGTGCAACATGAATTATTTCTGGACAAAAGAGGAAGTATTGCAGAAACTTGATGAAAAGATGACTAATGCTTATTATGCAGTTTCTAATCTTGCCCGGCAGAGAAATATTTATATGCGGGATGCGGCATACATGATATCTATCTCAAGAGTTGCCGAAGCTTGTAAAATGCGCGGCTGGGTTTAAATCTAATTCTGATTATTTTCTCAAAAAGTA
>CAZOBD010000120.1:0-11654 GCA_964577665.1 uncultured Hyphomicrobiales bacterium
ATTGCTTCATCGCTTCGCTCTTCGCAATGACTTAACGGTAGAAGTTAAAGATGTCGGACATCTGTAAAGCCAATATTACAATCGAATTTTTATAAAATCTTTTATAAACTTTAAGCATATTATGAGCAGAGAAAAAAATAAATACATCAGGTGGTTCGATGATTTAAGCAGTGAAGATACGGCTGCTGTCGGCGGGAAGAACGCATCCTTGGGCGAAATGATTTCCCGCTTAAAGAAGGAGAAAATTGCCGTGCCGGAAGGTTTTGCCACCACTTCCGAAGCATACCGCATTTTTTTAAATGAAAACGGTTTGTCAGAGAAGATAAAAGAAAATTTAGAAGAACTGAAAAAAGACAGCTTATCTTTAGAGAAAGCCGGCAAGCAGATTAGACGGCTTTTTTTAAAATCCGAATTTCCCCGAGAAATTGAAGATTCCATAAGAGAAGCATATCAAAAACTGTCCAAAAAATATAAAACAGACGAAGCCGACACTGCCGTTCGCAGCAGCGCCACCGCAGAAGATCTTCCCGAAGCGAGTTTTGCCGGTCAGCAGGAAACTTTTTTGAATGTAAGCGGTGAAGACGAACTGCTGGAAGCCTGTAAAAAATGCTATGCTTCGCTTTTTACCAACAGGGCAATAAGCTACCGCAATGAAAAAGATTTTGACCATACTAAAGTTGCGCTGTCAGTGGGTGTGCAGAAAATGGTGCGGGCGGATAAAGCCGGCTCGGGCGTTATGTTTACAATAGATACCGATTCGGGTTTTCGAGATGTTGTGCTGATAAACGCTGCATGGGGCTTAGGGGAAAATGTTGTGCAGGGAAATGTTACCCCCGATGAATACATGGTTTTCAAACCCCTTCTGAAAAATAAAAGATTCGAACCTATTATTGAGAAAAAACTCGGCACAAAAGAAAAGAAAATGATTTATGCCGAAGACAAGCACGATTCGGTTAAAAACATAGAAGCATCGAAAAAAGAACAAAACTCTTATGTGCTTGAAAATAAAGAAATAATTAAGATTGCCCGCTGGGGTGCAGCTATTGAAAAGCATTACCAAAAGCCTATGGACATCGAATGGGCTAAAGACGGCGAGAGCGGAGATCTTTTCATTGTGCAGGCAAGACCCGAAACAGTGCAGTCTCAAAAAGAAAGCGGCGTTTTAAAAAGCTACTCGATGAAAGAAAAAGGAAAAGTTTTAACGAAGGGCGCCGCCATCGGCGAAGCGGCAGCCGCCGGCGAAGCCTGCATACTCGACAGCCCCGGCGAAATTGATAAATTCAAAGCTGACGGAATTTTAGTTACGGGACGCACTGACCCCGACTGGGTGCCTGTAATGAAAAAAGCTTCAGGAATTGTAACCGAATACGGCGGGCGGACATCCCATGCGGCAATAGTGAGCCGCGAACTGGGAATACCCGCAATAGTAGGCACTTCGGATGCCACTCATGAAATTGAAGACGGAGAAAAAATTACGATTTCCTGCGCCGAAGGCTCGCAGGGTAAAGTTTACAAAGGAAAGCTGAAGTTTGATGCGGAGGAACTATCTCTGGAGGATATTCCCGAAGTTAAAACGGATATAATGATAAACATTGCTTCGCCTGCCGCTGCTTTTCGCTGGTGGCGACTGCCCGTAAAAGGCATAGGACTGGCAAGGATGGAGTTTATCATAAACAATATCATAAAAATCCATCCTATGGCGCTGGTGGATTTCGATAAAATAGAGGATAAAAGCATAAAAGAAGAAATTGAAAAGCATACCCGGAATTACAAAGATAGAACAGAATTTTTCATTGACAATCTGGCTCTCGGTATTTCAAAAATTGCTGCTTCCCAGTGGCCTAATGACGTCATTGTAAGAATGTCTGATTTCAAGACGAACGAGTATGCCGATTTAATCGGGGGTGAGCTTTTTGAAGATAAAGAGTCCAATCCAATGCTGGGTTTTCGCGGTGCGAGCCGCTATTACAGCGATGATTACCGCGAAGCTTTTGCTCTGGAGTGCAAAGCTATAAAAAAAGTTCGCGAGGACATCGGTTTGACAAACGTAAAAGTTATGATTCCTTTCTGCAGAACTTTGGAAGAGGCAGACAAAGCCCTAAAAGTAATGAAAACTTACGGCTTGAAAAGAGGAAAGAAGGATTTGGAAGTGTATGTAATGGCGGAAATTCCTTCGAACATCATACTCGCAGAGGATTTCGCAGAAAAATTCGACGGATTTTCAATAGGGAGCAATGATCTGACACAGCTTGTTTTAGGAGTGGACAGGGATTCCGAGAAGCTGAAATCCGTTTTTGACGAAAGAAACGACGCAGTGAAGAAAGCTGTTTCAGAACTTATTGAAAAAGCGCATAAAAAAGACACTAAAGTTGGCATTTGTGGACAGGCCCCCAGCGATTATCCAGAATTTGCCGAATTTTTGGTGAAGGCGGGTATAGATTCAATTTCTCTTAATCCCGACAGCGTGATAAGTACTTTGAAAAATATTGAGAAGATTGATTGATTTAGAAATGTCAGATGAAACGACCATGATTAAGGAAAAAACACATAAGGGAATGATTATTTGAAATAGTTGAAAAAGATGTCAGGGGTGTCATTCTGAACTTGTTTCAGAATCTCACGTATGAGGAACACACCCCTTAATCCCCTCTCAAGAGGGGAATTTCCCTCTCACTAACTAGTAAGAGAGGCCGGGGAGGGATAGAAAATAATCAGATGAAACACCCATGATTAAGGAAAAAACACATAAGGGAATGATTATTTTAAAACTATGCGTCGTCATTGCGAGCAACGCGAAGCAATCTCTAAAAATCTACTGATGGTTGGAGATTGCTTCATCGCTTCGCTCTTCGCAATGACTTAACGGTAGAAGTTAAAGATGTCCAACATCCGGCAGATGCTGGACATCTGAAACGGAAATGAAAAATAATCAGATGAAACACCCATGATTAAGGAAAAAACACATAAGGGAATGATTATTTGAGAGTTAATGCAAAACAGAGTTTTGAAAAAAAAGCACATTCCCAAATCGGAGTTTGGGAATGAGATACGAAATGTCAGAAGAAAAAGATGTCCAACATCTGGCAGATGTTGGACATCTGAAATGCAAACAAAAAAATAGACAGATGATATTTGATATCTAAAGATTTAAAATTTATTAAGGAGCCCAAAAAATGAGACTGAACATCAAAGCATTTGCCCTGACAAGCGGTCTGCTGATGGGACTGGGACTGTTTTTCATAACATGGTGGATAATAGCCTTTGAGGGAGCCACAGGCGAGCCCACAGTCATTGCAAAAGTTTACCGCGGCTATGAAATCAGTCCCGCCGGCAGCTTTATCGGTCTTGCCTGGGGATTCGCTGACTGGTTCTTAGGCGGATTGATTTTCGCATGGCTTTACAATAAACTTTTGCCGAAAAAGCCGGCGCAAACCGTTGAAATGTCTGGAGAAACAAAAGAAGTCGGAGAGATAAACCCGTGAGAGATTCAGCATCAAATAACGGTAGTTTTCATACAGGAGAAGTAGTTTCCGTAAAAGGAAGCGTTTTCGATGTACGCTTTTCTGGAAAGCTGCCGAATATCCGCAATCTTCTAATTATTTCAGGCGATAGGGACATAAAAGCCGAAGTGGTAATGCATACGGATGAACATACTGTCCGATGTATCGCTCTGACAGCCGTTCGAGGCATAAGGCGCGGCTCGAAGGTAAAAGACACGGGCAGCCCCATAAAAGCTCCCGTTGGAGATGACATTCTCGGAAGGGTTTTCAATGTTTTCGGGGAAACAATAGACGATAAGGAAGAAATTGAAAATGCCGAGCGGAAAATCATTTATCAAAAACCTGTTGAAATCTCACGTCAGATTTCCTCAAGCGAAATTTTCGAAACGGGAATCAAAGCGATTGACGTGCTTTCTCCTCTGGAGCGGGGAGGCAAAGCGGGACTTTTCGGAGGAGCAGGCGTCGGGAAAACCGTGTTGATTATGGAGCTTATCCACAACGTGGCAAGCAAGCACGAAGGCACAAGCATTTTCTGCGGCATAGGCGAGCGCAGCCGAGAGGGCGAAGAGCTTTACCGTGAGCTTCAGGAAGTGGACGTACTGCAGAATGCCGTTATGGTCTTCGGGCAGATGAACGAGCAGCCGGGAACCCGTTTCAGAGTCGGGCATACAGCTTTGAGAATGGCTGAGTACTTCCGCGATGAAAAGAAGCAGGACGTGCTTTTGCTGATAGACAATATTTTCCGCTTTGTGCAGGCGGGCTCGGAGGTGTCGGGACTTTTGGGACGTATTCCCTCGCGGGTGGGCTATCAGCCGACTTTGGCAACCGAACTTGCCGAACTGGAAGAAAGAATCGCCAGTACGAAATCGGCTGCTATTTCCTCCGTGCAGGCAGTTTACGTACCGGCAGACGATTTTACAGACCCTGCAGCGGTGCATACTTTCGGACATCTTTCTGCTTCAATTGTTCTTTCAAGAAAAAAAGCAGGCGAAGGAATATATCCCGCTATTGATCCTCTGAAATCCGATTCAAAAATGCTCGTTCCTCAGATTGTAGGCGAAAAGCATTATTCTATAGCGCGTGAAATAAGAAAAACTATGGCGGAATATGAGGAACTGAAAGATATAATTGCAATGTTAGGCATGGAAGAGCTTTCAGAAGGAGACCGCAAAACCGTAAAAAGAGCCAGACGGCTTGAAAAATTCCTTACCCAACCTTTTTTTACAACAGAGCAGTTCACGGGCAACAAAGGCAGACTTGTTGAGCTGGCAAAGGCTATTGATGGGTGCGAAAAAATTTTAAATGACGAAACCACGGCTTCGGAAGATGAACTTTACATGATTGGAGAAATAAAGGAGGCTGAAGAATGAGACTGAAAATAATTTTGCCGGGCAGAATACTTGCCGATGAAGAAATTAAAAAGATAACTGCAGAAACCCTTAGCGGTTACGTAACGCTGGAGCCTTCCCATGCCGATTATCTTGCGGCGGTTGTTCCCGGAGTTATCAGCTATGTAACTGAAGAAGGAGAAGATTTCCATTTGGCTGCAGACGAAGGAGTTATGGTAAAAAAAGGGGAACAGGTCTTGGTCTCACTGAAAAATGCAATTAAAGGCAAAAATATTGAATCTCTGGCAGATACCGTTGAAAAAGAATTTAAAGAGCTCGACGAAATGGAAAGAAAAGCAAGAACGGCGCTGGAAAAACTCGAAACCAGATTCGTAAAAGGTTTTTGGGAAATGAATAAATTATGAGCGAAAGAAGACATACCGACAACCTTACTTTTAGGGAAAAAATCGAAAAGAAGGTTGACAGGCGCCTGAAAGGTCTTCACAAAGACGAAAGAAGCCTTTGGTTCGGACTGGGAATGTTCGGACTTGTCGGATGGTCGGTTGCCATACCGACTCTTATCGGAGTTGCCGTTGGCTTGTGGCTGGATTTGACTTTTCCCGGCAGACCCCTTTGGACTTTGATGCTTCTCGTTGCGGGAGTTATCATCGGCAGCCTTAACGCATGGTATTGGATAAAAAAAGAGTTAGATAAAAATGAAGAGGAATAATTATGGAAGCTGAAAAATTATTAATAGCAGTAATGCTGGGCTTAGCGGCAGGAGCGTTTTATTTCGGCGGTCTTTGGTTTACTGTTACCCTATTGACAAAGAAAAGATTCGGAGCGGGTATTTCGCTTCTCAGCTTTTTTGCGAGGCTGTTTATAACTGCCGCTATTTTCTATTGGATAGCGTTGTATGCGGGATTTGCTTATATTCTTATTTCCGTTCTGGCATTTTTTCTTTCAAAGTTGATTATCATAAGACTAAAAAAACCGGATAAAAATATTTTTATGAAAAAAGCAGGTGGGAGAGTGTAAAATGGAAATCACTCCCGATGAAATTATTTACTGGCAGTCCGGCGGTTTCAAATTGAGCGCTACAATCGTTTTTACATGGGTTGTGATTGCTTTTCTGGCTGTATGCAGTGTGCTTATAACGCGGCGTCTTTCGCTTGAGAAAAATTTATCTAAGTCCCAGATGTTCCTTGAAACATTGATAAAGATAATGAGAAATCAGATAGGCGATGTCATGCAAAAAAAGCCGGACAAGTATTTACCGCTCCTCGGCTCGCTGTATATTTTCATAGCTGTATCCAACTTCTTCAGTTTTGTGCCCGGATATGAACCGCCGACAGGTTCCATACAGACAACTTCCGTCCTTGCGGGCATAGTTTTCTTTGCAGTGCCTATTTACGGCATAAGCGAGCAGGGATTAAAAAATTATTTGAAGCAATACCTAAAACCATCTTTCATAATGCTGCCTTTTAATGTAATCGGCGAGTTTTCAAGGACATTGGCTATGAGCGTCAGGCTTTTCGGCAATATGATGAGCGGCACCTTGATAATAGCCATTTTGCTTTCGCTGGCGCCGCTGTTCTTCCCGGTTATAATGAACGCTTTAGAGCTGTTAATAGGGCAGATACAAGCTTATATTTTTGCAGTGCTGGCAACGGTTTACATCGGCTCGGCTGCTAAAGTACGAGAAAAAACAGAGAAGAAGAATAAAAAAGAAAAAAGTGATAATAATCAGCAGGAGGATAAAAATGAGTGATTTAACTGTTATTGGAGCGGTTTCAATACTTGGAGCGGCTTTAGCAATGGGTTTCGGAGCTATCGGACCTGCCATCGGCGAAGGGCTAGCAATAATGCGTGCAATGACTGCCATAGCACAGCAGCCAGATGAATCTAACACCATAACCAGAACTCTTTTCGTAGGGCTTGCTATGGTGGAGTCAACGGCTATTTACTGCTTCGTTATTGCCATTATTCTGCTTTTTGCAAATCCTTTCTGGAATTATTTCCTTGAGCAGGCGGGAGGTTAAGCTATGCAGTTCGATTGGTTTACAATAATTGCACAGTTGGTAAACTTTGCCATACTCGTATTCCTTTTGTACAAATTTCTGTTTAAAAGGGTTACGAAAAAAATGGATGAGCGCAAAGCGGAAATCGAGGAGCGTTTCAGAAAAGCCGAGGAGATGAAGCGCGAATACGAAGAGCTTCGGCAAAAGCTCCGGGATAAAGAAAAACGCCTCGAAGACAAAAGAAGCGATATTTTGAACGAAGCCGAGAAGGAAGCCGGAGAAGAAAGAAAGAGAATCATTGAAGAGGCAAAAAATGATGCGGAAAAGGTTAAGGAAAAATGGCTTGAAGATTTTGAGAATGAAAAAAAGAAAAGCATTGAAGAATTGCGGAAGCAAATAGGCGCTTATGTTTTTAAGACCTGCAAGAAAGTGATGAAGGAATTTGCCTCGAAGGATTTTGAAGAAGGCATACTGCAAAAATTCCAAGAAAAAATAAAGGATTCCATTGAGGAAAATGAAGACGCTATGAAAAAGGCTGCCCGGGAAGCAGAAGGCAGGGTAACCGTCAGTACAGTGTTTGAAATCGACGACGGCAGCCGCGGGAAAATAAAAGAAATTCTCGATGAAAAGCTGAATATAAAAACTGTGAATTTCGAGCGGGATAGCACTCTTATCAGCG
This sequence comes from uncultured Hyphomicrobiales bacterium, assembly GCA_964577665.1. Taxonomy (GTDB): domain Bacteria; phylum Bacteroidota; class Ignavibacteria; order Kapaibacteriales; family UBA2268; genus CAYVTD01. Next base: position 7,529 of record CAZOBD010000120.1, read on the forward strand.
GAATTGAAATGAAGATTGACGGGCAGGTCGTTTCTTGGAATATAAAAGATTATCTGGACGATATTGAGCAGGATTTTCTGGAAAATTTCAAAGAGAAGGAGGAAAAAGGAAAAGAGAGTGTCTGATAAAAAAGTAAATACTGCTTTGCTTGATGATTTATTCGGAAATGTTTTCGATGTTTTGGACAAATCTCTGGAAAAAACGGCAGACAAGCCCTTTATAAACGAGACAGGCGAAGTAATCTTTGTAGGAAAAGGGATAGCAAGGATAAGGGGGCTTTCCGGCATAAGCGCCGACGAGTTAATAGAATTTCCCGGCAATAAGCTCGGGTTCGCTTTCAATCTTGACAGAAACATGGTTGACGCCGTCATGCTCGACGGCGCCGAAGAGCTTTCCGCCGGCTATACTGTCAAGAGAGGTAGAAGAGTTACTGATATTCCCGTCGGTGAAGAACTGCTCGGCAGAATTATTGATCCCTTGGGCAGGCCCCTGGACGGCGGAGCGAAAATTTCAGGTGAGAAGAGAATGCCCGTAGAGCGCGAAGCTCCTCCGATAATGCACCGGGCTCCGGTTGAAGTGCCGCTTCAGTCGGGAATTCAGGTTATTGATTCGCTGATTCCCATCGGCAGGGGACAGCGCGAACTTATTTTAGGCGACAGGCAGACCGGAAAAACCGCAATAGCCGTGGATACTATGATTAACCAAAAGAATTCAAATGTTGTCTGCATTTACTGCGCCATTGGCAAAAGAAATTCCGCCATAGCAAAAGTAATTTCGGATATTGAAAAGCACGGCATAGGAGATAAAACAGTTGTTATAAAAGCTTCCGGGGACGACACACCGGGAATGAACTATCTTGCTCCTTATGCGGCAGCGACAATCGGAGAATTTTTTATGGAAAACGGCAAAGATTCTCTGGTGGTTTTTGACGATTTGACGAATCACGCCCGCTCTTACCGCGAGCTTTCCCTGCTTTTGCGGAGGCCTCCGGCAAGAGAGGCATATCCCGGAGATATTTTTTACCTGCACTCCCGCCTGCTTGAGCGGTCAACCCATTTACGGGACGAGTACGGCGGCGGCTCGATGACGGCAATACCTATTATTGAAACCGAAGAGCAGAACATGTCTGCATATATTCCGACGAATCTGATTTCCATTACAGATGGACAGATATATCTGTCGCCGAGGCTTTTTCAGGAGGGGATACTCCCGGCAATTGATGCAGGCAAAAGCGTTTCCAGAGTCGGCGGTAAAACGCAGCTTCCCGCATACCGCGACGTAGCAGGCGACTTAAGACTTTCATATTCGCAGTTTGAGGAACTGGAGGCTTTTTCAAGGTTTGGCACTAAGCTCGATGAAGAAACCCGCAGAAAGCTCCGCCGGGGCAGAAGAGTGCGCGAAGTTTTCAAGCAGGAGCAATATCAAACTATCCCGGTTCCAATGCAGATAGCAGTGCTTCTGGCAGTTACAAACGGCATTTTCGATGATATTGACACGGACAACGTTCAAAAAGCAAAAAAAATAATACGCGATGCTTTCAAAAAGGAAGCGAAGGATTTATACAAAGAAATTGCCGAAGGCGGCAAGCTCGGCGATGATGATAAAGAAAAGATTATGGAGACAGCAGAAAAGGCAGTGGAAGAACTGAAATCAGAGAAATGAGAATACAGACTTTTAATTCTCATTCCCAAACTCCTATTTGGGAATGAAATGTTTAAACGAAACTCCGTTTCACCGCAGTAAAACTGAGTTTTTATTGAAACTGTCCTATCCAAATCAGAGTTTGGATAGGAGGAAACTAAAGCAACTTGGTATTAGAAGGGATATATAGATGTCCAACATCTTGGAGATGTTGGACATCTGAAAAACAAAAATCTTAAAAAACAAAAATTATGGAACAGGCAGAAGAATTAAAAAGAAAAATTGACAACGCCCGGGACCTTCATTCGGTTGTGAAAACGATGAAGACGCTGGCTGCGGTGAATATCCGCAGTTACGAAAAAGCCGTAAGGTCGCTGGAGATTTATTTCCGGACTGTGGAGCTCGGCTTCAGAATTCTTCTTAATCAGAGTACTGCAAATTTTGTAAACAAGCTGGTAGAAGCAAAGCAGAAGGGCAAAACTCTGATTATAGTTTTCGGCTCGGAAAGGGGTATGAGCGGGCAGTTCAATCAAAAGGCTGCGGCTTTCACGCATGAGTTAATTGAAAGCAGGAATTTTAAAGCCGATGATTTCCGCCTTTTGCCGGTCGGGGACAGGATAATCAGCAGGCTTGAAGATAAATATCTGAAAGACAGCAAAGCATTTCCGATTGCCGGTTCTTTGAAAGAAATTATACCGATTTTACAGAAGCTGCTGGTACATGTGGAGAGTTTAAATAGAAAAAGAAATATCAAAAGCATCATTGTAATCCATAATTCTCCCTCTTCGGCGGCTTCTTATGAGCCTCACTATAAAAATCTGCTGCCTCTGGATAAAAAATGGCTGCATGAAATAAGAAGCAGAGAATGGGATTCGAACAGTCTGCCTTTTTACAGAACTGATTGGACTGAGCTGTATTCGGCTTTGCTCAGGGAATATTTTTTCACCGTGCTTTACAGGGCTTTCGCAGAATCACTTGCCGCGGAAAATGCCGGAAGGCTTGCGTCCATGCAGGCAGCCGAAAAAAACATAGAGGAGCATTTGGAGGAGCTTAATTCGAAATTCAACACGCAGAGGCAGAATGCAATTACGAACGAACTTATGGATATAGTAAGCGGTTTTGAAGCACTGAAAGGAGAGCATAATGGAAAAGATGATTAAACATAAAAGACTTGTTACTTATGAAGATTATGCGGAAATAGTCGGCGATGAGACTATTGAACGGATCTCAAAAAAAGCCCGTAAAGTAGATGATTTACATGTGGCACATATCAATTCTACTTATTACGGCGGAGGAGTTTCGGAAATACTCAATTCACTTTCGCTTTTGATGAACACAGCCGGAATAAAAACCGGCTGGCGGATTATTCAAGGTTCGCCCGATTTTTTCAGCGTTACCAAAAAATTTCACAATGCCTGCCAGGGCGGCGATATAAACCTGACTGACAGAAAAAAAGCAATTTTCGAGGATGTTGTGCAGGAAAATTCGCTCAGAAATCATCTCGACCATGACTTTGTCATTGTTCATGATCCACAGCCTCTTTCGCTGATTGACCATTACAGAAAGCGCGGACCATGGGTATGGAGAGGCCATGTAGAGCTTTCAAATCCTAACAAAGAACTTTGGAAATACCTTAAGGGGTTTATTGAAAAATACGATGCAGTGATTTTGAGCATAAAAGATTATAAGCAGGATTTGAAAACGCCTTTGCTATATTTCATGCCGGCTATGGACCCTTTCAGCATAAAAAACAAAATGCTGAGCGAAGAAGAAAAGCAGGAAAGGCTTGAATATTACAACATTCCTACTGATCTGCCCATTGTAACGCAGATTTCCCGCTTCGACAAATGGAAGGATCCGCACGGAGTTATTGACGCATTTAAAAGGGCGCGGCAGGAAGTTGATTCCACGCTTGTTCTGCTCGGAAATGTTGCTACCGACGACCCGGAGGGCGAGGAGATGTATAAATCACTGCTTGACAGGCAGGAAGATAGAATTTTCATTTTGAGTAAGGAAGATTCTGCTCTTGTGAACACACTTCAGTGCAGAGCGGATGTAGTTGTTCAAAAATCACTCCGCGAAGGTTTCGGCTTAACGGTTACTGAAGCTATGTGGAAGCGCGCTCCTGTAATCGCGGGAAACTGCGGCGGTATAAAATATCAGATAGAGGACGGCGAGAACGGTTTTCTTGTCGATTCGGTCGAAGAAACAGCCGACAGAATGGTAAAGCTGCTGAAAAGCAAGAAACTCAGAAAAGAAATGGGCGAAAAGGCAAGAGAATCGGTAAAGAAAAACTTTCTGATGATAAGGCTTCTGGAGCAGTATCTCGATTTATTTGATTCATTCAAAACGAATTATAAATTAGTTAATCATTTTTAGAATAGGATAAAACATTCATGATAAAGGAAAACACATAAGAGAATTATTATTTTTTAAAACTATGTTTCGTCATTGCGAGCAGAGCGAAGCAATCTCAGTATATAGT
>CAZOBD010000121.1:0-11558 GCA_964577665.1 uncultured Hyphomicrobiales bacterium
TGTATAAGAATTACTATTAAATAATAGAATCATTTTATTATTTTATACAAATATTTACTCTCCTTAACGCATCATTTCTTAATTTTATTCATTTTTTTTTATAAGAAACAAAGAAATTTAATAAATGAATAAATATTTTTTATTATCTTTTATTGTTAATATAGTATCTGCTGCAGTTATTTTGTTTACTGTGGTAATATTATGAATTGACATGTTAATCCGGGAAGGAAATGCGTTAAAAAGAAGGCGGGTTTCCTCATGGAGAAGAAACCCGCCGTTAAAAGAGCGAATTGATTGGTTTATAAGGCGCTTATTCGAATTTAAATGTCTTTACGCATTTTTGAAAGACGGGTTTGTAGTCGGAAGCTTCTCCTTTGAACCAGTTAAGTGTGATTCTGAAGAGCTTATCTCCTTTGATGACCCAGTACATTTCACCGTCAACTGTGCCGGAGGGCTTGTAGTCGATTTTCTTTCCTTTTATGCCGCCGATAGTAACGTCTCTGCCGGCAGAAGTTCCCGGGATTCTTTCTTTTGAATCTTTTACGATTTTGTCAAGATTCTTTTGCTTGCTTGCATCCATGACATCGACGCGTATGAAACTGTCTCCGCGTCGCTGTCCGATGTACATGCCTCGTTCTTTATTGAAATTTTTAGGTACTTCTATGGAAAATCCTTTGCCGGTAACGCGTTTGAGAGTGTCAGAAGGCGGCGGCGCTTCTTCTGTCTGGTAAATGGTGTCGGCAGAGCGCTCGGGAGGGGTTTCAGCAAGAGAAATGTCTGCGATAATTTTGTCGAAATGCTCTTTATATTTGTCGTATGTGTCGGCAAAAGCTTCCATGACGAGCACAGTTGCAGTTGTGGTGTCTTTCGCTGCAATATACTGCACTCCCTTGAAAGTTCCGTCGGAGAGGCGGAAAGCATATTCCGTTTTCAAACCCGGTTCGCCGCCGAAAGTAACCTTTTCGAGAGGTGTATATACCTTTTCGTCGAACTTCCAGTACTTTTTCATTATGTCTTCGAGTGCGGTTGTGTCGAAAGTATTGTCCCAGATGATTTCAATTTTAGCGGCGGCTGCTCCCTCGGTGTCATATTTGTAGAAGCGCTTCATTTCTTCTTTTGCAGTATATACGACGGCTCCGTTAGGAGTCTTGATGAAGTGCCAATCAGCCGGATATTGGAAGGAAAATTTGCGAATGTCATCTTCATAGGTCTTTAATTCTTTGACAGGCTTTGCCTCTGGACCTCCACACTGCCACAGCAGCGAAGCAGTAATAAGCATGATGATTACCAAATAAAATTTTTTCATATCAACTCCCTTAAAAAATGGATAAAATGTATTAACAGCGTTTTCAAATGCTTTCAAAGATAACAAAAATCTGCATTTTTCAAATACAATCTAACAATTTGCATTATAAATGAAAAATAAATTTTGGTTAAAAAATGATTATTCTTTTTTTAATTGGTTTACAATTTGCTCCAATTTCATCCCTCTCGAGCCTTTAACTAAGATGAGATGTTCATCAGGCGGCATTTCAAGTATAGCGGATGAAATGTCTCTTTTATTATTAAAAAAAAGGACGTTATTTGCCGGTACTATTCTGTCAAAAGCCTTTTTCATTTCATCACCAAATAAAAAAACAATGTCAGCAGCCTTTTCGGCATTGTCAATAGCAGCGATGTGTTCATCATGGGAAATAGAACCGAGCTCAAGCATATCTCCGAGAACGGCAATTTTCTTTCCTTTGCATTCCATATCTTTTAAAGCTCTGAGAGCAAGCGCCAAGGATTCGGGATTAGAGTTATAGCAGTCGTTAATAATCAGAAAAACACCTGCATTTTCCAAGGACATTCTGCCATAACCCCTGCTGGTATCCTGCCGGAAGTTTTTGAAGCCGTCAATAATCTGTTTTTCAGTTAATCCGAAATAAACTGCAGCGGCAGCAGCCGCGACGGCATTTAATGCGGAAGAATAACCGTAAGCATTAGGCTTGGCGATGAAGTCAAATTCCTTGGTTTTTATGCTCAAAATCGGTTTGAGAGTTTCATCAAAGCTCAAGACGGCGTGCAAATCAGCTTCGTCAGTGCCGAATGTAAAGAAATTTTCGAGAATATGCAGATATTTACGGAGCCGGGGATCGTCGATGTTAACAAAACATGTGCCGCCAGTTTTATGGAGGTATCCGAAGAGGTAAGTTTCCTCGATTTCGACGCCGCGGATGTCGATAAGCTTTTCAATATGCTCTCTGCCGATGTTGGTTATCAGTCCGTGCGAGGGCTTAACCATTTCAGAGAGGACGGAAATTTCGCCGGGTTCGTTAGTACCAATTTCAAGAACGGCAATTTCATGTTTTTCATTAAGCTGAAACAGCATAAGCGGCACGCCGATACGATTGTTGAAATTTCCGAATGTTTCCAGTACGTTAAACCTTTGAGATAACAAAGCGGCAGTCATGTTTTTAGTGGTCGTTTTACCGTTTGACCCGCCGATGGCAATTATGGGAATATCGAAACGGTTTCTGTGAAATGAAGCAAGCCTGCCAAGAGCGTCAATAGTATCATTTACAACGATAAATGGATATTTTTCAAATAATTCGGGATAATTATCGGGGAAATTTCCGTTTACAACGGCAGCAGATGCTCCTTTTTCAAATGCTTCAGCGGCTTTGTCGTGTCCGTCGAACCTCTCCCCTTTTATTGCAATAAAAATATTTCCCGGCGCTATTGTACGGGAGTCAATAGAAATACCCGCAGCGGTAAAATCCGTATTGAATTTATGAATATTTTCTCCGCCGAATATTACTTCCAGTTCGTTTTTAGTAAATTGTGCTTTATTGTTCATAATAAATAATAAATCATCAAACAATTATTACAAAAATAATCAATTTTGACTAAATATGTTTTAAAATCATTTTTGTATCTTTGCAGATTATGGAAATAAAAAAAATAAGAAACAGCATTTACATAAAAATTCTCGTTTCAATAGCAGCCTTGGGGCTGGCAGTATGGCTCGGCGGGACTGCCGTCCGCTCTGCAATAGCATTTGACATCTTTGTACCCGGAGACATCGATTTGACTGTTAAACCGGAATACACTCAGAAGCAGGTAATTCAGAATATATATCTATTTTCCATAACTTCATTTTATACGATGACAGGCTTCGGAGCAGTTCTGTTGTCAGGATTATTAATAATTATTGCATACCGAAAAAACCTGAAAAGACACGGCTGGCTGTTTATGGCTTTTGTTCTTATTTGTCTTGCAGTGCCGGTGGAAGTTTTACTGGCATATTATGACATACAACTGATTTATCTTTTTAATTACAATCAATCTCAGGATTTAAACAATATTATCATAAAAGATTATTTTTTTGACAGGATAAAAAATCTCAGCGTACCTTCCGGTTTGTCGGCGCTTGCCGTACTGACAGCTGTGCTGTACTTAATCTGGAAGCCGCTGGTTAAAAAAGAAAATCTATCATGAAACAAAAAGAAATATATAACGAATTAATTGAAACGGCAGAAAAATTCGGGCTGAAAGTCCGTCAGGAAAAAGGTTATTTTAAGAGCGGATGGGCTGAAAAAGAAGGCGAAAAATACCTTGTTCTTAATAAAAACAATCCTTTGGAGGCTTTGCTGTCCGTTCTCGTAAAATGCCTTTCGGAGCAGCCTCTCGAGAAAATATATATTAAACCCGCAGTGCGGGAATACGTTGAAAAACAGCGCGCCCGCCTGCAGGCTGAAGAGAATATAGAAATCGAAGTCGATTATTAGATTATTCTTCCGTATCTGTATCGGCTGATTTTATGGCAATAGTATCACATTCTGACTTTCTAAGCACTTTTTCGCTTACACTGCCGAAAACCAAATGCTCCAAACCTGATACTCCGTAAGTTGAAATACAGATTAAATCAATATCATTTTCTTGGGCATAAGCAATAATCTCATCCGGCGGATTGCCTTTTTTTACACCGGTATGTATGCGAAGTCCTTTCTTCTTTATTTTATTAATGGTTTTTTCCATCTTTTCATTAGCTTTTGTTTTTGTAAGCACTTCCACTTCATCCAAAGTAGTTTTCGGATAAACCAGTACATCCGTTGGAATTAGATTAGGCTCTACTACATGCAGAATATGCACTTCAGCTTGTGTAACATCAGCTATTTCCTGCACAAGCTCAAGAGCCTTAAAGGCATTATCGGAAAAATCAGTAGGTACTAATATTTTTTTGTATTTAAACATATTAAAGATTCACTCCTTTTTTGGCTGAAACAAACAGGTGTTAGTTTCTGGATAAGTTTCAGCTTGAAAAAAAATTTTATTAAAAAAAACACTTGAATTAAAAAAATTGTTATTAAAATATCTTTACAGGTAATATGGATAGAAATAATCGAAATGATACATTCTTTCTACTTTCCTGCCTTCTTCTATTTGAATATCAGTTTTCAAAATGAGCGCCCCGCCTTCAATGGCATTATTGACGACGGCATAGTATTCCTGCCAACTGTCAACGTATCCTGTAATGGTAACCGTTCCGGCATCAGCTTCGACACTCAGATCTTCTGAAGTAACCATGTAAGACCATTTAAGACGATCTTGTATTTGCTGTTCGAGAAGTTCATCATTGTAAACTTTTGCCGGTATTTCCAGCTTAAGATTGTTTTCAATTTCTTTGAGACCTGTGATTTTGGAAACAATATCTATTGCCCTTTGAATCTGATAATTTGTGGCAAGAGTGCCTTTTAAAGTAACTTTACCGTCATCTACGGCAATATCAATTTCCGAACGCTTTACTCCAGGTGAGAAAAGAAGGATATCACTTACTACCTGTTTGAGTTCGGCATCTTCGGGATAATCTTCGGGTTCTACTTTTATCTGATTGTCAACTACTACCACTCCTATAGTGTTTTCAGCATCCTGCTGCGCTGCTCTTTTGGCTTTCAGATTAGCAACCGTGCCGGTAAGAGTTACATATCCGTTGCTAACTTCAGGTTCAACTTCAAACATGAGGACTCTCGGATCGTAAATAAGAGCGTCTTTTATGGCGTCTTTAATCTGCTCATCGCTTACTCCTGCAACTTCGCTGGCTCTCATCATTTCATCTTTCATCCACCATTTTACTTCGAGATTTTCAGTTGATACCGATTTTACTCCGTAAATCAAAGCTTCGCCGCGTGCAAGCGATTTTTCCCTCATGCTTCCGACCTCGCCGGACAAAGTAACATTTCCGTCAGTAACATTGACATCAATTAATCCTTCGAATATATAAGGATTAAATTTCAGCCTTTTTTCAATTTCGGCTTTTATTTCAATATCGGGTCTTACTTCGTCGTACTCAACGTCAATGTCATTTTCAACGGCGCTAACTCCTTCAATGGATTTTGCAACTTTTTCGGATAGCTGTTTTTCAGCCCATGAATCTGTCTGTCCTTCCATAGTCAGAGTTCCGTCCTGAGCTTTAAATGTAATCTCATAGCTCTCAAGAGCAGGATCCCTTAAAAAAGTTCTTTCCGCTTTTTTTACAATACTGTCGTCCGGCACGTCAGGAACCTGCACATTTACACGGTTAACAACCGAACGGACTCCCTTGATGCTCTCGGCAATGTCACCGGCTCTGTCCTTGCGGATTATATTGTCAACATTACCCGTTAAGGTTACGATACCGTCATTTACTTTAACATCAATTTTATAGCTTCTGACAAAATCATCAAGGATGAGGTTATCATTAACAGCTTTTTTGATTTTACTGTCAGGTATTTCATTTATTTTTGTCTTATCCTGTTCAGAACAGGAAAACGAAAATATTGAAACAGTGAGCATTAACATGAAAATATTTGTCAGCTTTTTTGTTAAATTGTTTAAAAACATCTTAAACAACCTCCTTAGTATTCTACTAAATATTATTTGAATTTATTTCTTCTTCCAGGTTTTAGTTAGTAATAATTTTTTTATGTGAATTTAATCAACACAAATAATCAACCTACATTTGCGTTTTTTTATCACGGTTGTTATATCTTATTTATTCATTCATGATGCATCATTTCTTTGTGATGCGGTTCGTGAATAGGATCATAGGGATAATCATCCGGCGTTATATAACCGGCAATGACCGAGAAGACCAGAAAAATCAAAATTATCCAGAAGAAAATCCCCAGCGCGGCTGCCGCCCTGTTTTCGGCTATTTGCTCTTCTTGAGGTTCCTTTGGTAAGTCTCCTGCGCTTTTCATTTCTTTTTCTTCTTTCGATTCCGGAACAGCAGCAGCAAGTATTATTGCAAAGAGTATCCCCGTTATCAAAAATGGAAACCAAAACACTCCGAACAGAGGCGGGCCGAAGGGCCTTATCCACACTCCTCCTGCCCACGAAGCCAAGAGTATTATGAAAAAAAATGCCCATATTCCCTGCCAGGGACCTGTCCTTTTAAATCCTGCGGCAAATACAGCCGTAAGAATAACCGCTATAACCAATGCAAACAAAAAATCCCATATAAACACAATAAATCACTCCTTTTTATAAAAATTTTGAAATCAGCTTACAGTCATTCCGCCATCAATCATATAAACTCCTCCGGTGCAGTAACTTGCATTTTCTCCGGAGATAAACAAAACCATTTCTGCAACTTCCTCCGTAGTGCCGTAGCGTGCCAGAGGTATCATTTGTGAAAACTGCTCTTTTGCCTTTTTCGGATCATCGGAAAAGCCTTCTTCCAGAGAATCCATCATTCTCGACTCAATAGGAGCCGGATTAATGCAGTTTACCCTGATATTCTTAGGAGCACATTCCAATGCGGCTGTTTTCATCATACCAATTATGGCATGTTTGCTCATTACGTAAGGTGAAACGTTAGCCGTTCCTCGGATCCCGGCTACCGATGACATAATTACGATACTGCCGCCTCCGTTTTTTTCCATGGCAGGAATGACATATTTCAAGCCCAGCCACATGCCTTTTATATTTACATTTATTACTTTTTCGAAGACTTCCAGCGGATAATCGGCAATTGGTTTTACCTCGCCTTCGATGGCGGCATTATCAATAAATACATCAATGCTGCCGAATTCTTCGATAGTTTTCTCAACGTAAGCCTTCGTATCATCCGGGCTTGTAACATCTGCTTTAAAGTATTTTATCGTTGCGGATTTCGTATCATCGGCAACCCTTTTTAGTCCTTTTTCATCTATGTCAACAAGCATTACACCGGCGCCTTCTTTAAGGAAAGCTTTAGCAAGCGATTTTGCTATATCTCCTGCTCCTCCGGTTATCAATGCTGTTTTTCCTGCAAACATATTCATAAGTTCCTCCCTGTAAATGTTTTTCTTAAGTTTATCAAATGTGTTTTTCTATTGTACCGTCCTTCTTGTGGACAATATATTTCTTTCTGCCTGATTTGGCTTTGTCTTTCATGTAAACAAGAGCTTTTTCCTTTGTGTCAAATTCCTTTTCGGGACTGTTATTATTCTCTTTTTTCAACAGCCATTTATTATCTGACGGTACAAGATGGAATACCTCAACCGGATTAATATTTTCCTCTGCCCACTGTTTTGCCTGCTTTGCTGCTGTCGCGATTGCCATACCTGCATCTTTTCCGTCTTCAACTATTGCATTGGCAATATCAACTGCTTTTTTTCTTGTTTCTTTTGTGAAGCTGCTAAAAGCTTCGGGATATTTTTTCATTGTCCATGTCATCATTGTTACTCTCCTAAAAAATATTTAACAAATACATTAATTAATAAAATTAATTTAATCTTGTCTTGCAGGCAGCTGTTTTTCCTGCAGGCATTTTTTTTAATCTCAGACCTCCCTTCCTGAGAAAAATTATTAAGTATGAGGCTTACGAAGATAAATCACTGCTTGTATAATTCAAATTTATAGTATTGAGCTCTTCCACGGGCTTAAAATCTTTCAGTCTGTCCGGCGGCGGCATCATGTCCATTCTCATCAGCTCCTCAACCGCACCGAGTTCCTTTTCCCGGCGGATTCCGGCGGCTGCGGCAACTTTACCCTCTTCAATATAATACCGGATAAAGTTTTTATCTTCAATACTGCCCACTGTCACAGAATCCTCCCAGTTCTGAGTGTGTCCAACGTATTGAATCTGCAGCCCCGCCTGTTCCGTCCAGAAAAAAGGAATGCCTGCGAATTTTTCATTTTGTCCGAGCATGTTTTTTGCAGCCGATATGCCCTGCTGGTGAGCTGTCCTCCAATGCTCTATCCTCGCGTGCTTACCGTTTATCGGACTTACAAAATAAGCAGCATCGCCCGCTGCATAAACATCATTTTTCACTCTCATATATTCGTCTGTTTTCAAACTGCCGTCTTCATTCAGATGGATATCTTTAATCATGTCCGTAGCCGGTCTTACTCCGACACCGATTATTACAAGGTCTGCTTTTAACCTTTTTCCGTTATCCAACTCCACTTCCTCAACTTTTGAATCTCCAATAAAACTGACGGGTTTGCTTTCCATGTGGAATCTCACACCTTTTCTTTCATGTTCTTTCTTAAGCATTTCCCCGATATCGTGCCCAAGTTTTTTCGCGAAAGGCAGTTTTTCCGGTGCTGCCACATCTACTTTGATGCCTAATTCCCCGAGCGATGTTGCCGTTTCCATTGCAATAAAACCTGCTCCTATAACAACAGCATTTTTTACATTGTTTAGTGAATTTATTATTCTGTCCGAATCACTGTATGACCTTAGATAAAAAACATTATCAAGATCTTCGCCCTTTAGTCCCAGCTTAACCGGTACTGCTCCGGGAGATATAAGAAGTTTGTGATAAGTAATCCAGCTCTCGTCATCAAAAAATATCTGATTGCCTTCAGTATTGATTTTTACGACTTTTTTTCCTTGTATGAGATTTATCTTATTACGCTCAAAAAACTGCCTTGACCTAAGCGGCATCCATGATTCGGGCGCTTTGCCCTGCAGATATTCTTTGCTGAGATTCGGTCTGTCGTATGGAAGCTTATCTTCCTGTGTTATCAAGTGAATTCTTCCGTCGAATCCTTCTGTTCTCAATGTCTGAGCGGCTATATTCCCCGCGGCGCCTCCTCCGAGTATTACAATCATCTTATCGGCGCGCGGCTCATCCGGAATGTGCATATCAGGCGGTCTGAAATCACTGTCTTCTTCAGGAAAATTTATGAAAATATCCTCGCCTTCGACAATAACTTCAAATGAATGGATGTTGTCGATTGCCGGAGGTTCAATCATTTTTCCGTTTTTGATATTAAATGCCGCATGGTGCCAAGGACATACTACTCTTTCCCCGCTGAGTACGCCGCTGTTCAAAGGCGCTCCGTAATGATTGCACTTTGGACTGAGAGCATAGAAGGTATCGAAATTCTTAATCAGAAGTGCTTTTCTGCCTCCTGCTTCAATTTCTTTCATTTCACCATTGTTTAGTTGATATGTTTTTGCGGCTTTTACTTTTAACATGTTATTACTTTATAGTTTTTATTAAAAAAAAACAAATGTAGAATTATTATCAATAAAATGGATTCTGAATCAAGTTCAGAATGACAAACGTTTAGTAAACTTAGAACTTCTTTCTTGTTTCAGGAACGGTTTCCCAGTCAAGACTTCGTGATCTTGTTCTATGTCTTCGTTTCACTCTGTCGGAATCGAAATAACGCTCTTTCAGCAGTTTTTCAAAGTCTTCATCCCTGTAGCCTGTCTCCATTCCCATGTCAGAAGATTTTGCAAAGCTGTCAATCAGTCTTTTCATATAATCAACATCTATTACATCGCCCATGTATCTCGGCGAAAGAAGCACATGCTTTCTTTCCAGATGGTCGAGTGTAAGACGGTCATTATCATCAAAAGAAGCAAGTCCGATAGGCACAAGCACATGCCTTTCTTCTTTATCAGGTTCTATCTCAGAATCAAGACTTATTTCCAGAAATTTCATTTTTTTAGATTTAGTGTCAACTAAAATATCCCTGACTTTCCCGATAATTTTATCTTCAAAATCATAAAGTTCTTCGCCGATAAGCTCAGGATCTTCAAACAGTTCATTTGGGTCTTCCAAACGGCTGTAACGCACAAACATTAAATTTTCCAATAAGTTTTCGTATCCCATTTCATGTTCTCCTTTCTTATTTTTCTGTTTATTCATCAGTTTATTTTTTACTTTCTGCTTCCATATGTCCAACATCTGTCAGATGTTGGACATTTGTTTAAGCCATACTGCACATTCATCTGATGACTTTAAGTTATCGGATGAATTTTCCCCTCTTGAGAGGGGATTAAGGGTTGTGTTCCCTTACGCAAGATTCCTGCATTCCGCCCCCCTTCGGCAGGAATCACCCTTTCAGCAGTTTCGGCTGTACAAGTATGTCAACGCTTTTCAATGCCTTAGAGACAGGGCAGGTTTCCTTTGCTTCATTAGCCTTTTTCAAAAAAGTCTCCTCATTGATTCCCGGAACTATTGCTTCGCAGTCCAGAACAATTCTTGTTATTTCATACCCGTCCCCTGCTTTGGCAAGGCTTACCTTGGCATTGGTTTTTATTTTTTTTGCTGTGCTGCCGTCTTGTGCCAGCAGATTAGCAAGCTGCATGGAAAAACATCCTGCATGAGCAGCTCCAAGCATTTCCTCGGGATTTGATCCCTCTCCCTCGGAAAAACGGGAAGTAAATGAATAAGGAAATTCCTGTCCTGAACTTTCAAATCGCATTGTTCCTTTGCCCTCAGGCAGATCGCCTTCCCATATTGCAGTTGATTTTCTTAAAGGCATAATAGCTCCTTTCACTTTTGTTTATAAATTAAACAGCATTACTTTCCTGAAAAACTGATTTCTCTGATTTTTGCATACTTATCATATAGTATTTTTAATAATTGCAAGGCAATTTCTGCTTTTGTCTTAAGAAATATTTCTATGAAGTGCCTTATTTTTTCAATTCTCAAAACTGACAATAATAATTCTCTTCTCATTTTTCAGCTCCTCAATTATATTCAAACTTCTAATTGAATTACATCAATTTTCTTAATTTCTGTCCTGTATCAAACAACTGTCGTAAAGATACATGGTACAATTGAAAAAAAATATAGCAAATTGTTGAGAATTGATGTAGAAAATGATTTAATAAAATGTAGTCTGATTTGCTACAAAATTGGGTTATATAGATATAATAATGCCTCCCGCTTATGAGGGAATGGATTATTGAGCCAAATATCTGCTGAAAAACAGATTAGATGAAACACCAATGATTAGGTAAAATCAGCCAAGGTGATGACTATTTTAGAAAAAGTTGAAAAATTGAAATCACGGATGTCATTATGTCCCTGAACTTGTTTTAGTATTGTTTCAGAATCTCACGAATGAGGAACACACCCTTTAAACCCCTCTCAAGAGTGGATACAGAGTATAGAAGAAAAAGATGTCCAACATCTGAAGCGGAAAGTCAAATCGGAGTTTGAGAATGAGATGCGAAATACCCTCCCTTTGGGGAGGGTTAGGGTGGGGATTAAAATAAACAGATGAAACATCCATGATACGGAAAAACACACAAGGGGATGATTATTTTTAGTAGATTTGGCAAAATCGTAGAGAAAAATAAAGTA
>CAZOBD010000122.1:0-11480 GCA_964577665.1 uncultured Hyphomicrobiales bacterium
TAGATGGGCTCCACTTTGAAAGTGGAGTCCATCTTTGTTTTTATATTTAATCCCTGACGGGATAAAGAGATTTCTTATAGACATTATTACTACAAATATTTAATCCCTAACGGGATTTACCCTTTCTACACATCCCCCTTAATTTTAAGGGGGACAGAAGGGGGATCTTTTCCCCTTGGGGTGGTGTCCATTTCGCTCAAAGTGTACCACCTGTTTCGGTGAAAGTGTACCAGGTGTTTCAACCTTATTCTCCTTCTAAGTTAATAAAAAAATTCGCTTGCAGAATAATCAAAAAATAATTCTCTTGCAGCCTAATTTTTTTTCTTATAGAGCTGCCTTTCAGTTCTATTCTGTGTGCCGTGTGAACAATTCTGTCAAGTATTGCGTCTGCTATCGTCGGTTCTGCTATTGCTTCGTGCCATAGGCTTACCGGAAGCTGGCTCGTGATGATTGTCGATTTCCTGCCGTGGCGGTCTTCGATAATTTCCACAATAGAGCCCCCTTAGCTTTTTACTCTGTAAACTGGTCTAGTATGTTCTTTCAATGCAAATTCATATTCGTTGCTGCCCCGTATTTCTGCCAGTCTGTATCCCATATCTTTCAGCATCATTTTACCGAGATGTAATTCGATAAATTTAATAATGCCGTAGTATTCAATTGCTTTCAAAGGTTTTTTGCCTTCATAACCAAGATTGAATTTAGTGTAAAATGTCGTTCTGCTGTATCCAAGTTCTTGCAGCTTTTTCTTTTTTGCTCCGAGAGATTCATACATTTGCTCCATTTCCCAGCCGGTAACCTGCAAAACAGACTGCGGTTGATTCAAATCAATCATTTTTTTTGCCATTTTTCATGCCTCATACTTTGTTTTACATAAATTTTATAGTGATTTTGTTCGTATTCTTAACTTTCTCAGTGCTGTTATGTTCACATCCTGACATTTTTGTTCGCATATTTTACATTTTAGTTTGATGCGAGTTTTATATTTTTACACGCATGTTTGAAATATTACCCTTTTCTTAACACTTTTCAAACATTTATTCAACATCTAACAAACGCAAATTAAATAACTTATGAACTATCTTCAACCATGTTTTCTTTGCTGTGTATTTCTTTCGGTGCATTTAACTGCTGTATTGTTCGTTTTAATTCGATTTCTCTATATCCGGCAAAGTAAAATTTTGATTTAACGTCAATTTCATTTTCAAAATAAACAGCTTTATTGAAATATTTTATGCCATAGCTTTTCTGCATACGAAATTTGTCCGTCTGCCTGTGAAATTCATCTGCCGAAGAATGCCGTTTTACAATTTCCGCAAAAATATCTTCGGCAATAAGCCGCTCTCGTGTGTAAGGCATGAGAAAATTATCTGTGTCAAAATGCGTATTCAGCACAACGCAAAACTTTTCAAAGTCCAGAATTGTTGGTTTTTCATAATTCATCTGTTTCATAACCAGCTCTCTTGAGGTTTTCCTGCATAAGACGGCGCTGTCTTTCAACGAATGTTTCATCAGTTTCGCTTTCAGAAGAGCCAGAGGAGTTTCTCCCTGATTTGTTGTTCCCATAACCTTCCTTTATTAATTTCATAAAATTTTTGGGTGTTAGCACAGTAAAATTTTGATATAGATATTCAAAAGCGCCAATAACATATTCGCTGGAAATATCTTTTTCAAGTTTTTCGCCGCTCAAATCAAATCCGCTCATAGCAATTTCAGCAGTTTTTTGCAATCTTTCCGGTAAAGGTTTTTTAGTCCAATATTGATGTATTTTTTCCAAATTTGAAAAAAGAAATTCTGCTTTTTGCATCGCAGCTTGCTTATCATCTTTTTTATATTCCTTTTTCTCTATATTAATGTTATCATATTGCAAATTGTCGTCTGGGATGTGCTCTGCGCTGTCGTCTGCGATATTTAAATAATCTTTGTATGTTCTTAGTTCGTTAACGGTTATCAAAATATTGTTATTCGTCTTCGCCTTCGTCTGCGCAGTCGTCCTCGATATTAAGAGATTTTCTTCAAGTTTCTTAAGTGCTTTGTATATTTGACCATTAGAAAATGTTTTAGGGGCATTGCCACTCATCCATTTTGTTTCATTTATTAACTCTCTATAGCTGGTAACACACTGCCCGACCATAAGTTCCTTGTTAGGTTTGAAGCGTGCTTTAGCCGCCAGAAATAAATATATTTTCACCGGACATTCTGCAAATTGTAAAATGTCGAAAATAGTTTTTCTTTTCAATGGTATGTATCCATTTTCAAAATTCATAGTATTTATGGGTTAGTTATTAATCAATTTTTGAATATCGGACTCCAAATAATAGCAGCGCCTTCCTACTTTACGAGGTATTATTTTTTTTTGTGCCTGCCAGTTATTCACCGTTGGCAGACTTACTTGAAATCGCTTTGCCACGTCGGTTTTTGTAAGATATTTTTCCTTCGGCTCGACAGGTCTTTCTATCTTCAAACTTTGTATCTCACTGCGGATTATCTGCCTAAGTTCTTTTTCGCCCATTTGCAATATTGTAAGCGGTTTATTATCCATTTGATTTCTCCTTTTCGATGAGTCTAACAAGTTCTTCTTCAATAAAAAACAGCCTGCCATTTTTTCCAAAAGGGCGATAATGAGGGATCAGCCCACGCCGAGCATATTCGTAAAGCGTCAATTTTGAGATGCGCAATAACGATGCAGCTTCCTCTGCGTTTAAGTAAGCCTTTGCGGGATTGTGTGTTTTTTTCATAGTATCTCCGATAATAATTCAAACAATATTATATTCTGTCATAAACAACGAATTACGTAAGTCCATATTATATAAAATATTTACGGAAATTATACGGAAGTTTCAAACAGATAAAGTCAGTAATTATGCGGATTGAAATCTATTTTTACGAAAAATACGAAAGATTATACGGAGAAATGGCTCAAAACTTCGTAAATAAGTGTATTCACAGAAAAAATTTTTTTAAGAAAGGACAATTTTTAATGGGTGGTAATAAGGATAACCTGCGCTTATTTATAAATGTGTGTATTCACATCTCATGCCGGACAATAATTCAACAATCAGGGTAATCGAACCGGAAAAAGCTGCTTCTGTCCTTCAGACTAAACTGTCGATACCGAAATATTTCAACTTATAATGCTTTTCTTCTCCAAATTGCTGCTAATATTCACATCGGGGCGTTCTTATCCCTTGCGTTAAGCAATTTGCACTTGTTTTCACTTGAGTGTTTCCTCACCCAGCCTCATTCATTCTCTTATATACCTTCTGCATCATAAGCTTTATTACTAAATCGCCGAATTGTTTTTCTGCGAGTATTCTTTCAAAGATGTCCTGATTTTGATCCATGCGGCTTATCAGCTTATCCATGAATTTATCGTTGAAAGCATACTTGAAGGTATCTATTTTGTTTACTCTTGCCTGTGTTTGCAGAGTCTGGTCCTGCATGAGTTCTTCTTCTATCTGGTCGAAGAAAAGCCTGTCTGCTTCTTCAAATTCAGTGCCGAAACGGTCATTCAAAACATTGATTATTTCAGAAAGCCTTGCTTCCTCATCTTTTGCTCTTTTTAATCCGGCTTCGGTAGTTCCGCTGAGCTCACCGTTTTCACTTTTCTCTAATTCGATAGAGCCTTCCTTGATTTTCTGCAAACGGTAGTATTCCATTGCAACTTCATCATCGAGGTTCAGCGATTCAGACATATTCCGCTTAGGCAGACGTGTTTGAAGCAGTTTGGCATAGGCATAGAATTTCTCTGCATCTGCATCGGCAAAGGGCATTATCTGGGCAAGAAAAGCGTAAAGATTTGTCCATGTACGAAGTCCTTTTTTGAACTCGTCCTGCCTTTCCTCTTCTTTTATAGCTTTGTATCTTTCCACGGCATTATCCGTAAATGAATAAAGCAGCTTCTGACTTTTTGCAGTGTTGAACTTTGTTCTTGGATTGAAATAAACACGGGCAAATTCATCAATTTCGTTTTGCCAGTAAATCTGAAATTGGTCGAGACGGTTTTTCAAATCGTAAAGGTGGTTTACTTCCACGTCTTCAGTTACGGTAGTTACTTCATAATAGGGCTGGAAAGCGTTGTGTATCGTATCCCTTTCGTTTACGAAGTCCAATACGAAGGTATCTTCCTTGCCGGGACAGGTTCTGTTTAAGCGGGAAAGCGTCTGTACGGCGAGTACTCCGGAAAGTTTTTTGTCAACATACATTGTATGCAGAAAAGGCTGGTCGAATCCGGTTTGATACTTGTTTGCCACTATTAAAATTTTGTATTGGTGTCTGCTGAATGCTTCAGGCAGTTCTTTTTCGCTGTATCCCGTCAATTCAGGCTCGGAAATTCCTTCAGGAGCATTGTCGTCAATCACTTTGCCGGAAAATGCTACAAGCACTTTGATTTCAATCTCATAGCCTTTTTCTTTGATGTATCGTAAAAATTCTTCGTAATACCGCTTGGCATGAAGGCGGCTGCCGCAGACAAGCATTGCTTTTGCACGACCGCCTATTTTTGTAGAAACAACATTTCTGAAATGCTCTATGATAATTTCTGTTTTTTGTGCAAGATTGTGCGGGTGCAATGATACAAACCTGCCAATGGCTTTTGCCGCTTTTCTTTTGTTGAGGTTGGGATCATCTTCGATGGCTTTTGTAAGTTTGAAATAGAGCTCATAAGTGGTATAGTTTTGCAGTACATCCAAAATAAAACCCTCTTCGACAGCCTGACGCATTGAATAAAGATGAAAGGGCAGGGGTCTGCCATCTGCATCCTTATGACCGAATACTTCCATTGTTTTGTATTTCGGAGTAGCAGTAAAAGCAAAAAATGAAATATTGCTCTGTCTGCCTCTTGCTCCTGCTGAACGCTCTATTTCCTCACGGATATAGTCTTCATCTGTGTAATCTTCTAACTCATCTTCTTCTTCGGCTTCATCAAGCGATTTGGCAGAAAGCACTTCTTTCATCTTTTTGCTGGCTTCTCCACCTTGTGAACTGTGGGCTTCGTCGATAATTACCGCATATTTTCTCTCCGGAAGTTCACCGACCTTGTCAATTACAAATGGGAATTTCTGCAGGGTTGTTATTATTACATTCGTGCCTGCTCCCAAAGCATAAGCCAACTGAGCGCTGTCTTTATCAATTTTTTGGACTACGCCTGTTTTGTGCTCAAACTGATAGATTGTATTCTGGAGCTGCTGGTCGAGAACTCTTCTGTCCGTAACGACAATAACAGAATCAAAAATGCGCTCATTGTTTTCGTTGTGAAGGCTTGTCAGGCGGTAAGAAAGCCATGCTATGGAATTGCTTTTGCCTGAGCCTGCCGAATGCTGTATCAAGTAATTAGTGCCGGCGCCGTCTTTCAAAACACTTCGGCTGATCTTGCGAACGGCATCTAACTGGTGATAGCGGGGGAAAATGAGTTTCTCTTTTTTGTACTTTTTCCCGTCCACTTCGTATTCATCAACTTCTAAGTGAATGAAACGCTGAATTATCTCCATCCAACTGTCTTTTTGCAGGATATATTCCCATAGGTAAGCAGTGCGGTAGCCGCCGGGATTGGGAGGATTGCCTTTGCCGTTGTTATTGCCCTGATTAAAAGGCAGCCAGAACGTTTTGCTTCCGTCGATTTTCGTTGTCATAAAGACTTCATCCTGATCCACTGCAAAGTGAACCAAAGCTCTTTTCTTGAATGCAAAGAGTAATTCCTTTTTATCTCTTGTTGTGCGGTATTGCTGCTTTGCATTGTTTACGTTCTGACCGGTAAACTCGTTTTTCAGTTCGAGAGTGGCAACTGGTATGCCGTTTAAAGAAAGCGCCAAATCAATCGAATTCTTATTATTCTTACTGTAATATACCTGACGGTAAACTTTCAGTCTGTTTTTTCTGTAGAGCTTTACCGCATCTGGATTCAAGCCGGAGGCAGGCTGAAAAAATGCCATTTGGAAGCGTACACCGTAATCAACAAAGCCGTTTCGCAAAACGTCGAGGCTGTCCCGTAAGTCAAGTTCTTTGTAAAGGCGCTGCGTAACACGGTTTGCGGTATCCGTGCCGTGAATTGATGAAATCTTTTCCCATTTTTCAGGCTGCGTCTCCTGAAGAAACTTTATTACTTCGGATTGAAACAAACCTGTTTCAGGATTGTACTCATCCTGATTTCCTTCGCTGTAACCGCCCTTTTCAATTAGAGAGCCGGCAATAGCGGTTTCAAATACATTTTCTTTTGTCATTTCCATTTTCTTTTTTATGTTTTTTTCTGTTGAAAAAGAAATTTCCTTTACAAGTCAAGTACTTACCCGATTTCTTTTCTATTTTCTTTTGTTTTTCTTTTTTTTTCTGCCAGTTTGTATTGTTTATATGTTTTTGAGCCTTTCGATTCTAATTCTCCTTGTCTTACAAGTTTATAAAGTGTTTTCTGAATATCCTTCTTTTCAACGTCTTTTAATCTTGTTTGAATTTCACGTAGAATTGAGTCTGGATGATTCACAAGATCAGTTTTAATTAATTCCTCTAAAACATAAGGCTCAAGAGTTTTTAGAGAAGGTTCTATATTAAGTTTTGAATCTGCTAATAATTTTGGATTAATTATGAAAGCATTTCCTTTTCCTTTACCATGTTTCAATAAAATATTTCTTTCTAGAAGTTTAGAAGTCCAGCTTCTTAATCTGTCATCTTCAGATAACTGTAGAATATTTGAAAGTTCTGTTGATAGTATTTTTTGATGCCTTGCTACGATACCAATAACAATCCTTTCTCTCTGGGTTAATTGAAAGTGCTTTGAAATAAGATCTGTTAACTTTAAGGCTTCTAAGTTGATAATTCTTGATTCAAGCGTAACAGATACTTTGTTGAAATCTGATTTAATTACAGGAAAAGGCTTAGCATCAATACTGAGCTTTTCGTAAATCAAATCATAGCCAGAGCCTTCACCTTCCATTAAATGTAAATCATGCATTATTTTTATCATGTGCGGATTACGTCGATGTTTTTCATGAAGAATATTTGTATCAGTAATTCCAAGTGGTAAGCTTCCCGGACTTGTGATTCTCAAACTTTCAGGATATACTTCAATACTTATATCAGAGGAAATTAAGTATGACTTGTGTGCAAAGGCATTAACTATAAGTTCTCTAATAGCTTCTACCGGATAATGTCGAACCTTAGAGCGATAGAGTCCATCCGGAAACTCATAACTGTAATTCAATTCAACAGCTTCTTTTTCAATTGCATTCAACAAATCCTTAGGATTTAACTCATAATCATCCCATTGATATTTTCTTGTTTTCTTCTCAAGTGAATCATAAACAATGTATTGAACAGTAATAGGATATGAAAGCCTCGAACGTTGTAATGCCGAACCTAACCATAATACACCAAGGTTTGTCATTTTATTTTTTACAACCAGGTTGTAATGCTCTAATATTTCAATATTACTTTTTTCCTTAATTATTTCTTTAACCCTTGGTGATTCCTTTATTTCAGTGATAAATGATTGTACATTCAATTTTGGAATGTCATTTATTGAAATATTTCTATCTACCAACTCCCATTGGAAGGCATCTTTCTCAAAAGCAATTCTTTGAATATCTTGTCCTTGAACAGGTTCACATCTATCAGCAATACGTATATATATTTTCCCTTCTGATGTTGTAGCAATAACCTTTTGTGACGGATAAACCTTAATGTTAAAATATTCACCACCGTTTTCGTGTAGAAGGATTTCTGATGGAGATAAACCAACTCCAAAAGTTAATCCTCGAAGACGTTCGAAAGTATTATTAATCTGATTTTGGACTATTCTCTGGTTATATGGCGGTTCTTTTGAGTCATTATCTACCCCAATCGATATAATTCCTCCCTGAGCATTGGCAAGGCAGACACAAGTTTTTGCCAACTCTTTGAAACCCTTATCACCGGAAGTTATTTTCTTGATACTCTTATATTCAATTACTTGTGTTTCCATTTCCATAATACTACTCCGCTACTTTCACTTTCCCCGTTACCACTTCGCTTATCAGGGCTGTGCGGTATTCGGTTAATAATTCTATCAGTTTTTCTGCTTTTTCTTTTTTGGCATTTATGCGCTTGGTTTCGGCTTCTATGTATTCGGCGATTTTGGTTTGTTCTTCTAATGGAGGAAATGGAATACTTAAATTCTTAATTGTATCAACAGCTAATCCAGGTTGAGCTGCTGAAACAGAATATTGATTTAGATTCATTGTTCTTAATAATTCTCCAAGATATTGAATTTCAAAATTTAACAAGGGAGTAGTTACAACAGCATGTTCGGAAGCCCAAAACTTTCCAATACCATATTTGATATTTCCACAATATGCACCTTGTCTTCCAATCAAAACATATTCTCCGTCATGTGTAAATTCATTGAAATACCCTCTTAAACCGTTACCTCCATAAACAGGAAAATCCCCTGATTCTTTAATTTGTTCTGAAACTATGTTATTTCCACTCCGCAAACTTGAAATATACTTCAACTTCTTCACCACCCAATGCGCCGGAATTTCCCCCAGCCATTCTATGCCGGAATCTTTCATTTTCACATCAGGATTTATTCCTTTGGTTACTGCCTGATTGATAATTGCCGTTTTTTCTTCTTCGTAGAGTTCCAGCAGGCGCTTTTTGTCGGCAATAAGTTCGTCTATCTGAGAGGTTTTGCGGTCGAGGTAGTTGGCAATGGCGGTTTGTTCGGCAAATATTGAAAAAGGGAAAGCAAATTCAACGAAAACATTTTGATATAAATGCTGAATTGTTGAGCCATAGGATGTGTAATCATTAAACTGTATAAAAGCATTTGACTTTAATACCCAAAATAAATACTCAGTTGAAAGATCATCTTTAGTCGATCGAACTACAAATATTCCACTGTTGAGGCAAGCTGGTTTGTCTAAATTTTTAACAATAGCTAATTTTCCAATTGTACCATCTTTTGTAATTAGCAAATCCTCTTCTTGCAATTGAATGTATGGATCATCTTCGTATCTATCTTTATCAATATGATAACAGTCTTTCCAAATTACTTTGTCATCTTTGAAATCAGAGCCAGTTACTAAATATGAGTAGCCTTCAGATAAAAACTCATCTGATTTAAGCCCTTTCCAGCCAACACGTGC
This sequence comes from uncultured Hyphomicrobiales bacterium, assembly GCA_964577665.1. Classification (GTDB taxonomy): domain Bacteria; phylum Bacteroidota; class Ignavibacteria; order Kapaibacteriales; family UBA2268; genus CAYVTD01. The sequence goes on from CAZOBD010000122.1 coordinate 9,114, forward strand.
TTTAACATAACAACGGTGCTTAATTTTTTTTATGCTCCAATGCGCCGGAATCTCGCCAATCCACTCTATACCGGAGTCTTTGTATTTATCGTATTTCTTCATTTTTGGTTGTTATTGTCTAATTGTTCTAAAACCTCTTCCCATTTTTGTTTTAGCATTTTTTTATCCGGCAGTTTTGTTTTGTAGTCAGCCACCAGCGCGGGAGACATATTTCGGCTTAAGGCATATTCCACAACCATATCATCTTTACCTTTGCATAGTAAAATCCCAATAGAAGGATTTTCATGTTGTTTCTTAACATCGCGGTCAAGAGCTTCAAGGTAAAAGCTTAACTGTCCCAAATGCTCCGGTTTAAATTTTTCCACCTTCAGTTCAAGAGCTACCATACATTGCAATGAACGGTGATAAAACAATAAATCCACATAGAAGTCCTGAGAGCCGACCTGCAAAGGATACTCCTCGCCCATATATGTAAAATCACGCCCAAACTCTAACAGAAATATACCGATATTCTGAGTAATTTTGCGTTTTAAGTCTTTTTCAGAATGCGGCATCGGCAATTGAAGCATTTCAAGTACATAAGAATCTTTAAAAACGTTAGTAATGTTTTGCGGTAATTCTCTCGACAGTGTTGAGAGTTTTTCGTTACCAAGCATCATTCTTTCAAAAGCTGCACTGTCGATTTGCCTTTTTAATTCTCTGAAAGACAAGTGATCCTTTTTAGCCAGCCGAAGATAGAACTCCCGCTCCTCTATGCTGTCAGAAGCAGAAAGAATTGCAATATTATGGGACCATGGAATTTCTCTCAACAGCGTTGAGAGTTTTGGGCAGTCTTTGTAAGATTCGTAGAACTGCTTCATTCTCCAAAGGTTTTGAGAGGAAAAACCTTTTATGTTCGGATGAGTCGTTTTTAAATAATTCGCTAATTGCTTCACTATGGATTTTCCCCATCCGGCTTCATCAATCTGATTTTGCAGGTATTTACCTATTGACCAATATAAATCAATTAATTCCCGATTGGCAGCCTGATATACTTTTTGTTTAGCTGCAGTAATTAAATTTGCAATATTTTCAAAGTGATGTTCAAGCTCTTTCACAACAGTTCCTCCATTATGTTTTTTACATCTTGTATCCAATGCTCAGGAATTTCGCCATTCCACTCAATGCCGGAGTCTTTGTATTTATCGTTTTTTTTCATTTTTGGTTGTTTTTCTTCACTTTTTCTTCAAGCTCTTTGAGTTCTTCCAAATCGTTCTTATCTGAAATTTTCGCTTCATATTTTTTTCTCTTTGAGTCGAAAAGCTCATAAATTTCTTTAACTTTTGCTTCCATTACTTTGTTGGATACTTTCCCTTTGTCTTTCAGAAGCGGTTTATCATTCATATCCAAGATTCTGTCCACATTGTCCCTCCAGAAATCCATTGTAATATCCATCCTATTTTTTGCCCGCAGTTCGGCAGTTTCCAGAAATATAACAACAAGGCGGTTAAGAGTGTCTATTTCATCTTCAGTCAAATAATTCTTAGCAACATAAATATCCTGTTTCCTTACAACTCCGCCTTTCCATGAAGTCAGCGCCATATTAGGTTTATCGGCATCGGCTCTGCTTAATATTATTTCAGCGGCAGTTTTTTGTGTTACCGCATACAGCATTTTGTTCTGAGTTTCAGCAAAGAACATTTGAGTTGCTTTGTCGCTTTTATCGTAATCACTGCTAAGGGCAAACAAATCACGTACTTTTTGATAAAAACGCTTTTCCGATGCCCTAATGTCTCTAATTCTCTCAAGGAGTTCATCGAAATAGTCCGGTCTTCCGTCTGGATTTTTTAAACGTTCGTCGTCCATAACAAAACCTTTTACCAGATATTCTTTCAGGTTGCGGTTAGCCCAGATCCTAAATTGAGTGCCCCTCTTGCTTCTCACCCGGAAACCAATAGCCAGGATCATCTCCAAGGAATAAAAAGTAACGCTGTATTCTTTACCATCAGCGGCAGTTGTTAAGTAATCCTTAACAACTGAAATTGTTCCTAACTCTCCTTCTTTCAATATATTAGATATATGCATACTAATATTTGGCACCGAGGTGTCAAAAATTTCTGCAATTTGGTTTTGGTTCATCCAAACCATACCGTCTCTTTCTAATAGAGAAACCGAACTTTTACCGTCAGGTGTATTGTATATTATTAAATTGCTTTTATTATTTGGTGTCATTACAGTTCCTCCATTATGTTTTTTACATTTTGTATCCAATGCTCAGGAATTTCGCCAATCCACTCAATGCCGGAGTCTTTGTATTTATCGTATTTTTTCATTTTTCAGTTTTCTTCATAGTTATCACTTGCTCATAGCTCTATCACTGCCCTATCG
>CAZOBD010000123.1:0-11432 GCA_964577665.1 uncultured Hyphomicrobiales bacterium
TTCATGTCCGATTTCAGGCAGCGGAACGTCGATTCAACCTCCCTGACCATGTTATAAATGTCCCAAACCTCTGTTTCGTTCTGCATATTGCCGTTTGTTCGCAGGTAATATTCCCCGCTGCGCTCGTTCGGCTCTATCTCTTTTTTGTGCCATTTTACCTCTGTTACTATATCTTTATTGGATTGGCAGGATAAAAGAGACGAACAGTCGGGTAAATAAGTATTATGATATAAGTTTACGGTAGTTAGAGAGCAGGTTATACTGCTTGAAGCTTTTGCCTTCTTTGGCATTCTTTTTAAGAGATTCGCGTATAAACATACTGCATTTTTAAAAATGAATAAAATGTAATTTGCAATTAAAGACAAAGCAATATACAAATAAAAACAATACAAAGCAAATAATAATTAACACCATACCTCACCACATTACGTTTTTCCCAATAAGCGCTTCTATATAAATCAATGACTTAACGCCGCGAACAACACGAATAATTACATAAAATAGTTGTTTTTAGCAGTAAGGCCCGCAAGTTGGGTTAAGGAGAATAATTATTTCCAATATAAACGGAAGCCCCAAATTAATAGACAGAAAGACTTTGGTAAAATCTAAGTAATGAATGATATATTTTGGTTAATATCCGATAATTTATTAAATTATTTCAGTTTAATGGTAAAGTTTATTAGTAAAGGAAAATAAAATGAAAATGTTCAGCCTAATGATCACTATACTCCTTATTTCTGCAGAAATATTACTTTCTCAAGCAAATACCGGCTCTGCAGGAAAAATGCCGATATTCAAATATAAACAGCAGGATTTATCTTCTGTAAAAAACGGATTGAATTACAAGTCAGAAATTCCCGGCATTATCTCCATTAAAGATAAAGAGCCTAAGATAAAGGGAATCGTTCCCATCAGTCCTGAAAACAGAAAACCTGCCATTCAGCATATTTCTTTGAAAACGAACACAGGAAAAAGCAAGTCAGCAGTAATCCTTGAGGATACGGAGAGTTTTATCGAAACGTTGAAAGCGGGAGAACACGCTGCTTTTTCTGTGGATACTCGCACAAAAACACTTACTTTCACTCCACCGGATTACACTTTATCTTCAGTCTGCTATGATGCTCTCGAGGTTGCCCCCAAATGGATTAGGGATGACCTGAAATATAAATTCCGTCTTTTGAAACAGTATGCCTTAGATGATGAGTATGCAGAACTGATTTTGTCCGCGGTGGAAAAAAATGAAAAATACGTGGATGAAACTGCGTTTCTTGTTGCTAATATTGCTTTGGAAAGTCTTATAAATGCACGTTTCAGGCAAAATATTGAATGGCTGATTGAAATACCTGAATTCATTTACAATATTGAAGATTCTCTGAAATATGTCCGTACAGTAGAATACGGAGATTATTCTACAGGAGATTACTACACTACTACCGAATACCGCATTAAAAACGGTAAAAACGGTGAAATAATTTGGAGCGAGATACCCCGCGACATTTATTACTGGTATCTCGTGCATCCGAAAATTTATTATGAAGGCTTGTGGACTGCCGACAATACAAATGATCCTCAGCAGCGCACATACGGTTATTCATGGCATGAATATATTTGGTATAACCCGGATCCACAGCACGACTACACTCAGGTAAATATGCAGAGCAGCGTTGGCAGCGTAGGCACTATTCCACGCTTCGGAGAGCTAATGCAGCAGCCCGATGTTCTCTGGGACAGGGAGAAAACACATTATCTGTTTGGCAGGGAATTCGGCAATGAAGATCATGCTTTGAACCTTTTGGGTAACTGGGCTTCCCGTGCCGTACCATCCGACCCAATTATCGGAGAACCGAGAGCGATTCATCCTAATCAGATACTTGAAAACAACAGAGGCAGATGTGGTGAAGACACATATTTAATTGTTGCTGCCTGCCGAACTGCCCTTATACCGATAATCCACCGCGGTACAATTCGCGAAGACCACGTTTGGGGCGCTTTTTACGATAGGGGATGGAACCATTTTGAATTCTTTCGCGGCGGTCTTGCATACTCAGGCTGGGGATGGACAAATCTAATGGAAGGCGGAGCTTACGAAGAACTTGCACCCGATTATTGGGTAATATCTTTCATAGAAGGGCACCGGCCCGATACATGGGTTTTTAATCATACTGCCGACTATACCGAAACATGCACTTTGCGGATGGGCCTGATGGATAAAAACAATGTTCCCGCAGACGGAGTTAACCTAAGGATTTATTCTTCCCCCGGACATAACAGCGACCAGAATGACCAGGGAGTAGGCTTAGCAGGTAATCAATATTCCGATCATTTCGGCTTTTTTACATTACCGGCAGGGGACCGCAAGAAGTATTATTTTCAGGCATATCATAAAAAATTTGGTTATCTGCCCGCACAGGACAGAGTTTACGTACTGGTAGCAGGGATGTCCGTTCCTGAAAAAGTTTATGATATAGGCTATTTTAAGCTGGAAAACTTGACTATGCCGGTAATTGATATGAATGAAAATGATTTCACCCCCGATAATGCAGATTACGGAGTAAAACTTAAATGGAAAGCAGAGGAGATCATTACTACTAAAAACATTATGGACAGCCAGCAAAGCACTTTTCATTACAAAAAAACAGATTTCGGTAATGTTTCCTTTTTCATACTCGACAGCATTAATTACTATAAATTCAACACCGGAAAGCCTTTCGATTCCTATGAAGGCGCCTATTATACTAACAATACAGAAGCAGAGTTTGGACTTCCGGGAGAAGGCTTATGGTATATTGTATTTTCTAACGGTTTGCTGCAAGACAACGCCCAGCGCCTTACTGCATCCTGCGAGCTTTATGAAAACCATTCTGTAACTGAATTAAGCAATATGGAAATTATCGGACCTGATGAATTATTCGAAGGAACTTCGGATACATATACGTGTGAACTATCCCTAAGCGACGGCACCGAAGTAATCCTTACAAATGATGCAGATTGGAATATTGTGAAATCATCACCCATGCTTGAAGGTGCGTATTTCGATGGGAATGTGCTGCATACCGGCAGTGTTTTCAAAGATGAAGAGATCGAAATCCAAGCCTCCTTTAATTACAATCACATGAAGCCTTATAATGCTTCAAAAAAAGTTATTATTAAGAACCAAACTTCTTCATCTGTTGACATACATTCCACGCTTCAGGAAGTTTATTTGAGCTCGGGACCCAACCCCTTCAACAATAAAACCATTATAACGGCTGAACTGCCGGAAACCCAAAGAGGCAGTCTGAAGGTCATCTCTCCACTTGGTGGAACTGCCTCTGTTCTTGCAGAAAACAAGATTTTCAGAAAAGGTGTAAATGTTTTTGATTTCGATGCTTCAAATCTGCCGCAGGGAATTTATTACTGTGTATTGGATGCGGGTATTTACTCTAAAACTTTAAAGCTGATAATTGTCAGATGAAACATCCATGGTTAAGGAAAGCACAAAAGAGGATGATTTTATGAGATTTTCAAAAATGTCATTCCGGCTGTAGCGAAGCAGAATGCGGGAAGCGCAAGTTAGGGGGAACACACCCCTTAATCCCCTCTCAAGAGGGGAATTACTCCTCCCCTTGCTTGTAAGGGAGGGTTGGGGAGGGATCGAAAATAAACAGATGAAACGTCTATGGTTAAGGGAAGAACACTCAAAGGATGATCGTTTTAGGAAGAAGGAACGAACCTTCGGAAGGTAAAAGCTAAAGTAGGGAACAGGCATGCCTGTTCCCTACAAAATAAACAGATGAAACGAACATCCCCTTTTGTGTTTCCTAAATCATGGATGTTTTATCTGCATTTATAAGATTCCTTCATTCACAGGATTGAAATTGGCAAAGGGAATGCCGGAAGTTTAAAAATTTTATTCATATTGCGATATTATTAACTGAAAACAATTAGAATTATGCCAAAATACATTTTATTAGGGTCAGTTATAAAAACTGGGGAGAAAGAGTTAAATTAGGATAAAACACGGAGGTAGAAATGAAAAAAGAAATGCTGAGATATTTTTTCCCTGATGATTGCTGATGCAGAATCCTTCGACTAAAATATCAGACTGGTTAGAGCTAATCAAAGAAGTGTCATTGACCACACTGAAGTATTCTTTTACAGACAAAGCTCTTTGCTTAACCGCAAAAATTGAATGTGAGCCAAAAAAATTATAATTAAAGTGGGTTCTAAAAATTGTCATTCCTGCGAATGCAGGAATCCATTTTAATTCATAAGTTATCTTAATATAATAGATTCCTGCATTCGCAGGAATGACAGTTTAGCAATATTTAGAACTCCCCTTAATTACAACATAGTAAAGAGTGGAAAAAACTAATTCTCAATAACTAATAATGGCTCGGCAATCTCACGGACTTTGGTAGCGTTGATTAATCTCATCAGAGTCAGGTCTGTAATCTCAGTTCCTTTTTTTACAAGAACATTTCCCTTTGTATCTTTTAAATCTCTCGCAAGTACCATTCCTATCCTCAACTCTCTGAATTTAATAGAAACTACTGTATTAGTGATTTTAGTTCCTTTGACGATGAGATGTAGAGCATTCATCATCAATGGGTCGTATAAGGAAGAATTATTCTGCATTTTAGTAAAGGCATTCTCAATATTTACATCATTCCTTGAGTAGTGGATGAAATCATTCACTACTTTGAGAATCCTTGCAATGATTGGAATATTGTCTTCCTTTATTTTGATGTCGGGCGAATTGTTTCCGTTATAATTAACATTTTGGTATTCTATAGCTAAAGCGATATTTTCAAGGCGAGGAATCTTGCGAATGAATGAAGCGCCATATTCGGGATAAGAATTAAACTCTTTTAACTCAGCCTTATCTAATTCGATGCCATTTTCAACCTTTTCTAAAATCTCTTGCGGCACTATAATATAGCCAAGTTTTGATAACATAAAAGCAATATCGTATTCCCAGTTAATATTCAACGATAAAATCTCGGCGATTTTCCTTCCAAACTCTCTAATTTTCCCTAATTGATTTGCAGTGTAAGGTAATATATGCTGTTGCATTCCTATTAAGATATTAATCACTCCTTTTAAGGTTTTATTAAGGAGCTCTTTTTCGGATTTTTTTAATCTGAAGAACTCGAGAGAGTCATTTAAAATAGTAATCAAGTCTTCTGTGGGCATTGGTTTGGTTAAAAAACGAAAGATATTACCTCTGTTTACCGCAGTAATCGCTACTTGCAAGTCAGCATAACCTGTAATGATAATGCGAATAGTGTCGGGAAAAGATTTTTGGACTGCGGTGAGAAGTTCGATGCCATCCATTTGGGGCATACGAAAATCGGTAACAACAACCGCTATTTCTTCGCTATTCGAAAGAATTTCGATTGCCTCTTTACCGCTCGTGGCGGTAAAAATATTGAAATAGCGGCGAAGATTTCTTTTATATGCAGAAATTACGTCGTATTCGTCGTCCACAAGCAGAATATTTTTGTTCATTGTTTATGTTTCCCAGATATTAAAAACAAACTATTTCAAAATAAAAGAACTTATTAAATTATGATAATCTAAATCATCGAAGCAATTCTTTAAGTAGAGGGTGTTTATGCCGATTTTATCATTCAAGTAATTCATAATCTCTTGGTCTTTTTCCTTTTCAAAAAGGTCTAAACATCTTTGTAAAGCAGTTTCATCAGTATTTATTAGTTGATTTGCAAGATGAACGATTGCAAGAACCGTGTTATTTTGGTTTGGACATACATCGGGGTAGTGATGGAAAGCAACAGTTTCTACGATAATCTCAGGAATGCCCCAAATGCTGAGTAGATAAGCACCTGCCTCAGCGTGATTAAAACCGAGAGCATTATTTTCCATGGTTAACAGTTGGTCATTATGTTTCAAACCGAAATAATCAGGAGAATTATATTTCATAAAGAGTAAGGGTTTTCCAATATCGTGGAGGATTGCCGCCAGTAATGCATGGTCGCCAATTTGTTTAGGTAAACGAAGAAACTTAGATAAATACGTAACGTTATTAGCAGTTTTCAAGCTGTGTGCGGCAATCCATTCTATTTCTTTTTTTATATTTAAGAGTAACACTTAGCTCCTCTTTTTCGTTGGCAAGTTGCTCTTCGAACACTGCTCTTTTGCGTTTATCATAAAGAGAGTCCAAGCCATACGCCAGATAGCTTGCAATATCGTTTAATAATGCTTTCTCTGCATCATCAAACTTGCCTTCATCATCACAGAAGAGATTGATAGTGCAATCACTTCTTGACTTGGATTTCACAGGAATAACAATACTTGCTTCTTTATTATCCGATATATGATTGCCCGATTCAGCCATTAATATTGGCTTTGCCGCCTCGCCAGAATCGTCTGACTTTTTCTTGGTAATCGATACAAAGGGATAAGAACCAATAGACGTTAATATCTCTGTAAATGCAAAGTACAGTTCTTTTTCATCTTCGGCTGTTAGCAAAGCTATATTGCACTCTCCAAGAATTTTCAAGGAACGGTTTGTCTCATGAAGTTCTACTTCTGCCTTTTTTCTTTCGCTTATGTCCACAATCAGCCCAATCAAACCGGAAACAGTTCCGTTGGCATCACAAAATACTGATTTGTAGAACATCACGTTTTTAAGACTGCCATCAGCATATTTTACGATGCCTTCATATATTTGCATACCCGAACTATCAAGTAATTGTTTGTCCATCTCATAGTATTTGTCCGCTATCTCCTTCTCTGAAATATCATAAACGCTTTTACCGATGATTTCGGACTTGCTTAATCCAATAAATTCTTCAAAATGAGAGTTGCAACCTAAATATATTCCGTTTTTATCCTTATAGAAAACCGGTCCTGGTATGGATTCAATCAATGCTGTCATAAAGAGCAGTTGACTCTCTAATTCCGATTCTATCTGTTTAATATGGCTAATATCTGTCAAAGTAATCAAGACAAATATTTGATTGCGAGAACCTACAAAACTCGATACTACAGTGTTAAAGTAAAAAACCTTGTTATTGACTCCTGAAATATTTATTTCTTTGTTTATACTGTTAACTTGTTTACATATTTGCTCTATTTCTACTCTAACCTTGTCATAAACAATATTAAAACCTGAAACATTATATTTCTTTGAAAAATCCTCTTCTGTAATATTAGAGTTTATTAGCCGCAATTCTTCATCCACAACTATAAGATATGAAGGGACATTATTCAGCACTTGTGCTACAAATTCTTTCTCTTCTAAAATTCTACCTGAGTATTCATTTAATCGCTGCTTTTCAAATTGCACTTTTAGAAATACTAGTATTTTGTTTTTGAGCGTATTGCCTTGAATAGGTTTGATGATATAATCGCTTGCGCCGAGCTTATAGCCCTTGTCTATATGCTCATCGGTCTTATTAATCGCTGTGATTAATATTACTGGTATGTCGCCGCCTTCTTCGAGAGCCCTTATCTTTTTAAGTGTTTGGTAGCCGTCCATTACAGGCATCTGCACATCTAAAAGAATAAGGGAAATATCTCGTTCTGCCTTGATTATTTCAATCGCTTCTGCCCCAGACTTTGCTTTTAATAGTAATAATTCAGGCGAGCGAAGCGAATATTCATAATATATCAGATTTAGCTCGTCATCATCAACTGCAAGTATTTTATGAATCTTTTCCATTTTTTTAACTCCTCAAGTTAAATGAAGTTCTTAAGACATTATTTCAAATAATCATTAACCATAGACATAAAAACAGCAGTATTATATGGCTTTGTTACATAGTCATTGCAGCCAGCATCGATAGCTTTTTGTCTATCATTACTCTCAGCAAAAGCTGTCTGGGCAATTATTATTATATCTTTATTGAATTCCCGTATTGCGGCAGTGGCATCGTAACCATTCATACCCGGCATCTTAATATCCATCAATATTAATGCTATATCAGGATTCTTTCGACATTCTTCTATAGCTTCAGTCCCCGTTTTAGCATAAATTAACTCTACTTGCATATTCTTGAACAGCTTTCCAATAAGTATGCGCGTGTACTTATCATCATCTACTACTAAAACTAACTTCTTTTTCACAAGTTGAAGATCGTTTGCTTTATCAATATCACCCTTTGCGCCGCCTTCCGCCTCGATAATTACCGCTTTATAAGGTATTGTTAATTCAAAAAGCGAGCCATCGCCCGGTTCCGATGTCAATTCAATACTGCCACCTAATAATTCCGCATAAGCCCTCGATATCGACAGCCCAAGACCGCTGCCTTCGTAGTTTCGTGTATAGGAATCCTCTACTTGAATAAAGCGCTCAAATATAGCAGTTTGCTTTTCTTTGGGAATACCGATGCCAGTATCCTTTACAAAGAATTTCACCTTATTATCGTTTATGCTATATCCAAAATCCACTTTGCCTGCATTAGTAAACTTAATAGCATTCTTAACAAAATTACTAATTATTGCATATAATTTCTCTCTATCCGTATAAATCAACGTATATTCCGATGACTCAGGCAATGAATAGCTAAACTCAAGCCCACTTGCCGCAGCTTCAGACTTGTAAAAATTAAATATATCTTCGATTTGCTCATTGACATTTACAACAGTTTCATTTATCTTTACAGCGCCCGACTCTACAATAGACATATCCATAATATCCTTCAAGGTATTCAGCAATCGTTGACCGCTTTTTTCGATTAAATTAATGAATTCCTTCTGTTCCTTGCCGGAAAAGCCCGGTTGCTTCAATAATTCCGTAAAGCCAAAGATACCATTCATAGGTGTACGTATCTCATGGCTCATGTTGGTGAGAAATGCCGCCTTCAGACGCTCGCTTTCTTGCGCTTTCACTAAGGATATTTCCAATTCCCTGTTGGTTTCCAGCAATACTTCATTGAGCTGCATATATTCTTCGTATTGTCTTTCGAGGTCTATATTAATTTGGAGAATCTTTTCTTCGGCATGCTTGCGATCTGTGATATCTTTTACAAATCCGAGATAACACATTTCCGAGAGTTTGACGGCAGCCACATTCCAAAAACGTATTTCGCCGTTTTTCGTAATAAATCTAAAATCTGCACAAGCAAATCCTTTTTCCTTCACTTCTGTAAAATGCTGCAATCCTAATTCTATATCTTCCGCTAAAAGCAAATCGGGAATGCTTAGTTTAAGAAGTTCATCTTCAGAATAGCCTGTTATCTTACAGGCGGCAGGATTCACCTCTACATAGTTCCCTTTTTCATCTGAAATAAAAACTCCATCAGGTGCATTTTCGATATAGGAGCGGTATTTTTCTTCGCTCTCGCTAAGCGCTCTCTCTGCCTGCTCGCGAATTGCTATTTGCTGCATCAAGTCTTCATTAATCGCCTCTAATTCTAAATTTACCTGAGCAGTATCCTCAAGCATATTTAAAATTGCCAAGCGTTCTGCGGCGGCATCTTTAAATGCGTCTAATTCATTTTTGTCTGCCATAATAACATCTCAATTTTCGTTCTATAAATTTCAATAATCTAACAATCCACCCATACTTCGTCAGAATAAACACTTGTTTGCGTCTCATTTTTAGCTTTTATTTTATAATAATTTCTCTTATTAATAATTACTGGAACAGAAAACGAATTCGTCGAGCTTGTATATAGCATCGTGTAATCTCCAGACGGCGATCCTATATTAACAATAGATACAAATATTTCATAATACGTAGCTCCCGCCACAGCGTCCCAAGTCAAATCATTAGTCGGCGGCGGTCCCGGCACATAAATCGCCGCAAGATTTTGTGGTTTCGATAGCCCCGGATGCGATGTCTCATAAATCACATAATCATCGTACTTCGATTGATTAACATTCTCCCATATTAACTTGCCCACCCGAGCATATTTTACCAAATACCCATAAAGTTCGTTGCCCTTCTTAGTCCTTTCCTCTGTCTTGTCTTCACGATTCGATTTGGCGACACTCGTTTCGTTAATTTTCCCTTCAAACAATTCTGCCTCTGCCTCCAAAGCATCAATCTCCGCTTGCGTTAAGCCTATAGGCGTAAGTTCTGTAAGAAACTCCTCAGCCAAGCGTGCTACAGCCCTTGCACGAAACAGAAATTCCAATTCCTTCATTGAAGTAAGCCCATTAATCCCAAGTCGCTTGTACTTCCCTGAATTAATTCCCCATTCCTGTTCGAAATACCCCGAAATCTTTTGAATCATAAGCGTTATCGAGTTTCTTAACACCGTCTTCTCTATCACAATATCCGAAATAATACCAAGATAATCCTCATCAGGCGGGAATATCTCGAAGGCATCGCCAAGTGCCTTGAAATCATCACGCATTGCAGTCGTAATACCACGCCCGGTAAATTCAACATTATCCCGCGTCATATACTCCACAACGTCCGATACCATACCACACAATTCAAAATTGCTTATACGATAAGTTTTTTTCAAAGGTGACATAATTTTACCCCTTAAATATTAATATTATAAAAAATATTGTAATTTATAAAATATATTCAATATATTAAAATATAATTAATAATATTTTTAAAGCAAGTAACTTGCTCACACATTCCCAATGCTTGCTCACACATTCCCAACGCTTGCCTACGTAATTTACGCTTTTGCTCATACAATTTACGCTCTTGCTCATATAATTTACGCTCTTGCTCATATAATTTACGCTCTTGTTTATTAAACAATCTCATTTAATCCTTTAACCATGTCAATTCTGTTATAAAATATGTCAATTCTGTTATATAATATGTCATTCCTGCGAATGCAGGAATCTCTACCCATTTCAATACAATTAGTACATTATACATTCCATTAGATTCCTGCCTGCGCAGGAATGACAGTTTATCAATATTTAGAACTCCCCTTTAGATAAATATAAATATCTATGTCTTTGTTTTTGTTAAGTTTATCTTCTTTTCCTGTTATTTTAAAATAGTCTAACAATCCAGCGTGCAGAAAATACTTAAATATGGCTTTTTCCATCTTTTGCGCTAAAATTTTCAACTAATGAATTCTTAATAAAAGAAGCCTTTCTCGCCTACTTTTGTTGATGACGCGAAATCTTCCTTCTTCTGGCTGAGGCTCGCTTCCACATAAGTCATGCCGCTGGCGCCAATTACGGCTGCGAACACTTCTACAGGCTGCAATTCGCCGCTCTTTCTGTCTGTGATATGCAGCTTTTTCCCGGTATAATCGACAAAAAGCTTGTCGCCAGCCTTATGCTCGAAGTGCATCACCGCTTCATTCTTCTTCTGCCATTGCCGGAAATAGGGGCAGAACTGCGTATAGTTGCAGCCGCCGGGATTCGCCCGCTTATACTCTTCCCACAGCCTGAACTTTGTTATCCCGACCCTCCGAAGCTCTTTCTCTATATCAGACAGAAATGATTTTTTTTGAGAATAAGGTTGAATTATTTCGTTGAACACTATCCCGAAATGGCCGGTA
>CAZOBD010000124.1:0-11412 GCA_964577665.1 uncultured Hyphomicrobiales bacterium
TCCCTTTGGGGAGGGTTAGGGTGGGGCAAAAATAAACAGATGAAACATTCATGATTACGGAAAAAACACTCAAGGGGATGTTTATTTTGTTAGATTTGGCAAAATCGTAGAGAAAAATAAAGTAATGTAAATGAAACCGGAAGGGACCCCGCCCCGGCCCTCCCCAAGGGGAGGGTGCTAAATTAATGATTTCCCTCCCTTTGGGGAGGGGTAGGGCGGGGCTAAAAAATAAACAGATGAAACATTCATGATTAAGAAAATCACACAAGGGGATGTTTATTTTAGAGTTAAGGCAAAACAGAGTTTTGAAAGAAAAGCACATTCCCAAATTGGAGTTTGGGAATGAGATGCGAAAAATCAAAATGTTCTAACAATAGAAGCAAAATGATGTCCAACATCTGGCAGATGTTGGACATCTGAAGCAGAAAGTAAAAAAAAAATAAGAAAGAATTCCGAAAAAAAATATTTATGACAAAATTAAATTTGCCCGATATAAAACTTGATGATTTTGACTATGATCTTCCAAAAGAAAGGATAGCTCTGTATCCAGTTGATAAAAGAGGTAATTCTAAACTAATCTTAACGGATGCCGGCACCAAGAAAATTTCACATCATGTTTTTGTAGAAATACCTTCGCTTCTTCCTGAAAACTCAATGCTTGTTATGAATGAAACCAAAGTGATAGCCGCAAGACTACCGATGAGGAAATCCACAGGGGGTAAAGCTGAAATTCTATGTGTAGAGCCGCTCAGAAACGAACCTCAAAATGCAATGCAGGAGAAAAAAGAATCAGTCTGGAAGTGCATAGCGGGAGGAAAAAAAATACGTCCCGGAAATACACTCTACTACGAAGACCAAAGCAGAATTTCACTAAAAGCTGAAATAATCAATAAAGACGGAACGGATGCAATTGTGAAATTTATCTGGAAGCCTGAAGAATTAACATTTGCGGGCGTTTTGGAAATAATTGGAAAAACACCCCTGCCCCCTTACATAAAGCGAGAGGCTGAAGATTCGGACAAAATCCGCTATCAAACAGTATATGCTAATTCTGAAGGCTCAGTTGCCGCCCCGACGGCAGGACTGCATTTCACCGATGAAATATTAAGAGAATTGGAAATGACGGGCATTACTCAGGAAAAATTGACTCTGCACGTCGGTCCCGGCACTTTTGTGCCTGTGGAAGGAAATGTAAGAAACCACAAAATGCACAGCGAGAGAATACATATTTCAGCCGAAACTCTTAAAAATATCAAACTTGCCGTTTCGGAAAGAAAAAAGATTATATGTACAGGTACTACTGCGGTGAGAACTCTCGAATCTCTTTACTGGTTCGGAGCAATGATTCTGGAAAACAATACAAGTTTTTCGAATGAGATACTTTATCTTGAGCAGTGGGAACCATACAAAATCAGAGAAAAACTCTGCAGCGTTCCTGATGCACTGCAGGCTGTTATTAAACATTCTGCTGAACAAGGATATTTCTCTGCAAACACATCTCTCTTTATTTTACCGGGCTATTCTTTTAAACTAACTTCCGGTTTGATTACCAATTTCCATCTGCCGAAAAGCACTCTTATCCTGCTCGTATCGGCTTTTGCCGGAGACCGGCTCTGGCGCGAAACATACCGAAATGCACTGGAAAATGACTACCGTTTTCTAAGTTACGGCGATGCCTGCCTTTTTTTGGCTTAATCCTTAGATTTTATAATATCCAAAGCATCATCCAGACCCTTTACGATATAATCGGCAGAAAGAATATTCTCGTTTTTGTGGTGCAGACCGAGCAGAATAGTACGCACCCCGGCATTTTTACCTGCATCGGTATCGGAGCGGCGGTCTCCTATCATCCATGAGCTGGAAAGGTCAATATCCCATTTCTCCTGCGCTTCGAATATCATGCCGGGATTAGGCTTTCTACGGTAGCTGTTCTCATCGGCTTTTGAGCGGCAGAAAAAAACATCGTCAAACTGCCATCCCGTTTTTTCATTGATTTCTGCCTGCATTTTCGCGGTTATGTCATGAAAGTCTTCTTCTGTCATCAAACCTTTGCTTAAGCCCTGCTGATTTGTAACAACTATAGCAAGTCTTCCGCTTTCTTTTACCCATTTAAAAATATTATAAATATCGGGTATAAAATGAAATTCGTTCCTGTGCTTTACGTATTCTTTTACCAGCCTATAGTTTATTACTCCGTCCCTGTCAAAAAAAACCGCGCGATTCTTCATTTTTATTCCTGCCCGCCAGTGGTCTTGGCGGATTTTACCTCAATCAGTTCAACATCAAATATTAAAGTTTCGTAAGGGCCTATGTTCGGCGGAGCGCCCTGAGCGCCATAAGCAAGATCATAAGGTATGTAAAAGATATAGCGGGCGCCTTCTTTCATTAACTGTAATCCTTCTGTCCATCCCGGGATAACCCTGTTCAGAGGAAATTCAATGGGCTCGCCTCTTTCCACGGAGCTGTCGAAAATTGTTCCGTCAAGCAGTTTGCCTGTATAATGCACTTTCACAGTATCGGTCTCAGCCGGCTTTTTTCCCTTGCCTTCCGTCATTACTTTATACTGAAGACCGCTTTCGGTAACATTGACACTGTCATTTTTCTTATTTTCTTCCAAAAAATCCTGTCCCTTGGCTTTTGCTTTTTTTTCCATTTTCTCCTGCATCTCCTGATTGAGCATAATCATTGCATTGTTTATTTCTTCGTCAGTGAGCATCTGATTTTCGTTAATTACATCCTGAAATCCTTTTTTCATCATATCGAGGTCGATTTCAATATCTCCGAGTTTCAGGTTTTTGCCGATGTTTACCCCGATGCTGTACGAAATTGTGTCCATACGTGTTTTTAGCTCAGTCTGCTTCTGACCGAAGGAAGATACTGTTGTGATCAATACCGCCGCAATCAATAAAATGCTCGTTCTTAAATACATCTTAACTCCATTTCTTTATAAAATTACATAAAAACATTTCATTACAAAATAAAAACATTTCAATATCAAAAGCGTCAAAGTTTAAAAATGCTGTGATATTTTTTTTGATAATCTTAATAACTATTTACAAAATTGCATTTTTTTTAGCACATTTTGAAATTCTTTCGTATAATTATTGAATATATTTTTTGCAAAATTACAAAATAAATAAGAGGAAAAAATGCCCAAAATATTTGAAGGCAAACTGGATGCAAAGGGAAAAAACTTTGCCTTAGTGGTGTCCCGGTGGAATCAGTTTATTGTAAGCAAGCTTGTTGACGGCGCCATAGACGCTTTAATGCGGCACAATGCCGATGATGATAAAATTCATTTGGCTTACTGCCCGGGAGCATTCGAGGCTCCTATGGTCGTAAAAAAACTAGCCGAAAGCAAAAAATACGATGCCGTGATAGCCCTCGGCGCTGTTATACGAGGATCTACACCGCACTTCGATTACATTGCCGCCGAAGCCGTAAAAGGAATAGCTAAAGCAGCTCTGGACAGCGGAACACCATGCATTCTCGGCATCTTGACAACTGACACAATCGAGCAGGCTATTGAACGGGCAGGCAGCAAAGCCGGTAACAAGGGCTTTGAAGCAGCAATGTCCGCTATTGAAATGGTATCTTTGTTCGACAATATGAAAGGCTGATTTGGACGCTTGTTACCGTAAGTTTTTTGTTTTCATCAAATTTAGAAGGCAATCGATGAGATTAACTTATCTTTTGACATTTTTCGCTGCTTTGGTTTTATCGACGGCAGGCATACAAGCGCAGTTCAAACTGGAAGACTGGAAAGTACACAGTTCATTAACAAATTTGAACACTGCGGATTACGACAGCCGCGGAAGAATATGGACAGGCGGTTTCGGAGGCGCCCTGATGTATAATCCTGAAACCGGTGATATGAACGAGTTTCGCAATTTAGACGCCCTTCTCAGCCTGGAAGTCTCAGCAATCAGATGCGACCGAAGTTCCGGGCTGGTTTTTGCGGGCTGTTTTGACGGAGTAATCAGCATAACAAACGAAGAACTCAAATGGGAACATTATACCGAGATACGAAGCCAGGGATTTCCGAAATCAGCTATTAATGATATTGTTTTCAAAGATAACCTTGCATATATAGCCGGAGATTTCGGCATTGCCGTTTTTGACACCGAAGAGCGCATTTTTATCAGCCAGGCTCTGCGGCTCGGCAGCTTTCAGCTAAACACACCGGTCTATTCTCTAATGATAGAGAACAATACAATCTGGGCGGCAGCCGCCGAGGGTATTGCCCGTACACAGCTAAACCAAATAAACACATATCCTCCTGATTCCTGGGAAATATTCGACAGGAGCAGCGGTTTAAAAAATGATGTTATCAAAGGTATCGAGTATTTCGACGGAAATATTTATGTGTATGATGCCGAACATCTGTATAAAATGACCGGAGATACTTTTGAGATATTAGCTACGCACAATAAAGACGGAGAAGTGATGCGAGGAATTGCCGTATCTGGGGGAGAACTTTATTATGTCACTAATTTTGCTTTAAAGCGCTACACAGGTGAAAATATTATCGTCAATCATCCCGCTTTAATTAATTATTTTACGGCAGGTCCCTCCGGCGGATTAGTCTTTTTATATGAAAACCGGGGTTTCGGCTTCATCGAAAACAATGAATTAGCTTATCATATACTGCCCAACACTCCCTTTTCAAATCTTTTTACCGAGCTTACAGTTGATGAGAAAGGCGGATTGTGGGTTAGCACCGGCTATCAGCCAGGGATGGGGCTGATGTATAAAAAAAACGGAGAATGGGACAACATTAATCAGTATAATTACCCCGATATTCCTTCCAACAGTATTATCAACGCACATTCTGTGCCCGGCAGAGGGCTTTTTCTCGGTACATGGGGCTCCGGGCTGATTATTTTAAATGAAACAGAAGGCGCTTACTCATTTCAGCAGCTCACTAATAAGAATTCTCCCCTCACCGGTATTGCCGATGATCCCGAATGGGTCATCACTGCCGATTCAGACGTTGACCAAAACGGCCTGATATGGACCTTAAATTACGGCGAAGACAGCCCGGGCACCTTTTTTCTCGTACAAAAACCCGGCGGCACAATGACGGGCATCCCTAAATATGTCTCTTCCAACAACCGCTGGTATAGAGAACTTACCATCGACACTTGGAATACCAAATGGGCTGCTTCTTCACAGTCAGGCGGCCTTTATTATTACAATGAAAACTATACTTTAGATGACAAAAGCGACGATATTTTCGGTATTCTTAATACTTCGAACTCAAGCATAACCGATAACACTCAAAACGCCGTTGAAACTGACAGGCAGGGACGAATATGGGTAGGCACGCCCAAAGGACTTTGCGTTATTTTAAATCCTTCGGCGGTGCTCAACGGCGGAGAGCCTGTTATCAGGCAGATAAGAAGCATCGGCGAGCAGCTAATAAAAGATGTTATGATTGATGCTTTGAATTACGTCTGGGCAGCAACCACTACAGGCGTCTGGATACTCGATCCCGAAGAAGATTTGGTCATTGCATCCATTACAAAAGACAACAGCCCCCTCATAACCAATGATATTGAATCACTTGCGACATTTGAAGAAGACGGAACAGTTTATATCGGCACCCGCAGCGCCCTTTATCAGGCAAAAAGCATGTCGGCGATGCCTCTCCCCTCTTTCGATATTTTTTGCTACCCCCAGCCTTTCAACCCGGAAAGGCATGAAGAACTCGTAATCGTAGGTTTGGCGGAAAATTCCCATCTTAAGATTACTACACTCGACGGTGAATTCGTCAGAACCATCAGAAGCGGCGGCAGACGCGCCCTTTGGGACGGCAGAGACAACAAAGGCAGGCTCGTAAGTACCGGTGTTTACATCATTTCCGCATCATCAGAGACTACTGAAGCCGGTGCGGCGGGGAAAATCGCCGTCATCAGAAAATAGCTGCTCTTTCCTCAGTCTTTACTTCCGAAAATTCTCCTAAAATATTATCTTTCAAGGCTGTTGCCGCATTTTTCTATATACGGGCAGATATTGTCTCCTCTTATTCTTTTTATTTCCCTCTTGAAACAGCTTTTTACATACTTTGGATAACTTCCCGCGGTTTTTAAGACACTCTATTTATAATATAAAAAAATATTTTTTTCTTTCAAAATTAAAATTACTTCGATGCAGTAACTATTCCGAAAGGTGATCTGTCTATTCCGAACGATGAATTGTCTATTCCGAAAGGTGATCCATTTATTCCGAAAGGTAAATTATCTATTCCAGATAAAGATATTTTTATTCCAAACTAAATAATTGGTATTTTGATTAATAAAATGACAATATTCTATAATAAACTTATAAATAACAATATATAGAATGATTATTTAAATGATAAAAGTTTAATAATAAATAAAATAATAAAAAGTATAAGAAAAAAATATTAATAAATATAAGAAGTAATTTTTAATAAAATAATAAAAGATTAGTAGAAATAATCCGCTGCCGTATATATATATCAAATATTAAATAGAAACAAAATAAATAATATATTATTAAGGAATATTACTTATTATAAATTTACAGATGCTGTTATTCCCTTATTTTTATTAAATATTTTATATATCAATAACAGCCAAAACAAATATGCAAAAAGCTGTTCGATAAGCGTTAATACCTGTCCGAAAAGCGTTAACGGCTATACGATAAGCATAAGAAGGAATAATATTATTTAATTAATCTTTTTAATAATTAGACCTAATCAGCGAAAATATATCTACTGAGTTTATTTGAGAAAAAAAATAGTTCGCATTACGGAAACTTTTTATTATATTTGAAATATGAAAAGGATATTGTCAAAAAGCAGTCTTAGAAAATTCTGGGAAAAGCATCCGGACAGCGAACAATACCTGAAAACATGGTATGAAAGGGTTAGAAACTCTGATTGGAAGAGTCCGAACGATATAAAAAATGCTTATGCTTCTGCAAGTATAATATCAGATAACCGGGTTGTTTTTAATATAAAAGGAAATCGTTACAGGCTCGTCGTAAAGTTTAATTATGCCAGACAATGGGCATTTATCCGTTTCATAGGAACGCATGAAGAATATAATAATATAAATGCTTCAAAAATATGAGGTTATTATGAAATTGAAGCCGATAAAAAATGAAAAAGATTACGGAGCCGCATTGGCGCGAATGGAAGAAATATTTGATGCGGCGGAAGATACGAAGGAAGGGGATGAAGCTGAAATACTGTCCTTGATGATAGAAGATTATGAAAACCGACACTATCCCTTAGAACCGCCCGATCCTATTGATGCAATAAGGATTAGAATGGAAGAACAAAATATGCAACAAAAGGATCTGGTAGAATACTTTGGGTCAAAGAGTATTGTTTCGGAAATATTAAACAGAAAAAGGAAATTGACTGTTGAAATGATTAGAAAACTGAACAGCGGACTTGATATTCCGGCTTCCGTATTAATAAGGGAGTATTGATTTAAACCATTTTCGTTTTTAAGTTTAGCGCAGCCATCGTTCTGCGCTCAGTATATTTGCAATTTAAGCTGAAAAACAACAATTCGAGAAGCGCCATTTCCAATAAAAGCTAAGCAAAGACCGGTAGAAACAGCGCAAAGAGCCATAGAAATAAAGAAAATCCTATTCAAAATCAAATTCGGAGCCGAAAATCTCCGGTATGTTGTAATCGTGTTTGCTGAAAATCTTGAAAAGCTGGTCGCTGGTGAAGATGATTTCGGCAAATTTCTTTTCGTCGAAGTTGTAAGCGAAATCTATCCTGAGAATGCCTGCATTGCCGGAAGCTTTTGTGTTAAAAATGCGGATGCCGGCGCCCGCAGAGCAGTGCCAGCGGGTTTTTCCGAGGTCAATGCCGCGGTCCCAAACCGTGCCGGTGTCGAAGAAGAGGACGGGACCGAAGTTGAATATCCAGAGCTCTACGTCGGGGAAGGCGCGGACTTCGATGTTGCCGACAATTCTGTTCTCACCGGCGAAACGGTTGGCGGAGTAACCCCGCAAGCCGCCGTCGTTGTCAAGCACGAGCTGTCTGTAGGCGTACCAGTTCCAAACGGTCTGCTGCCGGAGCCTTGCGGCAATGAGTAAATCCTCGGTGAAGCGGTAAAAACCCAGTCCTAAAAACTCCTGATAGGTATATTTGCCGCGATTATTCGTAAAAGCGCTTGCACCGGTCAATTGTCCGAAAAGATAGAGGTTTCCGCGCATCCATGAAGTCTCTCCGCGTCCCCCGATGTAGTAAAGAGCCTCGCCGCCGGGACTCATTGCAAAGGTTTTCCCGAGTATAGTGGTGCCCCAGCCGCCGATAGGCAGGTCTTCGGTAAGAAAAGTATTTAATTTACTGGTTTCATAATAGCTTTCCGAAAGAGATGAGAATGCGGCAAGGATTTTTGCAGTGTTGTCATAAGCCCTTCTGAAATCGGGCAGGGAACGGTTAACATCATCAAACTCTGCAAGCACCGTGAAAAAAACTTTATCATTTCGCACCCAGGCATGAGAGTACCATGCCGTCAGTTTTCGCTCATGGAAAGGCAGAAGATTGATGCTGTCGCTGCGGTAGATAAAATCTTTGCCGAAAAGATTCCTCGCCTGAATGCCGAAAGCATCAGTGGATGCCCAGTTTCGGTAGGGCATTCTGAAACCAAGCGCCTGTTCCGTTCGGAAACGGTTTGCGAAAAGGGCAAAATCGAGGGCAAAATCCGAGCGGAATATCCTGCGGAGAGAAACGGCGCTTTCTCCCTGCCAGCGAATGTCGTTTTCGGAACGGTGAAGAGCTTCGAGCCTGATATTAGAGCCCGTGCCGAGGAAATTCTTTTCTTCAATTTTAGCGCCGTAACTTTCTTCTCCGCCGCCCGTGCCGAAAAGGATGTTAAACTGGGTGCTCCATTTGTCCTGAGTAACAACGTAAACATCATAGGAATAAGGACCGGCGGAATCGAACTCGATGTTAACGTTTGTAAAGAGTCCGGTCTCGCGGAGGTTTCGTTCTGTTTCATAGATGAGGTCCATATCCAGTTCGCTGCCTTCGCTGAAAAGCAGTTCATCCTCAATGATAAAGGGCTTGGTCTTGATATGCAGTAAATTAACTATCGGCGCTCCGAAAAACCAGTCGCTCTGAGTGGAGTCAAAAACATTGCGGCGGTCAAAGTAGATATTATCAATGTTTATCTGCGAAAATACATTTGCAGAAAAAATGATAAAAAAGATGAGGACTGTGTTTTTCATTTATTGATAATCAGGTAAAATCCTTAAAATCTTCTAAGATTTTAGTCAATTTTCTCTTTAATTCGGGTATATTAGCAACTATAGTTGATTCTGTTATGGATAAATCAAGATTATCATAACTATATATTATAATATTTCTTGTTGCAGCAGCTTCTTTAACAGGAAGCAGCTTTCTTATTTTATCAGATTTTATTTTTCCAATATTTTCACCAATCTGTGCAAGACACATCATTAAAGCATATTGACTTTCAACTTCTTTTAAAGCAAAACTGATATTTGAGTATTTGCTAATTATGTACTCCATATCATCAATTAAGCTGATTGTTTGTTCAATTCTTATTTTATCTCCGATATCAGACATTAATTAAATCCTTCAAAATATATCTCTTTGCAATATCATTAAGAGCAGCTTTATTTGCTAAATCTACTCTGATATTGAAAGCATTTGAAAGCTCATTCTTAATAGTTTCAATTCTTGAACAGGCATACCATCCGGGATATTTTTTATAAAAAGATTTTTTCAATGAGTAGAGAATATCTAAATCGGAATTTTCGTCAGCTTCGTTTCTGGCACTTGATCCAAATACCCCTTCGATTGAAAAACCTTCATCTAAATATTTATTTTAAATCAATTTAAGCTCAGATAATAAATTATTATTCATATTTAGCCAAAATAATAGTAATACAGAATATATATCAAGAACTAAAATATTTCGCTGAAAAAGTACGGAACAACTTCCGGCACCAGCAGAATGGTTATAATCAAACCTGCCAAAGCCCCCCAGAAATGCGCTTCATGGTTAATGTAATCCCCTCCCTTTTTTGCCGCCCATACACAGTAAACTAAGTAAAGCACAGCAAACAAGGGCGCCGGTATGCAAAATACAAAATACAGACAAATGCTTTGAGCGGGTATAAACAAAATTGCTGCAAAAATAGCACCCGCAACTGCTCCCGAGGCACCCAGCGAACGGTAGCCGTAATCATTCTTGTGCTTTATAATCGAAGAAACAGTGCTGAGCGCCATGCTGCCAAAGTATATTATTATGAAAGCTATGGTTCCTACGATCCTCTCAAGGGTGAAAGCGAAAAAGTAAAAAGTAAGCATGTTGAAAATAAGGTGCATCCAGTCGCCATGCAGGAAACCGCTTGTAAAGATAGTATGCCAGCGCTTTTCATTTACAAGACTGTAAGGATGCAGCACCCATTTTTCAAAAAGGGACTGATCCTTGTAAAACGCCCACAGGCTTACGGCTATCGTACCGATAAAAATAATCAGAGCCGCCGGCGTTTGAGTAAAATCGTTCATTATTTCCTTTCAAATTTTATCTTTTTCAACGAATGGCAGAAAGTTTTATTTGCCTCGTCAGATGACAATCCATTTTTGGTAAAGCTCTTGCAGCTTTTCCGGAGAAAACCGTGGAGTATCGTACATCCCCGCTTTCATGCGCTGCCGGTAGGCTTCGTAAACGCTTACTGCACAAGCAGCGGAAATATTAAGGCTTTGAATCATGCCTGCCTGCGGTATCAGAAAATTTGCATCAGCAAGTTCGAGCGCTTTTTCCGAGACTCCGTCGTGCTCATTTCCAAAAACAAGTGCGCAGGGCTCTGTCATATCCAAATCGAAAAGAGAAACTGCATCCCTTGCCATGTGAGTAGTGTATATCTTCTTCCCCTGTTTTCTGAGTTCTTTAAAACAATCTTCCACACTGCCGTATTTTGCCCACTTTACCCACTTTTTAGCGCTTGCAGAGCTTTTTTCACCGAGTTTCGGAAAGGGCTGGCTGCCGTGGTAAATAAAAAATACTTCATAAATACCCGTCGCATCACATGACCGGAGGCAGGCTGAAAGATTGTGCGGATCGTTTATATTTTCAAGCACGACGGTCAGGTCCGGCTGTCTTTTCTCGAGAACACGGCGCACTTTCTCCTGCCTTTTTTCGGTTCTGACCGGTTTATATGTTTTTTTGTTCATTTGCAAATTTTCACTTTCTGCTTCAGATGTCCAACATCTGGCAGATGTTGGACATCTTTTTCCTACTGCTGTTACGTCATTTTGCTTTTCAGATGTCAGACACCTTGTAGGTGTCGGACATCTTGCTTCTTCTTGGGTGCTTTTCCCAAATCATGGTTGTTTCATCTGTTTATTTTAAGCCCCACCCTAACCCTCCCCAAAGGGAGGGAATT
>CAZOBD010000125.1:0-11278 GCA_964577665.1 uncultured Hyphomicrobiales bacterium
AAACTCCGATTTGGGAATGTGCTTTTCTTTCAAAACTCTGTTTTGCATTAACTTTGAAATAATGATCCTCTTGGGTATTTTCCTTTATTATGGATGTTTCATCTGTTTATTTTAGCCCCACCCTAACCCTCCCCTTGGGGAAGGCAGGCGGCTGACACTACCCGAATTTTAAAGAATCCCTCCCCGCCCCTCCCTTTTAAAAAAGGGATGGAGAAAAGACAAAATATTTTTCCCTTATTTATAAGGGGGTAAGGGGGATCTTCTTTTTCAGAAAAACATTTCTACTACACTTTTTTTACTCAAATATCCCTTTTTTGAAATTTTTGGGTAATGTCAGGGGACGTGGCGGAATCTCTTCCGGTTTTTCACCATTGAGATTTTTTATTTTTTATTTACTGTGATTGTAAGATTAAGTTTTTTAAATTTGATTAACTTGTTAAGTCAATTTTGAAAAAATTTGTTTAGGGATAAATATGGACTTTCTGCTTGCAATCAGATGGGATGTATCACCCGAAATATTTAATCTCGGCCCCTTGCATATTCGCTGGTACGGGCTCCTATTTGCCTTGGGGTTTGTGTCGGGATACCAGATATTATCGTGGATATTTAAAATTGAAAACAAAAGCCAGAAAAAACTCGAAACACTTACTATCAGCTTGATAATAGCAACAGTTGCAGGCGCCCGGCTGGGACACTGCCTTTTTTACAATCCTATATATTATCTGAGCAATCCGCTTGAGATACTGAAAGTATGGGAAGGGGGCCTTGCAAGCCACGGGGCTGCCCTCGGCATTATGACCGCACTTTGGATTTTTTCAGCTAAGAACAAAGATATGTCCCTGCTGTGGCTGATGGACAGAATAGCCGTACCGGTTGCGCTCGCCGCCGCATTTGTAAGATTCGGAAACTTTTTCAATTCCGAAATAGTCGGCAAACCGGCAGATCTGCCTTGGGCTGTTATATTCGTAAGGAGCGCTCAGTATTCCGATATGATTCCGCGTCATCCAGCCCAGCTTTACGAAGCTGTTTCTTACATTATTATTTTTGTTTCACTGCTGTTTACATATAAAAAATATAAATCCGAGACACCAAAAGGGCTTCTTGCCGGACTTTTTCTGACTCTTTTATTCAGCGCCCGCTTTCTGATTGAGTTTTTCAAGGAAGTGCAGTCTGCTTTTGAGCAAAATCTTGTATTAGATATGGGGCAGCTTCTCAGCATTCCAATGATAATTATGGGAGTTTATCTTCTAATTAATGCTCTTAAAAAACAAAGCTAAGGCTTGACCCAGACTCCTGTTATTTCTTGAACGTGCCCCATAGTAAGCGCATTTTTTTCACCGCTGTCGAAGCGCTTAAAGGAAAGATTGGCTTTTTCCATGTAAAAATTGATGTAATTCACAGTTTCTGTAATGCCTATGCTGTCTATCAATGTTTTAGAAAAATTAAGACTTCCGTTATTTTCATAGTAGTCAATAAAGCCGTATCCCAGATTAACGGGGGTTCCGCCGAGGGGAGGCACATGATACATCTGGATACTGAGCATCACTTTTTCAGTGTCGGTATTGTCCCATTTGATATTACACCCGTAAGAAAGAGACATGGTGTCGCGGTCAACGCGCAGGCTGCCAAATGCGAGAGGCATTCTTACTGTATCGCGAACCGGTTCCAAATTAGGATATTTAAACTCAAAATTGACATCACTTCCGTACGGAAAAGGAGGTTCTTCCCATTCTATGCCGTATCTTTCAGGTATATAACCCTGATTTTTGAACATATCGGCGCCGATAACTATAGAATATTCAATGTATTTGGGTTCTCCCCCAACGTTGAAAATTGAACCGGCATATCCGTAATTATCAGCAAAAGACGAAGATGATATCGCAGAGAAATTCTGAACGGATATGCTTGCCATCTGCCAGGCATGTATATCTCCTTCACTTTCGGGGATAAGCCCGAAAGAAACAGACTGCGGAAAAACATAATAAGCGGAAGTGGGGAATGAGAATTTAAATTCAGTTCCAGATTCGCAGGAGATAAGCAAAACAGAGAGAATACATACTGCTGTTAAACTTAGTAAATTTTTCATTATTATCCTTAACATTTAAGAGCAAAATACTTTCTCTCATAAAAATAAGAAAAAAATCGGAAAATATATTACTCCTTTTCAAGTATAACAAATTCCCTTTCGATTATTTCGCCGTCATTATCTACAATTGTAAGCCTGTGTCTGCCCGGAGCAGTGGAAAGGGTTGTTTGCGAAAAAAATTAAAAATAATTCCTGATGAGAATCATACCTCCGTAAAGAGAAAGAAAGCCGGTTACAAAACTTGCGGTGCCGTACAGCAGAAAAACAGGGAGGTTCCCCTGCTTCAGAAAGAAAAATCCTTCGTAAACGAAAGTGGAAAAAGTAGTGAATCCACCGCAGAGACCTATTGTCAGAAAAATATAAACATCGGGCCTGAAGCTTGTGTTTTTCAAAGCAAATTCGGTAACAACGCCGAGGACAAAACAGCCGATTATGTTTGCCAGAAAAGTGCCGAACGGAAATCGGGAGTTGTAATTGACAGGAATTATCAGGTTTATAGAATATCTGAGCGCGGCGCCTAAAAACCCCCCGAGTCCTGCCCACAATATATCGTATAATTTTTCCATTAATATTATGCAAAATCGTATATAAATATAGATTTGACGAATAATGCCAAGAATTGGTGTAAAGATTTCCGCATGATTTGAATGCTGACTAAGAGTTAATAAATTCCACCAGTTCCTCGAAATCACCCGGTTTGTCTTCTTTTGGCATTATAACTCGTATGCTGCTGTTGCCAACCGAGCCTTTTATTGTATATTTACCGCGTACAATAACTCTGAAAAACGGTTTTTTCATCTTATCGTTTACGACGGGTTTACCGAGAGAAGATAGTTTTTCTACGAAGGGCATGTCGATTTCATCGCTGAGAAGTATGTCTTTTACGTTTGAACCTTCTAAGCATCCCTGTATTTTTTTTGTTTTTAGAGCTTTCATCTGTTTATTTCCTTTTTTTTGATGTTCAATATCTAACAGATGTTAGTCATCTTTTTCCTCCATACTCAAATTCATCCGTTGACTTTAAGTCATCGGATGAATATTTTAATTTGTCATTCCGCACTTGATGCGGAATCTCACGCATGAAGAACACAGCCTCTTTATTCCCCTCTTGGGGATGGGAAGTCTTTTGATTTTCAGATATCAGACACCTCGAAAGCGTCGAATATACATAGTAAATAAACATTTCCTTGTTTGTTTTATTGTATCATGATTGATATGAATGAATTTTTTTATTTCATTTTTCGTGTAATACCCTGTTAAAAAATCGGTTCATCCTGATTTATAGCGGGTAAAAATATTGGTTTCCTAAATGTTTGGCTAAAGCCTTATTGATTATATTTCTTTAACCCCGACCTAAAGGTCGTGGCTATTCTTACTTTCTACCAATTCAATAATACTTATCATTTTTTTACCCACTATTTTTGAGATAGAGCCAAAAAATCTCAACAGCGTTAATTAACCACATATTCTTTCCAGTTATCAAAATATTTTCGTTTTTTCTTCAAAAAAGCGTATTTTCATCATAAATTACTTTTAACATATTATGAGGAGCGTCATGTCTGAGAAAATGAATATCGAAAGCCTCGACAAAGAAGAACTTTTTGAGCTTACAAAAAACTTTGCCAAGAACTGGCTTGCCCACGACGGATGCTGGTTCCTTGCCATCGAGAAAGAGCACGGCATGGAAACAGCCATCAATATGGACCGCGAAGCTTGGCGGATGTTTACGGTTGTTGAGGCAAAGCGCATTAAGAAGTTTCTGGAACTTGGAGAAAACTCCGGCATGGAAGGTCTTGCCCGGGCATTGAAATTCAGAATGTATGCCCTTCTGAACGAAGACAGAGTAGAAATTGCCGATGAAAATACAATACGTTACCGGGTGAAGACCTGCCGCGTTCAGGCAGCGCGCAGGAGGAAAAATCTTCCCGATTTCCCATGCAAATCCGTAGGCATCGTAGAATATTCCTATTTTGCGAAAACGATAGACGAACGTTTTGAAACGGAATGCCTCTCGTGTCCGCCGGACATAAGCGATAAGGATTATTACTGCATCTGGCAGTTCCGGCTGAAGGGCAAGTGAAATCTTTGAAAATTATGGATCAATCACAATATTAGCGTGTAAAAAAAATGAAGTTAAAGTCATATTTTATAAATAACCATAATTGATATTAAATAGCTGCACCTTTTTTTTCAAAATATCAATAAAAAAGCAAGGCTGTTAAACATCAGTAATATTATAAATTAAACAGTTATATCAATCTCATAGTGATTGAACTAACTTCACAAATGTAGAGAGCTATTAGTAACAAAAAATTAATCAATCTGAAATGATGGTTTTGAACCTGCTTTAAATATCAGGTTCTGCTTTCCTGATTTCGCATATCCTAAAAATCATCCGGTTACGAAATATTCACCAAATATTCATTTTTTATTTTTTTCTGCTTTATTAGTTTGCATATAAGCAAATATTTCTTAACTTAGCAGAGAACGTTTGGCATAATTTTTTCTATGAGCCGAAAATTTTTGAAAAATAGCGGAATTTTTTTGTGCTGTATATAAAAAACATATTGCTGGAAGAAGACATAGTATCTTCATTTTTCTGCTGCGACCTGCCGAAGTGCAAGGGTGCCTGCTGCACTTTTCCGGGTGAGTTCGGCGCTCCGCTGGAAGAAGATGAAATATATGCCGTTGAGGCTTCGATAGATGCCGCCCGGAAATATCTTCCTCAGCGTTCAAAAAGTTTTTTGGAAGAAAACGGCTGGTTTGAAGGGAAGCCCGGTGACCTTACAACAAAATGTATAGATAAAAAAGACTGTGTATTTGTTTATTGGGAGGGAGATATTGCCAAATGTGCCCTCGAGAAAGCATATTTCAAGGGTGAGACCGATTTCCGCAAGCCTCTTTCCTGCCATTTGTTTCCCGTCAGGGTCAGCAAAGGCGGCGACAGAAGGCTCTATTACATGAAAATTGATGAGTGCCTACCTGCTCAAAAAAAGGGGTACAAAGATAAGATAAGGATGTACGAATTTCTTTCAGAAGCTTTAGAGCGGGGATACGGCAGAGATTTTATAGAAGATTTGAGAAGATATGCCGAAGAATATTACGGTAAAAAGTCATTTTCTGTTAAGGTTTAATTATTTAAAGTATTATGAAACTTTCTCTCGACTTACGAACGACACTGACACAAACGCTGACGCCCCAGCAGATTCAATATCTGAAGCTGCTGCAGCTTCCTCTTGTCCAGCTGGAGCAGCAGGTTCGCCAGGAAATAGAGCAGAATCCCATGCTTGAAGAAGACGGTATCGAATTAGATGAGGACATTGACATTTTTTCACAACAGACAGCAGAAACAGGAGAGGAAGAAGAAGAAAAATATGATTTTTCAGAAGTAAAGGATGACCTTGCCGCAAGAGAATTTTTACAGGACAAGGACGGTGATCCGTTTGAATTTTATAAGCTGATATGGCAGGACGACAGCGATTATCAAACATCTTCAAAGAAAAACAACGATGACGGAGACGATTTTGAGCCCTTCCAGATAAAAGACAACAGCACTTTTTCTGATGATTTGCTCACACAACTGCACATGCACAACCTCACGGAAGAAGAAAACATCCTCGGCGAACAGATACTGGGCAACCTTGATTCCGACGGCTATCTCAGACGCAGCCTTGTCGATGTTGTTACCGATGCAAACGCCGTTATTTCCGAGCTGAACCTTGCCATGGAAAGGCGTTTGAAAGCTGAAAAAAAGTCTGCGAAAACCCAAGACAACTACAATCCTGCAAGGGAATATGCCCTTTCCAGAGAGATTTCCGAACAGTTCGGTGATTACTCATCAGAGGTAATGTATCCTGACAATGAAGAATCGAAAACAAAGGGCAGCGCAGAAATAAAACCGCTCCACCCGGTATCGGTTATACAGGCAGAAGAAATTTTGAAAATTATTCAAACGCTTGATCCTCCGGGAATCGGTTCGAGGAATCTGCGCGAATGTCTTTTAGCCCAGCTTAAGGTAATCCCTAAAAAAAATGCCGCACAGAAGCTGGCTTTTGAAATAATCGACAATACTTACGATGCTCTTACGATGAAGCATTATCATATCATAAAAAAACAGCTCGAAGTGGATGACGATTATCTCAGAGAAGCTCTGGAGGTAATACGCAAGCTTAATCCTAAACCGGGCGGCGGGGATTTTCAAGACGATACAAACACGGTTATTCCGGATTTTGTTATTGAACGTGATCCGAAAACAGATGAACTGCTGATAACTGTTAACGACAGCCGCCTCCCTCAACTTCAGGTAAACAAGGCTTACGAAAAGCTGAAAAAAGAAGCCCGCTACAGGCATTTTAACAAGCAGACGAAAGAGTGGATACGCAATAAATACGAAGATGCAAAGTTTTTAATACAGGCTATACGGCAGAGAAAAAACACAATGCTGAAAGTAATGACTGCCATAGCTTACTTGCAGCATGACTTTTTCTATGAAGGAAGCAGCGGACTTAAGCCTCTCATTTATAAGAATGTAGCCGAAGAAACAGGTTTGGATATATCTACGGTATGCCGCATTGTAAACGGAAAATACGTACAAACGGATTTCGGAACCTTCGAACTTAAATACTTTTTCAGCGAGTCTCTGCCTAATGAGGAAGGTGAAGAGGTTTCTACGACCGTTATCAAAGAAATAATTCGAGATATAATAAAATCCGAATCCAAGAAAAAGCCCTACAGCGACGATAAAATCAGTAAGGAACTGAAAAAACGAGGTCATAACGTAGCGCGCCGCACCGTTGCCAAATACCGCGAGCAGATGAGAATCCCCGTAGCCCGTCTGCGCAAGGAACTTTAATATAATTCTTAGTGTGAACGGCGTTTTCTTTTTTTTAAATTAGGTCTGTTTTTACCCTTTTTACGCTGGCGCCGAGAGAATTCAATTTTTCTTCTATGCTTTCATAGCCGCGGTCAATATGATAAACCCGGAGGATTTCTGTTGTGCCTTTAGCTGCCAGAGCAGACAATACAAGTGAAGCGCTTGCTCTTAAGTCCGAACTCATCACCACAGCTCCCGAAAGTGCATTTCCACCTTCGATTATGGCGACGTTGTCCACTACCTCAATCTTAGCTCCGAGCCTTTGCAGCTCCGGAACGTGTTTGAAGCGGTCTCGGTAAATGGTTTCCGTTACTCTGGAATTACCTTCCGCCGTCAGCATGTAAGCAGTCCACTGCGCCTGTATGTCGGTTGGTATGCCGGGATAAACGGCGGTAACTATATCCACCGGTTTGGGAGAGTCTTCCATTTCGAGAGCAATTCTGGCGCCGTTTACATCTATTTTGCAGCCCGATTCCTCAAGCTTTGCCAGAACGGCTGTAAGGTGGTAAGGATTGGTGTTTTCAAGTTCAATGTTACCGCGGGTCATAGCTCCTGCTATTAAATACGTCGCGGCTTCAATTCTGTCGGGTATAGTGGCTTCATCGGCGGGCTGAAGTTCTTCAACTCCCTCTATTTCAAGAATTGAAGTGCCGATGCCTTCTATCTTAGCTCCCATTTTAACGAGAAAACGGGCAAGAGCAGTTATTTCGGGTTCTACAGCCGCATTTGAAAGAAGTGTGCTCCCCTTAGCCAAAACCGCTGCCATCAGGGCGTTGCCCGTAGCGCCTACGCTGGATATGTCGAAGTGAAATTTAGCGCCGGTTAAGCGGTCTGTTTTTGCAATGACATATCCGCCTTCGAGATTTATTTCGGCTCCGAGCTTTTCCATTACTTTTAGGTGAAGGTCAACGGGACGCGGTCCCCAAGCACATCCGCCCGGAAGAGAAACTTTTGCCCTCCCGTAACGGGAAAGCAGAGGTCCCAGCACATAAAAGGAAGCGCGCATTTTTTTTACATGCTCGTAGGGCGCTTCATAAGAGGAAAGATTTCGGGTATCTATGAAGAGATTATTGTCGTTTAGTTCGCTGTGCACTCCCATTGAATTTAAAAGCCGCGACATAGTCCACACATCACGCAGATTGGGAGTGTTATCGAGATTATATGTTCCGGACGCCAGTAATGTTGCAGGCATAATGGCAAGAGAGCCGTTTTTGGCGCCAGATACCTTAAGTCTTCCGTGCAGTCTTTTTCCGCCTTCTATAACGAATTTATCCATTTGTATTTTTCCTTTTTCAAATTAAATTTAAAACGGAAAATCATCGGTTTCCTTGTATTCTTCTTGAAGATTTTTTACTTCGGGAAGTTTCGCAGGCTGATGCACCTTGTTGGAAACTACGAGTATTGCTCTGTGGGGGCGTACAGGGCAGATGTATTCGCAGGCTCCGCAACCCACGCAGATGTCCTGCTCCATAACGGGACGCATGATATTTCCGTAAGGCTCCATGCTAACAGCCTGCGTGGGGCAGTGTTCGGCGCATGCACCGCAGTCCTGATTGTCCGTAAAGACGACACAGATGTTGAAA
Source organism: uncultured Hyphomicrobiales bacterium (assembly GCA_964577665.1). Lineage (GTDB taxonomy): Bacteria > Bacteroidota > Ignavibacteria > Kapaibacteriales > UBA2268 > CAYVTD01. The sequence goes on from CAZOBD010000125.1 coordinate 8,543, forward strand.
ATAAGTTCCGCTTTGCCGATTTGTATCTTCTTTTTCTCTTCAAAATCTATGGGCTTAATAGCTCCCGTGGGGCATACCTGCGAACAGCGAACGCAGTCGTAAGTGCAAAATGAGGTGTGATAATCCATTTTCGGCTGAAAGATGCCCTCTAAGCCGTATTCATGCCATGCCGGCTGTATTACCTGCGATGGGCATTCGTTCACACAGAGATGGCAGGCAGTGCATTTTTCATTGAAATTGGTTGTGCTTTCCGAACCCGGCGGAGTAACGGGAACTGTCGAATCCTGCTTTATATAAGGATTTCTTTCGGGACTGCCGCAGGCATTAAGCGCAATGGCTCCGGCAGCGGCAGCACCGCCGAGAAGAAATCTTCTTCTGTTATTATTTTGATTCATATATTCATTTGTTGGTTTTCGATGTCATGCCTTCTTAGTTATTCTATGTCTTTATCTCTATTGGCATTAATAAATTTTATTATTGTATTTTTGTATGATTTGGATAGTGCTGCAGCTATAGCGCTTTATCCTCATCAAACTTACAAAATCTTTTAATAACTTCATTTTCACCGGATAGACCCAATATATAAAACTACTGCTTTTTATAGTATAAATATAGAAGGACAAACTGAATAATCTTGTATAATTTTTAATTTTTTGTATATTTTTTTGTATATTAGGTTTATATAGATGTTATGCACAAAGCTAAATGACAACTAATAAATTAAAATCAAAACAAAATGACAAAAGACAATCCCAGTTCAAAAGATAAACCTAAAGGGACTTTAGGTCAGTGGTTTGGTTGGATTATTGCAACAATCATCGTAATTGTTATTTGTATTAAAATACTTATTAGCGACTTTGATTTTTCGGAACTTCAATTTGGATTTACAGACTTGTTATCTATGTTGTTGGCACTTTTTGCAGTTTGGATATCAATAAACTTCTACCATAAAAACAATGAAACAAGTTCGAAATTTTACAATAACACATATACATTTACAAAAGACATTTCGGAAACATTAGGTAGAATTGAAGAAAGGTTTGGAGAGAAATTAGAATCCTTAAAAGAAGAAAATAAGTCTTTATCTACTAGAGTTGAGAAATATTATACAGGTTTTGGCTCTAAAACGATTGACAAAGAAAAAGACGAAAAGAAAGAAAAAGAAATACAACAGAAACTTGAAAAGGAACTTGAAGAAAAAAATAAACTTTTAGACCAGTTTACTAAAAAATATAAGATAGCAGAACAAGATAGGAATCAGTTTATAGAAATGTTGAATCACAAAGCCGAAGAAGTTAACAGACTAGAAAGAAAATTAATGCTTTTTGAGAAAAACTCTCAAATGATTACTAATAAATTCAATCTTCCTACAAGAATAATAAGTTACGTTAAAAGAATTTTCACAAAAGATGATGAGCTAAGGAAGATATTTTGTATTCCTGACATTATGAATGAAGAAGAAATTAAAATCAATTTTCATCATCTTTCTAGAAAATTTAATCCAGGCTTTATTTAAGACTTAGAGAAGTATGATTTAATCAATGAAGAAAGAATATTAACTGACTTAGGATTAGAAGTAATGACAGAAATTGCAAGAAATGTAGAAAAGCTCAGTGCATAACAAAGCGTATAACCAATTGCGCCACAGGGGTATAGCATGGTTTCTCGCTGACTGAATATTTTTGTACCTTTACGACTAGGGTCGGCGTAAACCTCGCAACTGGTCATACGCTAGCCGTTAGCGTTTATTGTAAAAAAAGACCTCAAACTTCACTTAAAGAAAGAAATTATCATAACTTTGAAAAAAAAATATCAAAAAGAAGAAAATTATTGATGAGTAACACAAAAATATCCATTCGTTTCTTTGACGACCGCGAAGTTAGAGCATTTTGGGATGAGCAAAACACCAAGTGGTTGTTTAGTGTGTTGGATATTGTATCCGTACTTACAGACCAAGACGACTATACTAAGACTCGAAATTATTGGAAATATCTTAAAGCCAAATTGAAAAAAGAAAAAAACGAGTTGGTTAGTGCTACTACCCAACTGAAACTTTTAGCAAATGACGGTAAACGATATTTAACCGATATGCTGGATTACAGCGGCATTATTGCCTTAGGCAAAGAATTTCCAAGTAAAAAAGCAAACCGATTTATTGAATGGTTTATATACAGCGATGAAAGTATTGACGGCAAAAGTAAGACAAAAGCGTATGCGCTATTTGACAGTTCATTTATCGACAGTATAGAAGTTGGTACAATCAAAGGATTACAACAAATTCACGCTTATTTATTTGGTGGATTATATGATTTTGCTGGACAAATAAGACAAAAAAACATTTCCAAAGATGGCTTTCAATTTGCTGTATCACGATTTTTAGGTGACACGTTAAAGCAAATAGAAGCAATGCCCGAAACTTCATTTGACGATATCGTAAACAAATATGTTGAAATGAATATTGCCCATCCTTTTATGGAAGGCAATGGCCGAAGCACCCGAATATGGTTGGATTTGATACTAAAAAAACGTCTCAAAAAATGCGTTGATTGGAGTAAAATAAGCAAGCGAGATTACATGAACGCAATGATGCTAAGTCCAACAAAAAGTAATATCCTGAAAACTCTTTTGAATAATGCGCTTACCACTAAAATAAACGACCGCGAAACATTTATGAAGGGGATTGACTATTCCTATTACTATGAAGAAAATGATTAAAGTAAAACAACAAAACGCTAA
>CAZOBD010000126.1:0-11269 GCA_964577665.1 uncultured Hyphomicrobiales bacterium
GCTACGGTATTTCCAAACCCCTTTTCTCAATTTCAAACAACGAATTACGAATTACTAATGGCGGGGTATGTGTCGCTGAAAGTGATTGATATGCTCGGCAATGAGGTTGCGACGCTTGTAGATGGATTTAAAGAGGCTGGCAGGCATGAGGCGCGGTTTGACGGCTCAGCATTGCCGAAGGGGATGTATTTCCTGAAGATGCAGGCGGGCGGCGAGCATGTGACTAAGAATATTATTCATATAAAATAGAGGTGAGAAAATGAAGGAATTGATCGTATTGATAATATTGATCAGCATTGCAGGGAAAGCGCAAAGCCAGGTTTCACAAAACTGGTTTAGCTCGGATAATGAGATAAGAAATATTTACGATGTTGGCGATTTCCTGTATGTTGTTACTTCTTATAGTAACGACAATTCCGGAATATACGAATTTGATAAATCGAGCAAATTATCAAAATTGATTAGCGAGATTTACTGCCCGGATGGGGAAGCATTGAATTTCAAGGTTGGTAATCATCTAATGTTTGATCATAAAAGAAAAACTCTCTGGGTCACCGTTCACAGTGATAGGTTGACAGAAAATACAGGCATAATGGAATTAGATGGAAATAACGTTAAGCTACATACCGTAGAAAGTGCCGGATTCCCGGAGTATGGTGTTCACAAGTTGACCATGTACATCGAAAAAATGTTCCTGAAAAGAAATGGCGATCTGGTTGTGATCTTTGCCGGCAGTACAAAAGGCAATATCCGTCATTTCGGAATTTATGACGGTAATTCCTGGAAAATCGATTCACTGGACAATATTTCACATAGTTTTGTTGGGCCAAACTCTTCAGATTTAAGATTTGGCGGTATGATAGAGGCTTCACAAGGAAATATATGGATCAGTTATTATGAAGAAGATGTTGGTTCCGGATTTTTAAATTATAATGGCTTAAGATGGAAATTGTTCATCAACCCAAATTCGAGATCGCAGGATCACATTTTTTATTATGGAAAATTGGACAGCAATGATATTATCTGGATCAAAGCTGAAAATGGTTTTCTACAGTTCGACGGTGAAATTTGGGATCAGCTGAAATTTTCTGATTATGACCTTCCGTTTGACAATATAAGTCGATGGTCATTTGACAAAAATGGCGATCTATTAGCTTCATATTCCGTTTATAACCAGGAAGATTCTTCATACTATTTCAGAGGCATATGCAAATTTGACGGAGAGCAATGGGATATTTTCCCGGTTGATGATGAAAAATTGAATGCAAAATCGGTATCCGGATTTCAAATTGATAGATCAGGTGATCTTTGGCTTGCACTTCAATCATTTCATCCCACCGGTCCACCACAGAATTATTACCAGCCGGGTTATTATGAGGGACATGGATTGATAAGATTCGATGGAACCGGAATGAGTAAATTCGACTCGACTAATACCAATATCACAAACAACCTGGCGAGCGGCTTTTTCTTCGATCGTGACAGCAATCTTGTTTTTACGACCCGCAATGAACTTGTGACAATACAAGACGGAGAGTTTATTATACGGAATATTATTGAACAAGACGATCGGTGGAATAATTATAAATTTCATGGATTAAAGCACGATGGGGAATCATTCTGGTCGTATGATTATCCATTTGTTATTGAGATAAATGGCGGCGACGTAAGGAGATATAAGCTCTGTAATTCGGAATTGCCGACTAATAAAGTTTCCGATATCGAAATCGATAAGGACGGCAATGTTTGGATTGCTTCCGATTCGGGCTTGGTAATGTATAATGGAACTGACTTCAAGAGATTTGACAAAATTGACTCACCGCTTGCCTCCGATAAGATTTATGACATTGCAATCGACTCCACCAATTCAGTATGGATTGCAGGCGCAAATGCAGTTTATAAATTAAAAGACAATAATTGGGTTGTGCATCATTCCTCGATTTTCCCAAAAATCATCCAAGATTCGACAACGCGCTGTGTATCAATAGACAGCCGAAATCATGTTTGGGTCTATACCAGTAACTCGGAATTTATAGGCTATAAAAATTATTATTACGATGATATAAAGAATATTACGGTTTACGATGGGATTGGTTTTCAAACATTCGATGAAGAGTTCGAACCAATGGGATTTGTACGCAGCCTCTGTCATGATCCGTATGGAAATACATGGTGTGCATTGGTAGATTCAGTCCGGATAGAACAAAATAATTGGCAAATTATTTACTACAAATTTACAGGTTTTGCCAAATACGACGGAAATAGCTGGAATAAGATCGATCAGGTTGAATTACCGGATACAAGCCTTGCGAAAATGAAATTCATCTCAGACAGGACTGGCGATCTATGGGGATATTCTGAGGATAAAGTAGCTCTATACGATGGAGTTTCAATAAAGTTGATTGATTCGACGACATTCGAACATAATCCAATAAACAATCTGCATTTCGATAATAATAATCAGTTGTGGATTTCTTCGGATTATGGTCTGGTCAAGTATGTTAGCGATAAGGAATATGAGACCTTCAACAGCTGTAATACTGATTTGCCCTCTAATATTGTAACAGCAAGCAGAGTTGACAGTGAAGGAAATATATGGCTGATAGATCATGGACTGACTGTGTCTTTGCCCGATGAAACTTCATCAGCAGGATCAATTGCTGAAGAACAAGTGCATATATACACCCATCCCAACCCCTTCACCCAATCACTAATCACGAATTATGAATTACAAGAACCCGGCTATATCTCGCTGAGGCTGTATGATTTGCTCGGCAATGAGGTTGCTGAGCTGGTTAACGGATTCAAAGAAGCGGGCAGCCATGAGGCGCGTTTTGACGGCTCAGCATTGCCGAAGGGGATGTATTTGCTGAAGATGCATGCGGGCGGTAAAGTTATTACTAATAAAATAATTCATTATTAATATAAAAGGAGATTTGAGATGAGAACTTTTTTAATCTTTGTATTATTCTTCATAAACTGTTCATTTCTATGTTCTCAAGAACAAGATTTGTACAAAAGTGAAAGCTACATAAACCAAGAGAAATTATGCTATAGCAAAAAAAGTGCCTTAAAAGATGAAGTAATTCAAGGTACATTAAACCTTGTTGAACAAATCCTTGAGTATAGTACAAATTCACCAATAAGAAAACATACATATTCATATTATCCTAATGGAAACCTTAAGTCTGAGTCACATGAACGTTCCAATGGCTGGAGGAACTACCGCTCGACTTATACTTACGACATTAACGGGAATATAATTACTTCTTTAAGTGAAGAATTAAAAAACAATATATATATTAATTCTAGAAGAACATCTTCAACATACGATTCAAATGGTAACGTTGTAATAAGCCTTATTGAAGTTTATAAACTATACTCTGGTAATTGGGGGAAATGGGAGAATTCTTATAGAGAATCTTATACTTACGACCTAAATGGCAACATTCTTTCAGAATTTTCAGAAAAATGGATAAACGGACAATGGGAGAATTATAGTAGATTAACCTACACTTATGATACAAATGGAAAAAAACGCTCATATTTATCAGAAAATTGGGAAAACGGGCAATGGAATTATAGAAATGGTTACAAATACACCTATCAATATGACTCCAACGGAAATATTCTTGTAGAACTATATGAAAGAATAAATAACGGACAATGGGAAAATTCAAAAAGAAAATCTTATAACTATGAAAACGGTAAATTACTTTTCGTATTAACGGAATATTGGAAGAACAGGCAATGGGAAAATTCAAAAAAATATACCAATACTTTCGACTCAAATGATGTTTTGCTCTCAAGCCTTCATCAAATATTTAAAAATGGGCAATGGTTGGATTCTTTAAAAAGAACTTACATATATGAATCGAATGGGAAGTGGCATCTTTCTAAAATGGAATATTGGGATTATAGTCAGGTTTCAAAATATGAAGTTGATAAATATACTTATGATTCAAACTGGAGGATTACAAAGCATTTATATAGTGAATGGGAAAACGGTCAATTGAAGAATTCCGAAAGATATACTTATACTCACGATGCAAATGGAGAAACAACTTCAAGATTAAAAGAAATATTATATAACGGTCAATGGATGATTTACCAAAAACATACTTATAAATACGACTCTGCTGGTCGAAAAATAGAAGACGTAAGAGAAGTTGGTTGGAATGGGGATGTGAGTTCAGGTGACAAATATACTTTTATTTACGACCTTGAGGGAAATATGCTATCAAAATTGTATGAAAAATGGGTTAACACACGTTGGATGAATAACACTAGACATAGTTTTTCTTACGACCTTAACGGAAGAAAAATTTCGAATTTGAAAGAGGAATGGAAAAATGGCGAATGGGAGAAAAAAACAAAGTCCACTTATATTTATGACGCAAACGATAAACGACTAAATAACTCTCATACAGAATGGCTAAATGGACAAATATATAAAAGTTATAAACATACTTATAACTTTGACTCTTACAAAAATGTTCTGTCTGCGTTATGTGAGTATTGGGAAAATGATCAATGGATTTACAAAGACATTTATTGGGAACTCAAAATTAACAGTGATAAATATCGTTTTGTATCTGGTTCTTGTTATAAATTGGAGTTTTCTTATGGAGCCATATCTCATATTGAAGAGTTTGGAAATGAAAATATCTCATTGCGATCATACCCAAACCCCTTCACACAATTTTCAATTTTTAATTTTCAATTTTCAAAAGCAGGACATGTAACGCTGAAAGTAATTGATATGCTCGGCAATGAGGTTGCGACGCTTGTAGATGGCTTTAAAGAAGCGGGCAGGCATGAGGCGCGTTTTGACGGCAGCGGTCTGGCTCCCGGAATGTATTTCTATGTGCTGAGAGCGGGGGAGAGGTTAGAAAGCGGGAAAATTGTTAAGTTTTAAATAGATGGACTCCACCTCGAAGGTGGAGTCCATCTGTAACCGAAACTCATCCGATGACTCGGAGTCATCGGATGAGTGGAAGGGCAAAAGAAAAAAATTACATGATCAGGCAGTCCCGGTGGAGTTCGATTAAATCATGTTCCTCGAAGCCGGAAACTATCTGATTGAAATATGCATCAAATAGTTCTTTAAGTTCTTTGATTTTCATGTTGCCGGTTCGGACAAGCAGCAGCTTCTCCGGCTCGTGTCTTATCAAATGGCTGTGATAGAAATCGCTGTCTTTGGTAATAACAACCAGATTCCTTTCAGAAGAGAGCCGAATTATCTCATTGTCTGAAGTTTCATTTTTTTCAGGCAGGTTCTTAGTATGAATTGCCCTGTGCCCGTATGATGCAATTATCTTGCAGAGAGAAGGCGGTATATGAGCATCCAAAAGAAATTGCATTAATTTGCCACCCTTACAGATTTGTCTTTAAGCATGAGAGAAGCATAAGCAAGACAGGCAAGGATATCTTCCCTCTCGAGGTCGGAAAACTCTGCCAAAATATCCTCAATAGTATCGCCGCCGGAGAGATACTCCAGAATTGTCTCCACAGGATAGCGCTTATTGCGAATGACCGGTTTTCCGTGGCAGACATTCGGTTCGATTGTAATTCTGTCTGCTATTTGCTGATTTTCCATAATGAAATAAAATATTGAAACATAAATATAAAACGGAGAAAAATATTTTAAATTTTAAAAGGAGTGCCAAAAATGAAAAAGCTATTTATTTACCTGATTTTTCTGTCAATTTTTCCTCTGACAGGCGCCTGCGAGGATTCCCTCGGTGTGGATAAGAATGTACTAATCACAGACAAAGTTATAAATACGGGAAAGCAATTTATTGTTGTTGACTCGGCAAATTTCGGATTCGAGTTAGAAAGATGGGATCAAATAACTTTTGACAATAATGGCAATGTATGGATGTGCGATAAAGAAGAGGATCTAATAAAATTTGATTACAAACAAAAGCAAAAATACGATATTCGTTACATCGGCTTTATAAGGGATATTGGAGCAGATAGTAAAGGAAATATATGGATTGCTGAAACAAAAGGATTAGCAAAATTCAGAGACGGCTCAATTGAATTTTTTGACACGGCAAATTCAGAATTGCGGTATCCTTATGTTAAGTCAATCCAAATTGATAAAGAAGACAAGATTTGGATTAATCAGGATTTTCTTGGATACGAGCTGCCTGCCAATGAATTGCTTGTATTCGACGGTAATGATAGCTGGTCGTCAATTAAATTACCTGCTGATGAATTGAGCGCGGAACCCAGTTCAATTAATAATATGACATTTGACAGCAAAAACAATCTTTACATTATAAAATCAGGCTCTAAGAAACCCAATAATATACTATATAAATATCAAAACAATCAATTCAGCAGTTTCACTTCTGATAACTTCCCTGTCGTAAATGGGAATATTCGCAGTATGTCTCCATACCCTAATGATAAAATATTAGTAGCATATAATTGGGGAATTGGTACATTTAATAATGTTGATTCACTTCGGTTAGCAGAGATAAATCTTATAAACAAGGATACATATTATTATCCAAGCGATTTTGTAGGAATACTTTCCTTAGCATTGGATGAAGAAGGAGTGCTGTGGTTTACTAAGATTGATGAAGAAGAATTGTTCAAATATGACGGTAATAGTATTGAGAAATTTGATATTCCTCCTGCACGTCCGGGCACATCATCACATGTCGATCCTTATATTCGTAGATTAGCGTTGGATCGATACGGCAATATTCTGGTCTATATTGAATATGCTATTACAATCTTTGGCGGATATGCTATTGAAGATTCATTTGTTTACCTCTTCCGCGAAGACGGCGTCCTCCTGCCCGAAGAAGCCGTTTCAGCGATTGAAGAGCGTCAGCAGAAAAATAGGAAAAGCATCGATCTTCCCCAACCCCTTCACTCAATTTTTAATTTTCAATTTTCAAAGGCGGGACATGTAACGCTGAAAGTGATTGATATGCTCGGAAATGAAGTGAAAACTCTTGTAGATGGATTTAAAGAGGCTGGCAGCCATGAGGCGCGGCTTGAGGCGGCAGGCCTGCCGGAGGGGATGTATTTCTATGTGCTGAGAATGGGGGAGAGATTAGAAAGCGGGAAAATTGTGAAAATTGATTAAATGAAATGGAGATGTCCGACATCTGGCAGATGTTGGACATCTTTTTGCTCCATACTGCATATTCATCCGATTACTTTAAGCCATAGGACGAATGTTATTAATTTCATGTATTTCATCCCCTCTTGAGAGGTGATTAAGGGGTGTGTTCCTCATTCGTGAGATTCCGGCATTCCGCTTCAGCCGGAATGAAACCCATATTTTTTATCTCAATTTATCAGGAAAAATACATATTCTTAAATCAAAATCTTCATCCGGCACTTGTAATGTACTTAATGAAAGGTAACCTCCGTTTAGCCACAACTGCACCTGATCGCTGTAATTGGGACTGAGCGGATCGCCCGATATGCCTCCGGGCAGAGACATATAAACTAGCGAATCGTTCATATCTGTTACAAAGCGGAGCGAAGGACCGGTTACTGTTTTGTAGGGTTCGTTCAGGTTCCAGCAGGTGCTGTTAATACTGGTAAGGCTGCCGGGTACTTCAAATTCACCCTCGCTGACTGAAGGCCTGAGGAACTCATTACTGCTGAAAATGTGCTTAAGTGTTAAAGTATGAACTTTACCCCATTTCCAATGATAAAAATTATCGGTGTTAAACCGAAGTCTTAGAGTATTAACGGCTTCTCTGAAGCTTTTAATTATTATGTCTTCCCGTGTTTCCTTTTCTTCTGACCATACATCGTCAAACCATTCGCTGCCGTGCAATCTGATAAGCTCCATTATCTTGCGGTGGGGCATACCGATTACGAAGCAATATTTTTCGTAAAGTATATCCCCGAGTTCGTCATGAAATGTATTATAAATTATTCTTTCAGCAAAAGCATTGTAAACGGTGGGTGAAGTGAGATGAGGCGAGATTTGAAAATCCCAGTTCAAAAGTATTCTCAGTATTTTTTTCTCAAGAATGGTCAAAGATTTTTGTTTTTCAACGAGCACGGGAAACACATAAGATAGAAATTCCCTTGCATAAGGCGAAAGTACATCTATCTGCATCAGTTGTGCATCTCTTGCGGTAAACTCATCGAAGCTGCTCATTAGTTCTTCTATTCTTTCGGCTCTGGACGGAGGATCCCAATAAGATGATACATGGAGAGGGAAATCGTCCGTTATTTTATTATTGGCAGAAAAGACAAATTTTTTTTCGGGATTGAACATGTCCGGTAATGCAGCTCTTTTGCTGCCCAGCCATGAATAGCCGGCTTCCCAGCCCGGATTAGGCACTTCCGGAATTGCCTTTTCTCCCCTGACAGGAATAATTCCTGCCGGTATTACCCCCACGTTCCCTTTTTTATCGGCATAGTTAAAGACAAGACCGGGTGCGCCCCAATATCGCAATGCATCCCGAAACTGCCAGCGGTTTTCTGCCTTATTAACTCTGTAAAGAGAAAGGAATTCATCGCTTTTTTTTGAGGCTGTCCATGAAAAAGTGATTATATATTTTTTCAAAGGATTGCGGTATCCGGCAGTATCGCTGAAAAGTTTTTCGGGAGTATAGCCTTCGGGAATAACATCGCTCAGAACTCCTGACCGTGCTGTATATCGGGTGTAATAAATTTCAGGATCGGCATCTTTTATAAAAACAGTGTCGGGAAACATCCGAAATTTTTTTCTTGCTCCGCCGGGGGCTATATAAAAATCTGAATTTGTAGTATCAACTTTTTCAATAAAAAAATCGAAATCATCAAACATTCCATTTGTAATTCCCCATGAAATATGGTCATTCCTTCCAACGAGAAAAAGAGGTGTGCCTGCTAACAAAGCTCCCGTAACGTTCATCTTTCCCGGAACGGTAATATGTGCCTGAAACCAGCTTGAAGGCAAAGTCAGCGCAAGATGCGGATCGTTTGCCAGCACGGCGCCGCTTTCTCCGATTAAATCTCTTTTTCTTGCCCAAGCATTGCTTGCGGAAGTATTCAGAGGCAGGTCTAACAATCCTGCAGCTTGATCAAAAAAATCCGCAAATGCTGACACAATACCGCGTTCCGAATTTTCGTAATAATGAACAAGGGATGAATCGCTGCCGAATTTTTCGTGCTTGCCGCTTAGTTTTTTATCTAAAATTCTCGGTGCATCTTCAGGATATTCCGGCAGAAGACTCAGCGCTTTTTTGCTGCTCATCTGTTCGGCGGCTTCTCCGAAGAAAAGATCCCCGCGAAAGCTCTTTGCCATGATAAATGCCGTCAGTCTGCTTATAAGAAGACAGTCCTCAGCCTTCCACGGTTCGGGATGACAGCCGGCAGCGCCGAACTCGAATGCAAGATTATTGGAATATCTTTCAAGATACTGATTGACACCGGCTGCATAAGCATTCAAAATTTCCTTTGATTTTGCAGAAATACGGTTCATATCATTCTCTGCCATACCTTTGAAATTAAGAATCTTCATAATCTTGTCGGCATGGAGCATTCTTTTTCCGAAAACCTCAGAAAGCCTGCCCGATGCACTCCTTCTCAAAATATCCATCTGCCACATTCTGTACTGCGCCTGACAGTAACCCATCGCAAAAAAGGCAGATTTCTCGCTTTTTGCCCTTATATGGGGTATGCCGTAATGGTTTTTATATATTTTTATGCTGTCATTAACAAATGCGCTTGAAAATTCTTCATATTCCGGAGGCAGGGAAATGCGGGAAATATCGACTATGAAGACAAGATATGCCGCAGCAATTATCACCACGCTTATCACAGTGGCGATGATTATATTTATTTTAGGCAGGCGGGACATATTTTTTTCGATTTATTCTAAAAAAAACATTAGAACCACTACATCCACTTATTGTCAATATACCATTTAACAGTGTCTTCTATAGCCTGCTCCATGGGCATCATCTGGCGGTAGCCGAAGTCATTTTTTGCGGCTTCCACCGAGCATGTCCAATATTGCTGTATGAAGTCCTGTGCTTTTTCGTAATTGAAAATCGGCGGTTTGGTAGAAAGCTTGCCTAAAAACTCGGTCATCCCGCCGGCACTGAGAACAATGAAATGCGGGATTTTCAGCTTGAATACTTTTTTTCTGCCGACGCTGTTCTTTATCATATCCATTATCTCATCCCAAGTGTAAAATTTCTCGGAAGAAAGGAAATATATCTTTCCTTTGGTATTATCCGACAGAGCTGCTTCAATAGCCCCCCTTGCAACATCATGCGAATGTATCAGGCTGAGATATTTCGGTTTTATGCCTATCAAAGTGGCAAGTCCGCCTTTCACGGCTTTGAAAAGCGGGAAAATGGCTGTATCTCTCGGACCGATTACCGCAGGAGGTCTGACGATTGTTACGGGCATAATGTCTTTGTATTTTAAAACTTCGTCTTCGGCAGCTTTTTTGCTTTTGCCGTATGAAGTAATAGGAAAGCAAGCGTCAGTTTCCACTTTTGGTTTTTCGAGACTCTGAGAGGGACCCGCTACGGTTTGGCTGCTGATAAAAAGAAAACGTTTTAAATCTGGCGCCGTCTGCTTTGCAGCCTCAAGGAGATTCTTTGTACCGTCGCGGTTGCTGCGGAGAAAATCCTCGAAATTCCGCGCAAAAGTCGCTCCTGCCACATGAAAGATATAATCAGCTCCTTCTGCTGCTTTCTTAAGTGATTCTATTTCCGAAAAAGATGCCTCATGCAGCTTGAAAGGTTTGTCCTTCAGCCAGCGCAGATTGCTGGTTTTGCGGATTGTGCAGTGAACGTCGAACCCCTTTTCCAGCAGCATATCCGCGGTATGGCTGCCGATAAATCCCGTTGCTCCAGTAACTAATGCTTTCAATTTTTTCCCGTCCTAATTATTCGTAATTTCTATTAACTACAAATTTAATAAAAGAATACCCATCTGAAAAATATTTTAAAACATCAGTTCAGTCCAGACGGCTGCATTTTTATTCCCCAAATAATCATCCCCTTGTGTGATTCCCAGAATCATGGATGTTTCATCTGTTTATTTTAAGCCCCACCCTAACCCTCCCCACAGGGAGGGAATTCAATTATCTTGCTCCCTCCCCTTGGGGAGGGCCGGGGTGGGGTCTCTTACGGTTTTTCATTTACATTACGTTATTTTCGCATCTCATTCCCAAACTCCGATTTGTGAATGTACTTTTCTTTCAAAATCTGTTTTGTATTAACTTTAAAATAATCATCCCCTTGTGTGATTCCCAGAATCATGGATGTTTCATCTGTTTATT
>CAZOBD010000127.1:0-3384 GCA_964577665.1 uncultured Hyphomicrobiales bacterium
TGATCTTGCTCCCTCCCCTTGGGGAGGGCTGGGGTGGGGTCTCTTCCGGTTTTTCTTTTCAATACGATTTTTTCTTTAATAAATGGCATATCTTCTAAAAACAATCATCCCCTTATGTGTTTTCCCGAATCATGGACGTTTCATCTGTTTATTTTTAGCCCCACCCTAACCCTCCCCAAAGGGAGGGAATTCAATGATCTTGCTCCCTCCCCTTGGGGAGGGCTGGGGTGGGGTCTCTTCCGGTTTAAAATTCACATTACTTTTTTTTTCGTTATTTTTCTTTAATATATGGCAAATCTACTCAAAACAATCATCCCCTTGTGTGTTTTCCCTTAATCATGTTTATTTCATCTGTTTATATTTACTGTTATATTCATCCGATCAGAAAAATCCGATACTAAATCCACAGTTTCCTGAAAAAGTATGCGAAAACGAATCCCGAACCGAAGATAGCCAGCATGGAAACAAAACCGGCAGTCGATAGAACAGCCATGCCGCTGAGAGCAGCGCCGCTGGTGCATCCTCTGCCCATCTGCGCTCCGAATCCGAACAGCATTCCGCCAAGCAAAGCTGTAAAAACACGCACTTTTGCATTCGTTTTTGGACCATGCTCAAGTTTAAGCTGCAGTCTGTTTGCTCTTGCTCCTGAAACCTGACCGCCGACCAGCACTCCGATAAGCAGAAAGACAAGCCATGCTTTTAGAGGAATGTCTTCATGCGATGCTAAATATTCTGAGAAATAATCAACATTTCGAGCATGTTCCGGTGCGATGAAATCCACTACTGCCACAACACCGCTTTTAACGGCTCCGCTGGCTCCTAAGCCTCTGCCCGTCAGATAAAAGGCTGCAATAACGACAAGCCCGAGCAAAAATCCGGCGAGATAGGGATTCATAAATTTCTTTGGGTCGTTCAATGTGTTTTTCATAATATTATATGGTATGTTTTGAATATTAATATTTTTAACTGTTTATTTTTACTTACCGCTTCAGATGTCCGACATCTGTCAGATGGTGGACATCTTTTTGCTTCTGTTGCTAAGTCATTAGGCGGAGCGGTGCGACGAAGCAATCCCCGGCATTATGCAGATTTCTTTGAGATTGCTTCGCGTTGCTCGCAATGACGAAATTTTGTATTCCCAAAATAATCATACTCTTGTTTGATTTCCCGAATCATGATTGCTATATCTGTTTATCTTTTTCGTCTTCCTCTTCAATTTCTTCATAACCCGTAATCATTGCTTTCAAATTAGACGTTATTGTATGTCCGGTGCTTATAAGATACAGATGCATAATGATAAATGCCGCGAGTGCAAATGCCCCGGCTGTATGAAAAACGGCAATACTTTCGAGGCTTTCTGTTCCGAGGCTTGCAATTGTGTCATTCTGCGGGAAACGATAAAACATATAAAGAAGTCCGGAAATAACCATAACAGGAATGACAAGTATTTTTAGTCCGAGATATACAAGCCTCTGAAGCGGATTGAGCTTGCTGAGTTCGGTTTTCTTTACGGGATGGGGCTCGTTCCTGAATATTCCGACAGTATAATAGCGCGCCTGAGCTATAAGATTTTCTCTTGTGGGCAGGTAATGCCGCCAAACTCCCGTTGTGAAATGCCAGAATATCGCAAAAATCACAAGAACAATCAAAGAAATCGCTGCTACGTTATGCCATCGAACCGCTGTGTCAAAACCGAAGAACTCGTAATCGCCGTGTATTTCAAATCCGGTCAGGACAAGGAATAAAATCAAAAATGCCTGCGCCCAGTGCCATATTCTGTTGAATTTGTCATAAATGTAAGCTCTTTTCATTATTTATCTTTCTCTTGTTTTTTTCTTTTCTTAGAACTAAAAATTCTGCCCGCAGCATGTGTGAAAACGGCAATGAAGGAGAGCGCTATCATTGCCAGCCCGCCTGTGCGTACAATTTTATTGTAATTTCTGCCGGGCATGTAAAAATCATTCAAATTTTCAAGTCTTCCGTTTTCCCTGCTGTGGCAGTCTTTGCACTGCAGAGCGTCCTCTTTGGGCGACACCATGTGATTTACGGGCCAGAACACCTGTGTTTCAATGAAATCGTACTGCCCCGAATACGGAAGACCGACATATTCCATTCCTTCTTCTGAAGCGATGTCCCACATGTCTTTAATGGGTATGTGTTTGCAGTCCACCCAAAGAGCGCCTTCGCCCTCTTTTTCGTCCCATAGTTTAGGCTGTATCAGAAGGTTGTTTACAGGATCGTAAGCCTGACGTGTTCTGTGAATTTTCACGGGGATGATTTTCGAATTTCTATCTGCATATTTTCCGTTCAGAGTATTTATATTTACGGGCAGATTTGCCGTATCTATTTTATCTCCGAGCAGATAATGATCTGCCGTGCCGTTAAACCAGACATAATCCGGTTTTACTTCCTTCTGCCAGATAAAAGCACCTTTTTTAGCAAGATAGACTTTGTTGCCGAGGCTGTCCGTTTCGGAATAGGAGGGATCCATTATCTTGCAGGCTTTTGACCAGTCCCAATACATTTTGGTTGCATTTACCTTTGCATAAACAGGGATGTGGCAGGTCTGACAAGAAACTTTAACGGAATGTTCATTTATAATACTTTGAGTATGCGGGACATCGCTGTGGCAGGATTCGCATTTCATCCTGTCTTTGTTCATAGAAGAAACTGAGTAAAGTTTTCCGAGCATCTTGTGATTTTCAGCTTCGTGGCACTCAACGCAAGCCATATCCGGTCCGTCTTTTCCCATGTGAACGTCAACTGACCTGTCCGTGTTTAGCATTGCTGCTTCTAAGTCCCCGTGCTTAACATTGTTTCCGCCTCCTGAGAAAAAATGGCATGAACCGCAATTCTGCTTCATAGGCTTGCCGACATTGCGTGCAATATGGCCGAGGTCAACATCCTTTGCCGGATAGCCTGCCATTTCATTGCCCTTTTTATAGTCTCCCGAGTTATCATGGCACACAAGGCAGTCAATATTTTTTGCTTCGGTAAAATCAAACGTCGTATCGCTCCACCCGTAGCCCGCGTGGCATTTGTTGCAGAGACCTTCGCTGCCGCCTATGCCCATACAGAAATTATTGATAATATTTTTTTTACCAATTTTTACAATTCCCCTGCCCTCTATGTATTCTTCACGCTGCCAGTTCCAGTGAGCGGTTCTCATAACTTCTTTGTGGCGTTCTGTGTGGCAGCTAATGCAGGCTTGGGTAACTTGCGCGGCGCTTTGAAAATCCTGTTGAAGTATCTCAAGCTTGCTGTGGTCAACCGGCGCCTGCGGTTCTTTTTCATATTCTTCTTTTAAGTGCTGGAGATGATTGTTGGGAATATCGCGGGAAATATAGTAAATTACCCATATAGAGCCGAAAATCATCAGCACAA
>CAZOBD010000127.1:3484-11118 GCA_964577665.1 uncultured Hyphomicrobiales bacterium
ACTCTACAACGGGTTTTCCCCACTCATTCTGAACTTTTTTTATGAAATTTTCCTTATCTTTTATAAGGAAATCCATATCCAGTCCTATGTACTTTTGGGCATTCTCTTTTGTGGAAATATCCGGAAATCCAATCGGTATCTCCACGCCGTGTCTTACAAAAATGGAGCTTAGAATGCCGCGTGCTTTTTCGGCTTTTTGGATGGAAGTGCCAAGTATTCTCAGCGCTTCCACGGGTGAGTGAAATCCCATGCTGTTTGCCGCCGCTACCCAGTCCCAGCGCCACTGAGAATGACGGATGAGCTTCAGAACGGGAGCCATTTCTTCTTCCGTAGCGCCGTTTTCCCACGCTGTTTTAGCTTCAATATGAGCTTTTGCAAGTGCGTCTTCGGCGATGGCACGAATTTGACGGATTTTCACCTGTCTGTCGTAAACATCCTGTTTGAGCTGCTCTTCACTCTGGCGGTGGCACACCTGACAGGAAATACTGACGGCATTCAGCGGACTTTGGATGTGGTGGTCAGAGTATTTAATGCCGCCTTCCACTTTATAGGGCATGTGGCAGTCTGCGCAGGCAACGCCTCTGCTGTAATGCACACCTGTCATAAAAATTTCGTAATCCGGATGCTGTGCTTTCAACATTGGTGTTTTGCTAAGTTTATGAACCCAGTCAACAAATTCAAGATTATCGTAATAGTTTTCCATAGCTTCCACGCTGAAACCGCTGTCCCATGGAAATGCAAGGTAATTGCCGTCTTTTTTGAAGTAGTACTCCACATGGCATTGGGCGCAAACCAGCGAGCGCATATCCTGATGTGTGAAATCCTCTATCTTTTTTCCTTGTCTTTCAAAAGCTTCTTTAAGGGCAGGTCTGGATATACGCAGATTCATCGTTTCAGGATCATGACAGTCAAGGCAGCCGATAGGATTGGTTATTTCTTTGCCTTTATCTTTCCAAGCTCCTTTATAAAACTCGGCAATTCCGTTTTTTGCCATCATACGGGGTACGTCGGGGCTTTTGCAGGTCCAGCAGGTTGCGGGCATCGGAGAGTCTTCCACACCGCCGGTTCTTAGTATTTCGCGAATATCTTTTATTGCGTAAATATGTCCTCTGCCCTGATCGTACCCTTTTGAAAAGCCGTAGCCTGCCCAGAGGATGACCAGCTCGGGATACTCTTCAAGGTAATCAATTTCTGCCGAGCCGCCAAATTTTGAGCTGAATGAAGTGTCCCTCATTCTCAGGTAAGATTCGTATTCGCGGGGGTAGTTCTCGCCCCATACCGAATTGTCCGTTTCCCATTCGCCAATATCCGTTACGGGCTGCAGTTTCGCTACTTTTTCCGCGCGTCTTTCTACTATTGAAGCAGTGAACATACCTATTAAAAAGACTACTGCTATTGTAATGATAAACAAAACCCAGTTTAGCGCAGGATTTCTTTTTTTAGAGCCGCTCATATTATCCCCTTTTATTTGAATGATATTTTTTTTTGTTTATTTTTAACTTTAAAAGTTTTATAGACTTGAAAACCTGTTAATCTAAACTTTAATCATTGTAATTCGCTGTATCTTTCATAAAGTCAGCCACTGACGGTTTTTTGTAAGGTATCAGGGCATTTATAGCGGAAGCTTCACTGCGTACCCTGCCGTGGGGCACTTCGCGGTGGCATCCCCAGCATAGCTTGCCCTGCCCGGTCATATAGTTTTCTCCGCTTACATCGGCGATGGAAACACGTGAAATCTGTTCCCAGTGGCAGCGCTCGCAGTTGTTTTGCACTACCTGTATGCCTGCTTCTTTCATCTGAATTACCTGAGGCTCAGTGCCGAGTGTAAAAATAGTTGCGTGCCGCGCTCCGTCGTTTGCTTTGAAATAATATTTTCTGACAACATTCTCGTGGGGAACGTGGCAGTCGTTGCAAACCGCCGCTTCTCTGTGGCTGCTGTGCGCCCATGTTGTGTACTGTGGAAACATTACGTGGCAGTTTATGCAGGTTTCAGGCTCATCGGACAGATAAGAAGATGCATTGGAAATATGGAAGATGAGCGCTCCCATGCCCACTATTATTCCGATTAGAATCGTGACCGGAGTTTTCCATTTTCCCGGCGGAGTTATTTTTTCTATAAAAGACATAAGCCATATATAAATAATTAATATTATTTTAACTATTAAAATATAGGATTTTTTTTTATTACAAAATTAATTTATTTTAAGAAACTCTCTAAGCAAGAAAGCGGTGAATTTATTAAGTTGATGTATAAAAATGGCATTTATTTATAGTAATTGTGCAGATAAATTTTTTTTTTGCTCTTATTAAAAAAGCATGTTAAAATCAGAACAATTCGGCAAAAGCAAGAGAAATTCTTTCAACGGGTATGAGTTTTATTTCAAATGATTTGGATAATTTATTCAAAGAGGATGCAGGAATAAACGCTTTTTTAAAACCGAGTTTTTGGGCTTCTTTCAGCCTCTGCTCAATGTTTGAAACAGCCCGAACTTCGCCTGTAAGACCAATTTCCCCGATTAATAGAGTCGCAGAATCTATGGGTTTGTCCCGTAGAGAACTGACAAGAGCGGCGGCAACACCAAGGTCAACAGCCGGGTCGCTCAGCCAAACGCCTCCTGCGGCATTAACGAAAACATCCATCTGCCGGAATTTTTCTCCCAGTCTCTTTTCCAAAACGGCAAGTATCATGTTCAGGCGGCGGGTGTCAAATCCGGTTGCAGTACGCTGCGGCACAGCAAAACCCGTTGGGGTAACGAGAGCCTGAGCTTCCAGCAGGAGGGGCCTCGTGCCTTCCATGGGAGAAACTACGGCAACTCCGCTGTCTTCAGCCTTGCGCTGAGCAAGAAAGATTTCAGAAGGATTGAGTACTTCCCGCAAGCCATGCTCGGTCATGTCAAAAATGCCGATTTCATTTGTGGAGCCGTAGCGGTTTTTAAGCGCTCTCAAAATTCTGAAGGAATAAGTTTTATCGCCTTCGAACTGAAGAACGGTATCGACAGTATGCTCCAGCAGTTTCGGTCCGGCAATTATTCCTTCTTTTGTAACATGCCCTATAATAAAAACGGGTTTTCCAGATGTTTTTGCGGTGTTCATCAAAAGAGCGGCACATTCTCTTACCTGAGCCACACTCCCGGGAGCAGCATCAATTTTATCCGAATATACTGACTGAATGGAATCGACAATTGCCGTACTAAATTCATCTGATTGAATGACAGCATTTATCCTCTCGATATTTGTTTCTGCAAGCACGGTCAAATCTTCGGGGATTCCGCTAAGACGGGTAGAGCGAAATTTAATCTGCCGGAGTGATTCTTCGCCTGTTACATACACGGGATTGTGTTTTGCAAGACCGCTGCACATCTGAAGCATCATGGTGGATTTGCCGATGCCGGGATCACCGCCGACAAGTATCAGCGAGCCTGGTATGATTCCGCCTCCGAGTACCCTGTCCAGCTCACCGATTCCCGTGATAAGTCGGATTTCACCTTCCGGTGAAATATCTTTCAGTTTCATTGCAGGATTTTTTGAAAGGGGTACTTTCCTGAGAATTTTTTTTCCGGAAGTCTGTTCTACTTCTTCGGTAAGGCTTCCCCATGCTCCGCAGTTTGTGCATCTGCCCTGCCATCTGGAAGAACGGGCTCCGCATTCCGTGCAAACAAAATATGTCTTGTGCTTCATCTGTTTATTTTAGCCCCACCCTTACCCTCCCCAAGGGGAGGGAACAACATTCTTAATCTCCCTCCCCTTGGGGAAAGCCGGGGCGGGGTCTCTTCCGGTTTTTAATTTAAATTGCGTTTTCCTTCAATATATGGCAAATATACTAAAAATAATCATTCCCTTAAGTGTTTTATTCTATCATTGACGTTTCATCTGTTGATGTTTTTGCTTTCCTCTTCAGATGTCCATGATCTGCCAGATGTTGGACATCTTTTTTCTTCTACTGCTATGTCATTTTGATTTTCAGATGTCGGACACCTTAAAGGTGTCCGACATCTTGCTTAAAACCTTCCCTTACAAGTAAGGGAAGGAAAAGCCCCCTTATTTATAAGGGGGCTGGGGGATATCTTCCTTCGGTTTCATTTTTTTAATTCTACAATAATCATCTTAGCAAATAAAAGACTATTTTGCCAGCGATACACTTCTTCTTTCGCGTATAACCGTTACTTTAATCTGCCCGGGGTATTCCATTTCACTTTCAATTCGCTTTGCTATGTCATCAGCCATTCTGTCGGCTGTGAGATCATCTACATGATCAGGCTCGACAATAACCCGGATTTCACGTCCTGCCTGTATTGCAAAAGTTTTTGCAACTCCATCGAAACTCTTTGCAAGATTTTCGAGTTTTTCAAGGCGTTTCACGTAATTTTCAAGTGATTCGCGTCTTGCACCCGGGCGGGCGCCGCTGATACTGTCGGCTGCCTGCACAAGGACTGCTAAGGGCGATTCCATTTCCATATCTTCGTGATGTGCCCCTATTGCGTTTACTACAAAGCGGGGTTCTTTGTACTTTTTGGCATACTCATATCCGATAAGAGCATGGGGGCCTTCTGTATTCTGGTCAACGCACTTGCCTATATCGTGTAAAAGACCTGCACGCTTTGCCATATTGGCATCCAGATTCAGCTCGGCAGCCATCAGACCGCATACATGAGCTACTTCAATTGAGTGATTCAACAGGTTCTGTCCGTAGCTGGAGCGGTATTTCATTTTACCTACCAGCTTAACAAGCTCGGGATGTACATTGTGTACACCGAGTTCAATCATGGCGCTTTCACCCACACTAAATGTTTCTTCTTCAAGCTCTTTGCGGGATTTTGAAACTACTTCTTCTATCCTTGCGGGATGAATTCTGCCGTCTTCCATGAGGCGCTCTAATGCACGCTTCGCTACTTCCCGGCGAAAAGGATCAAATCCGGAGATAACAACGGCTTCCGGTGTATCGTCAATTATCAGATCAATACCTGTTGCAGATTCAAAAGCGCGTATGTTTCTGCCTTCTCTGCCTATGATTCTTCCTTTCATTTCATCACTGTCGAGGCTGACAACAGAGACAGTACTTTCCACACTGTGGTCTGAGGCAGTGCGCTGTATGGCGTCAACGATTATGTATTGCGCTTCTTTATGTGCTGTCTTCTTGGCATCATCGCGAATCTGTTTTATAAACTGGGCAGCTTCCTGCTTTGCGGCATTAATGAAACTGTCGGTCAGTTGTTTTTTTGCTTCTTCGCGGTTGAGACCGCTGATTCTTTCGAGTTCTTTTGTCTGTTCTTCTATTATGTTGGTTGTTTCGTTAAGTCTTTTATCCAGAGTGGATTGTTTCTTGCTGAGTTCAGATTCAAATATCTGAAGTTGTTTTTCCTTTTTTGTAATTACTTCGAGCTTGCTTTCCACGGCTTCTTCTCTAGCTTTAATCTGCTTTTCGAGCACTTGGATTTTAGCTCTTCTTGTCTGAGTTTCGTTTTCGAAATCCTGTTTTTTCTTATGCCATTCTTCCTTAACTTCCAGCATTTTCTCTTTTTTGAGATTTGCAGCTTCTTTTTCGCCGTCTTTTATCAACTTTTTGGCTGAGTCTTCGGCTTCTTTAATTTTTGAAGCCATGACTTTCTGCGCCATGTAGTAAGCTACCGCAAATCCGCCGATCAAACCGACTATGCTGAGTATGGCAACAACGATCATTTCATTCATAAGTGACTCCCTTTTTCTGTTCTATCAATGTTCATCTGTTAGTGTATTTATTTATATTACTTACAAAAAAAAAGCCGCAGCGACTAAATTGAAAAAAAAGGCACGAGATGAAAGAACCCAATTTTCCACGGTGGGCAACAGCCCGGTATTAGCACGCTTCCTCTGAGCCGAAGCTTCCGCAAAAAGCGGATGAGGCCTGCATTTTAATACCGAAGTCTGAATCCCTTGTTATATAAACTAACGGTTCTTTATATACGTGGTGCAATTTAGTCGAATACGGCTATAACAATTTGTTTACTAAGTATTCTCAAAGAACGTTTCTTTCTTATATTTGAACAAATTACTGTCAGTCAACTGCCGAGGTAATGCTCGATTGCAAAAATTCGGTCATAGCATTTATCTCGTTTATTATATATTTATTGCTTACTGTATTTTGTTCTTTGTATTTAAAATGCTTCTCGGCGATATTAAGCGCCGCTAAAATAGAAAGTGTTGTAGCCGATTCTTCAGTATGACTATTTTCCAGAGCAGCTAACTGGCTGTTGACCTCACGGGTTACACGCTGCAGCAGGGCTTCATCGTCTCCTCGCAGCACATATTCCTTTCCGCCGATATTTACTTTTAAAGATTTTGCCATTTAGCTTTTCTGTTTGATATAATAACAAAAATTAATTTATTATAAGAATATTTTCAGTCTATTAAACAAATAATTTTTAAATTTATTGTACATTCCGGTTTATTAATACAGTCTTTTGATTTCTAATCAAATAATGAATACATAACTTGCAAGTAATTTAAAAATAATATTTTAAAAAAGCAAATTTTATATTCCCGCCGGAAAAGATACGGTTATCAGAGCATCAACCCCCGGAGTACTTTTTACCTCAATACCGCCTCCGTATAACGCAGCAATTTTCATTACAATTGCCAGCCCGAGACCAATGCCCTGCTGTTCATATTCTTTTCTTTTAAACTGGCTGAAAGCATGTATTTTCTTAATCTCGCTTTCTGTAAAACCTCTCCCTCGGTTTTTCACTTTCAAAATCAGATTGCCTTCTGAGGTTTCTGTACTTACTTCTACTTTAGTGCCTTCATCGGAAAATTTAAAGCCGTTGTCAATTAGTTCTTCTATAAGTTTTGTAAAAAACTCCACGCTCATAACTATCATTTCCGCATGAAGATCAAGCCTCAAATCATCTTTTCGATTATATGATGCGGCTATTTTTTCTGCCGTCATTTTCACGGCTTCGTTTGGATTGAATTCTATGCCTTGGGGCTTATTCAGAAATTCTTCGAGCTGAAGCAGTTCATTGAAAAACAGATAATTTGTAATAATCCTCAGGAGTCTTTTGCCGGCTTTATTAATGTTTAAAAAAATGCCGTCGAGTTCGGATTCCGGCAAATCTTTATAGCTGTTCATTAAAATTTCCGAATACAGCATAATAGTTGTAAGCGGTGTCCTTAATTCATGAGGCAGAGTTGTAGAAACATAACTTTCCAGATTCCTCAGTCTCTTATTGTATGTATCCTGAATAATCGCATATCGTTTAAGCCTTGTTTTAACAGCTTCCAGAACTGCTTCTTTGTTATAGGGTTTTGTCAGGTAATCGTCTGCCCCCAGATCCATGCCTTTTCTGAACTGATCTTTTTCTGAACGGGCAGTAAGAAATAAAAAAGGGATAAGGGAAGCAGTCGGATTTTTCTGAAGTTCTTTAAGGACTTCATAACCGTTCATGCCCGGCATATTTATGTCGCAAAGGATTAAATCAGGTTTATCAGATAAGGCAGATCCAAGGCCATCTATGCCGTTTGAAGCAGTAAAAACATCATAATTATTCATTTTCAGAAGGAACATCAGATCCTTCCGCACCAGTTCGTCGTCCTCTATAATTAGTACCCTTTTCAATTCTATTATTTTATTTTGCTTTAACAAAAACTTAACTTTCTAA
>CAZOBD010000128.1:0-3340 GCA_964577665.1 uncultured Hyphomicrobiales bacterium
TGGGAATGTGCTTTTCTTTCAAAACTCTGTTTTGCATTAACTCTCAAATAATCATGCCCTTTATCCCTTCTTGAGGGGAATAAAGGGGTGTGTTCCTCATTCGTGAGATTCTGAAACAATACTGAAACAAGCTTTCGGCACAGGGACAGAATGACATCCATGTTTTCTATTTCAATTTTAAATATTACAGCATTAGCATTTTAATATTGAATCCCTAAAGGAATTCTATCTTTTTGTGCCTTTTTTCTACAAATATCCAATCCCTGACGGGATTCATATTGTTGATACTTGATACTGTAGTATTTAATACTTGATACTGTAATACTTGATACTATGTACTTTATACTTCTCAAAATCTCACATCCTCGCTCCGAAAGGCAGACCGAAATTCTTCATCATTCTTGACTTGCCGCCGCGGGAAATATTTTTCATCATTTTGTTCATATCGTCGAATTGCTTTAAAAGTCTGTTCACGTCTTGTACTGTCGTGCCGCTGCCGTTTGCAATACGGCGCCTGCGGGAGCCGTTCAATACTTTTGGAGTAGTTCGCTCCTGTTTAGTCATGGAAAGAACAATAGCCTCCACCTTTGAGAATGCTTTTTCGTCGATATCAACGTTTTTCATTGCTTTGTCCATGCCTGGTATCATACCCATCAGATCCCTTATAGAACCCATTTTCCGAATAGTTTTTAACTGATCGAGAAAATCGTCGAAGGTAAACTGGTTCTTACGAATTTTTGTTTCAAGCTGTTTAGCTTCTTTCTGGTCAATCTGCTGCTCGGCTTTTTCAACGAGGGTCAGCACGTCGCCCATACCTAGTATCCTCGAAGCAATTCTGTCAGGGTGAAAAGTCTCGAGAGCGTCCAGCTTTTCGCCTGTGCTTACAAATTTAACGGGCTTTCCGATAACAGAAAGCACGGAAAGAGCCGCACCGCCGCGTGTGTCGCCGTCAAGCTTTGTCAGCACAACACCGGTCAGATTGAGCTTTTCATGGAAAGCTTTTGCGGTTGTTACCGCGTCCTGCCCTATCATCGCATCGCACACGAAAAGGGTTTCGGTCGGCTTAACGGCTTTGCTGATGTTGCCGACTTCTTCCATCATCAGTTCGTCGATTGTAAGACGTCCCGCTGTGTCGATGATAACAACGTCTCTTGCAAATTTCCGGGAGTAGCTGAGAGCATCTTTGGCAATTTTAACGGCATCTTTGCTGTCATCTTTAGAATACACTGGAATATTAACTTGCTTGCCGAGAGTTTTAAGCTGGTCAATTGCCGCAGGCCTGTGGACGTCGCAGGCTGCCAAAATGGGCTGCCTTCCCTTTTTGCGAAGGTTTTTTGCAAGTTTGGCGCAAAAAGTTGTTTTTCCTGAGCCTTGAAGACCTGCGACAAGAACTACCGTAGGGGGCTGAGGAGAAAGCTGAAGGTCTTGCTGCTTGCTTCCCATCAGCTCAACGAGTTCATCGCGAACTATTTTTACAATAAGCTGCTCGGGAAGTAAATTTCCTTTTACCTCCGTGCCGACAGCCTTTTTCTTAATGTCTTCCGTGAACTTTCGGGCAACCTTAACGTTAACGTCTGCCTCGAGCAAAGCACGGCGAATCTCACGCATTGCCTCGGAGATGTTTTCTTCGCTTATCTTTGCCTGTCCGCGAAAGCGCTTAAGCGCTTGTTCTAATTTATCTGTTAAATTCTCAAACATAACCCAATCTGAAAAATGTCAGAACTACAAAAATAATCAATTTTCTAAATATAAAAAATTAAATTAAGTAAAAAATTTTTAGTAACCAAACAAGATATTGTAAAAATAAACAGATAGAACGTACATGATTAAGAAAATTGCACAAAGTATACTATATACCGGGTATTACAAGCTTTATTGAAGTTCCTTTACCTTCTCGGCTTTCCACCAGTATTCTTCCGTCTATCTCTTCTACAAGTCTTTTTACAATAGGCATGCCGAGACCGACGGATTTTTCATCGTTCGTAGGCTGAGGACTAAGCTTGGTATATTTATCAAAAACCTTTTTAATCTCTTCTTGTTTCATGCCAACCCCTTGGTCTTTTATTTCGACTATTACAAATTTCTGATGATTCTCTATACTTTTTGCTTCTATAAGAATAGTCTTATAAAAATTTGTATATTTGATTGCATTGGAAATTAGTTGTTTTAGTATCACTTCCACTTTTTCCTTGTCGGCATAGGCATGAGTAAGCTGGTCAACTTTATGGTTAAATTCCATAATAAGGCGTTTCAGCTTTAGCTCCGGCTGAAAATCTTTGATTAACTGCTGCAGCATAAACTTAATATTGAAGGACTCAGCCAGGTTGGGCACATTTTTTTCTTCAAGTTCATAAAGATAAAGAAAATCATTAATGGTTGACGCAAGAGCTTTTGTTTCATTATCAATTTGATTTGTCAGGTGACGTAGGTCTTCTGAATTTTCGTTTTTTACGTTATGATTTTTTATCTGCTCGTTGTAACCTCTAATATCGTTGATAGGATTCATTAAATGGTTAGAAGTAAGGGAAAGGAAATCCTTTTTTTCTTCGATTAGATTTTTGAGTTCTTCATTTTGTTTTAAGATGGTTTCCCTGGAAGCGGTAAGTTCCAGATGAGTTTTTATTCTTGCGACTGTTTCCTGTTTGTTTGCTGGTTTTATGATGTAATCAACAGCTCCTGCTTCGAATCCTTTTACGATATTATTGGTGTCTTTCATGGATGTAAGAAAGATAATAGGAATCTCCTTTGTCAATTCGCTGCTTTTTAATGCCTTGCACACTCCAAAGCCGTCAATGCCCGGCATTACCAGATCGAGGAGAATCAAATCGGGAACCGCCTTCTGAGCTATTTCAATGGCTTTTTGTCCGTTGTTTGCCAATGATACTTCGTAATTCGCTTCCATTAAAAGTCTTCCTGCTACCTGAAGGTTGCTTTCCAGGTCGTCAACAACTAAAATCAAGGGATTTTCTCTCATAGTATTAAATTTTTATTTTTAAAATTCTTGTAATTTTTTTTCAAAAGAGGGGAAAACATCAAGCAGTTTGTTAATTCCGCTTAAATCCATCATCTTTACTTTTTCTAAAAGCGAAGAAGCATAGGACGAAAGAGCTTTAGAGCCGTATTCATCCGAAGTCTTTTTCAGATTTACCGCAAAGGCTTTTATGCTGCTTAAAATCTGTGTTTCGGATACTTCTCTGCATTGCGGCAGGTACCTTTCCTGAATTTCTCTTAAAAGATTTTTTTGGTTTTCCGTGCTTAAATTCTTAAAATCACTCAGTATAGAATCTTCTACTGCTGTACTCTTGTCTTCAAAAGTCCGCTCTATTGTTTCTTCTTCTTC
>CAZOBD010000128.1:3440-10875 GCA_964577665.1 uncultured Hyphomicrobiales bacterium
TTCTTCTTCTTCCGGAATGTAGTCCTCTTCTTCAACGCTTTTCAGTTCAATAATGAAGCATGTACCTTTTCCCAAAGAACTTTCCACACGTATTTTACCTTCGTTTTGCTCAATCATCTCTTTGCAGATAAAGAGACCGAGTCCGGAGCCTTTTTCGTTGTTTGTTCCCAGAGTAGTCTGCTTTTTTCTTAGGCTGAAAATTTTTTCCACAGCTTCGGGCGGCATCCCCACTCCGTTATCACACACTTTTATTTCAATTATGTCTTCGTAAAGAGTTTTATTGGTTGATACCTTTATCTCTCCGCCGCTGCCGGTAAATTTAATTGCGTTTGAAAGCAGATTTCTAATCACTGTGCTGAGCATATTTTCATCAGCGAAAACAAAAATCTTCCTGCCTACTTCGTTTTTTATGGTTATATTTTTGGATATGGCATTGTTTATCACAAGCTCGATATTTGCTTTTGCAATGGCATACAGCGGCAGTTTTTCTTTGCTGACAACCATCTTCCCGCGGTTGACTTTAGCCCAAAGAAGCAAATTTTCGAGAAGATCATAAATCTGCCTTCCGGTTTTGCTGAGCATTTCCAAAGAGGTACGCAGCTCTTCACGGGAGTAAGCATCAAAATGGGTTACAAGTCCGTCAGTCATGCCCAATATACCGCTAAAGGGGCTTCTCAGGTCATGGGATATTATTGAAATAAATTTGTCTTTTTCGTCATTCATTCTTCTCAGCTTTTCTTCAGAATCGATAAGCTTATCGTTAAGATGCATCAGCCTGCCGGCGTCCTGAAATATCTTCTTGCTGGAGAGCTGAAGGTTTTCTATAAGCTCTTCTCTTTCCTTAATCATTTTAACTCTTTCGGTAACGTCTATAGCAACGGCAACCACTCCGTTAATATTACCTTTTGCATCTCTGTAGGGCGAAAAAACAGATTCGAAAACATAATCCTGAATTTCAAGTCTGGAGCTTGTAGTTTTTCCGCTTAGAGCCTTTCTGATTTCATCCTGTACTATGGGTTTGTCGTAATAAATATCAAAAATTGAAATACCTGCTATCTGGTTAGGGAGAAACTTGAAAAGATTCAGCGCCTTTCCCTCTGACAGCGTAATGATACCGTTATTATCAATAATAAAAATAAGTGCATCGGCATTTCTTACCACCATCCTCAGTTTTTCTTCGCTCTCCTTGTATTTCAGAGCAATATTTTTCCATTGAAGCACTTCGGCAGGAGAGCCGCCGTTTTTCAAAGGCAGAGGGCTGTATCTCTGTTCAAGTGTTTGCAGCATGGTTGCAGCTTCTTTAAAATCATCGGCAAAGCAAGCGTCTGTCTTACTCTCTATAAGAGCTATTTTGCTTTTGATTTTTTCAATGAGTTCATCATCAGCTATTATTTCATCAGACATAGTTATAAAATCGTTACAAATATGACCTATAAAGGGAAAAATCCCTTAATCATCTCTCAAGAAGAGTGATTTTTTAATTTTCTTTAAATTTTCAATATCTAAAAAGGTATATTTCATCTGTTTATTTTAAGCCCCACCCTAACCCTCCCCAAAGGGAGGGGATTCAATGATCTTGCTCCCTCTCCTTGGGGAAGCCCGGGGCGGGGTCTCTTCCGGTTTTTAATTTACATTACGTTTTTTTAATTTTTTCGCATCTCATTCCCAAACTCCGATTTGGGAATGTGCTTTTCTTTCAAAACTCTGTTTTGCATTAACTCTCAAACAATCATCCCCTTGTTTGTTTTCCCTAATCATGGATGTTTCATCTGTTTATTTTTTTAATTTCCGCTCACAGATGTCCAACATCTGGCAGATGTTGGACATCTTTTTCTTCCTTTTTCGTCATTGAGAGGAGTGAAAAGACGAAGTAATCTCCAACCTTATGCAGTTTTCTTAGAGATTGCTTCGCGTTGCTCGCAATGACATTGTTTTCAAAAATAATCAACCCCTTGAGTGTTTTCCCGAATCATGTCTGTTTCATCTGTTTATTTTTTACTTTTTTCCCTCAATCCTAAGCTGTGCTTGGGATTGCAATTTTCTCGAGAAGTTAAACTTCCTTTGAAAATTTCCTTACTAAGCACAGCTTAGTAAGGAAATCTAAAAGGTAGGGAGTTATCATTTTTCATTCATTCCTAATGAATTTTCTATGTTTTAATTCTCAATCTCAATATCTGAATATCTCACTACTCAGGCTTAAAAGATGAATGATGATCCACAATAAGCCATTTCCCGTTATCTTTTTTATAAACAAAAGAGAAACGCGCCTCTGCCGATACGGGTTTGTTTTTTTTCTTCCAACTGAATATGTAAGAACCCGAATTAATGGCAATATCCCCGTATGTTCTTATATTCTGGTCAGTTACTTCGCCCTGTATATCCTCTTTGCTTAAAAAATGAACAAAATATTCCCTTATCAGCTCGTGACCGGGACGAATAACCGGAGATACAGTTCCCCATAAAACGCCGTCTTCGGCATAATGGCTTACCACATTTTCGGGCACTCTCGTTTTCACTGCGCTGCACCATGAATTCAATGCTTCTTCGATTTCATGTTTCTTATTATCTGCCATAATAACCCTTGGAAATTGTTCACGAAAACTTTTCAAAATATAAGAAAAAATAATAAATATAAAAAGTAATAATGAGATTTTTGGAATGTGAGATTTTGAGAAGTATCAAAAAAAAGTATCAAGTAAGAAAAATCCCATTAGGGATTTAATATTTGTTGAAAAATGACGCAAAAAGATAATATCCCGTCAGGGATTACATATTTTACAGCTTACGTGGTAACTTTAAGAATATTGAATGATTGAAGATTGATTGAAAATAGAAAATTAAAAATTGATTAACATGGTATGTACTTGATACTATTGTACTTGATGCTATTGTACTTGATACTCCTCAAAATCTCATATCTAAGGAATAAACCATACCTTTTCAATCAATCCGTTTTTAATTTCATATACGGCTATTGCATTCAGATTTTCCCTGCCCGGAATGCCTGTAACAAACTCGCGGTCTATTGCAAAATTCCCTTTTGTCATCCTGCTGACAAGGCGGCAGTGAAGTTCCGGTGTCTTATCAAAAAAAGCGGAATAGACCCCTCGCATTTTTTCCTTTCCTTTATAGCGAAGAGAATCAGGAAACATATAGACCTCCACATCTTCGGCATAAGCCTGCAGAAAAGATTCGATGTCATGCTCGTTATAAGCATTAAGTTGAATCTGGGCAGGGTCTTCCGGCGTACGCACAATCAAGGAATCAGGATAAATCAAGCCGCCGCCGTTCTTCATAACGGCAAAAACATCTGAGGTATTTAATATGTCATCAAGGGGATTTGAATTCAAGATAACGATATCAGCCAGCTTTCCGCTTTCTATGGAGCCGAGCTTGTTCTCGTTTCCCAAAAGTTTTGCGCCGTTCAAAGTTGCGCTTTTGAGTATCTGATATGGCGTAAGACCCGCCTCAGCCATGTACATAAATTCGTGAAAAAGAGACGGACCGTGAATGACGCCAAGATTACCCGCATCGGTGCCTGCGGCGACAGTTATTCCGTAATCCCATATCTTTTTAAGATTTTTCATTAAAAGACTGTCCTGCCGTATAGGTTTTTTTTCGACTATAAGCTTTTTCTGTCTGTCACCAAGTTCGTCGTAATCCAGTTCGTACATATCAAACAAAGAGCCGATAATCTGCGGATTGCCCAGCCAATGCTCGCAAGGCAGTAAATCAAGCTGTTTGGAATACACCGATTCATAAGAGTCAAACACCCACATGGTGGGAATAATAATGACATCATTTTCCTTACAGAGTTTCAGAAAATCTTCATCCACTTCTTTATCGACGATATTATGCACAAGCACATCGCAGCCTGCCTGCACTGATTTCCGGGCAGTCTCAAGCTCTGTCGCGTGTATGTAAACAGGCTTTCCGGCTTCACGGCTCCGCTCCACAACGGCTTTCACTATTGGGTAAAACTCTTCAAGTCCGCTTGATGTATTTTTTGAAACTACATACCATATTTTTATCAAATCGGGATCATATTTCAACTGCTTTTCCACCAAATCGAGAGCTTCTTTTTTACTCGTTACTTTAATTATAGGCAGGTCGTCAGTTTCAAACTGTGGCGGCTGATAAGAAGCAATAAGGGGTCCCGCAACGAAAGTTCTCGGGGCATATTCTGTCTTTTCTGCCTGCATCCGTACATCAAAATTCCAGAAAGGTCCGCCCATATCTATTACTGTCGTGATGCCGCAGGCTGTGTACCGGCGGAAGAAATCGTCAATGTTTTTTCTTATCCATTGTATCTGCTCGTCGTAAGGAACTCGGTGCCTGAGATCTAAGCCGTCGGGTCTGGTATATAATCCACCCGACTGAAAAAAATGGATATGTCCGTCAACTAAGCCGGGGATTACATATTTACCTGATATATCAACAACTTCAGCATCTTTAGGGATTTTTGTCTTTATTTTACTCCCAGCTTCGACTATCACCGAATCTTTGATTAAAATGATAGAATTTTCAATTACTTCGTTGTTGTGGGTGTTAATCAGCGTTGCGCCTGTGAGAGCAGTATATTTTTTTGGAAAAAGATTTTGAGAACAGACCAAAAAAATGACGGAAGCTATAATAACAAGATTTTTCATTATATTATCCTAACAACAGATTTTACAATTCATTTTTTTTAAATTAACAAAACAAAATTAATCTGCCAATTAGTTATTTATAAAAAAATTTTTTAGAAATCTAATTTTTTCTTATTTTTTGATGTGAAATTTTGAGATCTGAGAAGTATCAAGAAACAAATATCAAGAAATATGAAACGTCCATGATTGAAAAAAACACATAAGAGTATGATTATTTTTAAGTTAATACAAAAAGAGTTTTGGAAGAAAAGTACATTCCCAAAGCGGAGTTTGGCAATGAGATGTAAAAACCGGAAGAGACCTCACCCCGGCCCTCCCCAAGGGGAGGGAGCAATATCGTTGAATTCCCTTCCTTTGGGGAGGGTTAGGGTGGGGCTTAAAATAAACAGATGAACCTCTCATGATTAGGGAAAATCGCCCAAGGGGATGATTGTTTGAGAGAT
The DNA here is from genome assembly GCA_964577665.1 of uncultured Hyphomicrobiales bacterium. Taxonomy (GTDB): domain Bacteria; phylum Bacteroidota; class Ignavibacteria; order Kapaibacteriales; family UBA2268; genus CAYVTD01. Next base: position 8,533 of record CAZOBD010000128.1, read on the forward strand.
AATGCAAAACAGAGTTTTGGAAGAAAAGTACATTCCCAAAGCGGAGTTTGGCAATGAGATGTAAAATGTCATTCAATGAAAAAGATGTCCAACATCTGGCAGATGTTGGACATCTGAAGCGGAAAGTAAAAAATAGACAGATGAAAATATCACTTTTTTAGAATTTATTAATCAGATTTTTTAAGAACATCTATATATGAAGAAAATAATGAAAGCATTTTTACCTGTAATACTGCTGATAATTCTTGCCTCCTGCTATGATAAAAACAGCCGGCAGCCAGATCTGAATATTTCTTATACCAAAGCAGATATTGAGTTTGATACTCTCAGCTTTAAGGAATCTGTTTACGTACCTATTTATTCGGAAATTTATCATTTCAGCGAGCATAAGAAAATTCTTCTAACTGCCGTTCTCAGCGTAAGAAATACCGACATGGAAAATAGGATTTTCATTAATAACGTAGATTATTACAATTCAAAAGGAGATCTAAAGCGAAAGTATATCGATGAAACTATTGAATTAGGTCCTCTCGAATCTACCGAGTTTATAGTTGATTACAAAGAAAAAGAAGGCGGAACGGGAGCAAATTTCGTACTCGGCTGGGGTGTGGACTGCCATGTTGCCCATCCGGTTATCCATGCAGTTATGATAGGCACAAGTTCCCAGCAGGGACTTTCCTTTACTTGCGATGCGGTTGTCATTAAAAGGGATACTCTTGAAAAAGAATATGAATCGCAATAAAGTGGTCTTTTTGTGATTAAGACTGGCCCCGATAAGTCTGTATCAAAAGTCCCGGGTCGTTATTCAGAACTTGATTCAGAATCTGTTTTTTTTTTAAAATAAGCGCTTGCAGATTCCCTGTCAAACACGAAATGACATAATTATTACTTTTGATAAACCCCAGGGAAGACATTTCTTGATAAATGACAGTTCTATAAATATTTTAAGGAATAATATGCCAACCAAAAAACAAATCGAAGATTTTTTTATCGATGACAAAATTGCCGTTATCGGAGCAGCAAGAGACGATAAGAAATTCGGCGCTTACCTTTACCGCGAACTAAAAAAAGAAGGATTTGATGTTTACCCGGTAAATCCAAATGCAGAGACCATACAAGGCGACAGATGCTTTCAATCAGTTAAAGACCTTCCTGCAGAAGTAAAGAGAGCGCTTATAGTTACACCGCCGTCCTCAACGGCGGATGTTTTGAAAGAAGTGCTTGAAACTAACATTGAAAACATCTGGATTCAAAGGGCGGCTGATTCTCCTGAAGCATTAAAAATTGCAGAAGAAAGCGGTAGAAATATCATTTCAAAGCACTGCATTATGATGTTCATCGAACCGGTAAGAGGCGTTCATGCCTTACACCGCTTTTTCGTAAAGCTTTTCGGCGGCTATCCAAAGTGATAATTGATAAACCTTTTATTCCTATTTAAACAAGATGTCGGTCACCTTTTAGGTGTCCGACATCTGAAAATCAAAATGTTAAACAATAGGAGGAAATATTAAAAATATTTTTCTTCCAGAATATGCCTGCGGCTGGTTTCAAATCTGTCTTTCTGCTCGAAAGTGGTAAAACTGCCGGCTATTGAGGAATATTCTTTTTGCGCCCGGCTCTTATCTCCGAATATTTCAACTATGCCTTCTGCCCATAACAGTTTTTCTTCCGGTGTTGACATCTTGCTTTTTCCGCCCATATAAAGCTCTTTTATGGTATCTATATTAATGCCCATAACTTTCAGACGCTTTGCAAATTGCAGAAAATCATCGGCTTTTTCGAGTTTTCCGGCAGCTTTGTTCAGCACTTCGTTTCCAGCAGATTCTCTGCCGATTTTCTTTGCCGTAAAAGCTATTTCAGCGCCGGCAAGTGCATCTGTTTCTAAAGATTTTGCTTTTTCAAGTATTTTTTCTGCCCAGTCGGCACCATCAAGGAGCGAATAGACGGCAAGGCTCAGCTTAGTATAGTCATAAACGTCTTTTTTATCTGAAGAATCAAGAGCGGCTTCTCTTTTCTCAAGATACTGTTTTGCTAAAGCTTTTCCCTTTTCTTTGTCATCAAAAATTTCTTTTGCAGTCTCGCATATCTTAACTAAATCGAAATGAAACAGTGCGCGATTTTTCGCAATTCTGTTTAAAATAGATTCAATCCATTTTTCATTTGCAAGATACTTCTTGATGTAGGTTAGAAGCTTTTTGTAATTATCCGCATTGAAATAATCGTTATCAATCCATTCTTCGGCTTCGGAAAGAACTTTCTTGGCATAATATTTATCATTCAGCTCTTCCATCATATCGTCAACCAATTTGAAATAATCGCGCACATATTTTGCCTTATCCTCGA
>CAZOBD010000129.1:0-10777 GCA_964577665.1 uncultured Hyphomicrobiales bacterium
GGAGCAGCCCCCTTATTTATAAGGGGGTTGGGGGATCTCTTCTAAAAATAATCATTCCCTTATGTGTTTATCCTTAATCATGGACGTTTTATGTTATTTTATTTCAATGTTCAATGACACTGGTATATTAAAAAAGCTCCGTCTGCCAGGTAATGTTGAATGCAATAGAAAAATCATTTGCAAGCTGATAGCCGTTATAATTCTTATAAAAAGGATAATCAAGCAGAGCAGAGATATTAAAGTCTTTGATAGTATAGTTAATCTGGGGTGATATGATGAATATGTTACCCCCTGAATCTTCATAAGTTTCGCCGAGATATTTATCTTTCAGTCTGAATTCGTTTCTGATTTCCACAATGCCGCTAAGTCTGTCAATAATATTTTTAGTGAGGTAAAGCGAAGTGTAAAACCCTGTACCGTATTGATAATCAAGATTGTTTTCAGCATTTATATCGGTTCTGTGCATTAGAATAAGCCTTATGCCCTGCTGTTCAAATCCTTTGTGAATGAACAATTGAAAGACAGCGCCGTAAGCTCCCGTAGAAGGAAGTATATGCTGAGGCAGATTCTCTTCATGTGTAACCAGCGGAGCTCTTAAGCCTGCTCCTGCCGAGATTTCAAATTCCTTCCTGAAGTCATAGTATAGATTGTATTTACCGGAAACAAGTATATGCGACAAGCCGCCTGAGGATAGAGAAAAATATTTAAAATCCTGATATTTTTCGGGAAAGCCGCCAAGTTCGGCTTCTAAAGTAAGCTTATTGCTCAGTCCATACCCAACAAGCAAACCGGTGTAGTGAATATGATAACTATCCACCAAGCCTGTTTCCGCAGGTGAATCGTTTCTGTAATAGGTATCTCCACGGCTGTATCGGTAAAAAGCTGCAGCCCGGAAATAATCCTTTCTTAAAACGCCTACGTTTACTGTTCCGCCAACGGGGGTTAAGCCTCCGACTGCCGCTCCTCCCATACATGAGCATTGTGAAAAAGCTGACATATCAAGACTCATCAGCATTATCACTATCAGGATTAAATATTTAATTGTTTTTAACGGCATAATTTTTTTTCATATATTCAATTGAATTATTATTTTAATAGTTCAAACATAACTTGTTCGATAGGTATATAGTTATCTGATTGGTTTCTGCGTACTCTGAGCGTGTCGAGCAGGGAGTGAATATCATCTCCGTTTCTTACATAAGCAGAAGGCAGCCTTTCCAGATTGATAATAGTATCAAAAGGATGTGCCGAGTTTACTTTTGGAGTGTTGAAAAGATAATGGCAAGAATCGTTAAGCCCTATTAATTTTATGACTTTAGATGCGTAAGGTATCAAAGAATCCGTTTGTCCGCAGCTAAAGCAAGAAGGCGAAGTGAAGAGAATATACTTGTGTTTATCCGGTTTAAAACTTATTTTTATACTATCCATATATATTTGGCTGGGTTCATATTCCTCATAATAAAATTTAAATCCGTAATAATTGTAATCTTGCAGCAAATCTTCTACATCTACCTGAGTGGCATCGTCATCTTCTTGCTCTACTCCACATGAGTAAAGAAGAATACTTATTGAAAATACACAAAAGATGATAAAAAAATGATTGGTTTTTTTTATTAACATGAAATTGCTGCCGCAAGATTTGAAAAAGCCTTTCCACTTATCTCTGCGGCATGAGTTCAAAAAAGATAAATCAAGTATTTTCATAATATATTTAAAAATATTTAACAAAATTCAGTTACTTCCATCTCAAAAAGCTCTTGAAAAAGTACTTTTGTCTTCTCCCAGTTTTCCTGATTAATGCAGTACTTAATTTTCGGCAGAGTGATTTCGCCTTGAATAAGTCCGGAGTTTTTCAGTTCCTTCAAATGCTGGGAAACGGTTGATTGTGCCAAAGGAAGCTCTTCTACGATATTGCCGCAGTAGCAGGCGCTTCTTCCGGCAAGCAGCTTAAGAATCATTATTCTTGCCGGGTGGGCAAGCGCTTTTGCAAAGCGGGCTGTCTGCTCAGCATCAATATCCAAATATGTTTTTACTTCTATCATAATCTTTCTTTTGCCATTCTTAATAAATCGTCAATCGTAAATATACGATAATTATTGTATTAAAAAAAAATAATATTAACTCTGTAATTTTTATGTTATATTACTTTTTAAACGCTGTGAATAAGAAGTTTTTGAAAGATACTCGAATTTATTTTAAAATATAATTTATAAATACTTCATAAGTCTTTGTATTATAAGTACATTTAATTCTAAAATCAGGTCTGTTCTATATATTTTTTGAAAAACTTCTAATAGTTATTTATTTTGCGTCCTTAGCTTATTTTATAAATAAGTAGAAAAAGTGAATTTATAAAAAAGGAATAGAGGAGCCTATGTCATTAAGTATCAGGCAATCGCTTTTTACTGCATCAATATTGCTATATATTTTTTCTGCTTCATCTTGCAGTGAACCGGAGAAAAGGGATTATGATAAGATATTTGTTAAGGTTGATTCCCTGATATATTTAGGGAAATTTGACACTACTCTTCAAATTTTAGACGAAATATACAATGCAACAGATGATTGGTATGAACAATCAAGGGTTTATTATAACAAAGGAAAAATATACAGTCAAATGCAGGAATTCAATTTATCAGAAAAATACTTCAAGAAATCAATAGAATTAGTAAATGAAAACGGTGATGATTATATCGCAGTATATTTCGGAAACTCTCTGGGAACTCTTTATAATGACTTTGGTAAATCTGATAAGGCATTAGAACTCTACCGCAATTATCTTAATAAATCCATAGAAAGAGGATATATATTGAATGCTGCTGCTGCTTATAATAATATTGGAGTGTTGTTCTTTGAAAACTTTCGTCATTTGGACTTTTTTGCGGATTCGGCTTTGAAGTATTACCATAAAGTAGTAGAAATACTTGACACTGTCGATAGAAAGTCAGATCTCTACACTAAAATTTACGATAATCTCGCTATTACTTACGCTTCAAAAAAAGATAGTCTCAATTCCATGATGTATCTACAAAAAGCATTAGACATCAATCACTTAGACAGCCCTGACAAAGCCATGACCCTTTTAAATGCTTCTTCAATTTATTTTGAATTTTCTGATTTTAACAAAGCAAAGAATTATTACCTTGAATCCGTTAAATTAGGTAAAAAACTTGAAATGCATGACTTTCTGGTTAATGCCAAAATTGAATATATAAAAAATCTTTATGCAAAGAAGAAACTTTCTCTTGATGTTGCGGCAAAAATGCTCAGAGCTGTCTATAACGAAGCTGAAAAGCCCGTTACAACCTTGACGAAAAATAATGTAATAAGAACAATTACTGATATGTACAAAGAAAATGGAATGAAACCAAAATATACCGATTTAAAGAGTAATTATGACACTCTAAAAACAGAATCATTTCAGAATAATCTCTAAATGATGTTTAAATATATTGAAAGGACAGAACAATGGATGCTCCCGAGCTTTATTATGCCTCTCCCACTCAGACTATTTACTGGCTGCCTGTAAGCGGTGCAGATTTTTATAATGTTGCACATTCAACAGACGGAACAAATTGGAATGATAACTGGTGGAGCGGAAGCGAAACGACAATTGATATTTCAGACTTGCCGTCAGGAACTCATTATTTTAAGGGTATATCTAAGTCACATCAAGGAAACAGTTCCCCTTATGGAAATGTATTAGAAGTTACTCTTTGAAAATAATTCTTCAGAAATTCTTCTATGATTTCTTCTCTTTTTTGAGCATCATAATATATGCCGCTCTCTATCATTTTTTTTCTGAGTTCAGATGCGGCGGCGGAAATTTCCTCCAGATTTCGAGGAAGCTCGGATTCTAATTTTTTTCTGAGATGCTTTACCAAAAAAGGAGCATCTCCCTGGGATGCTATTGAAAAAGTAAGACTGCCTCTTTTTATAGTAGCAGGCATTATGAAGTTACAGAGCAGCGGCACATCTGCCACATTCAGCAGCTTCCCCGAATCGGTGCATTCCTTCTCGAGCATTTTATCGGCTTCGGCATCACCCGTCGCCGAAAAAATAAGATTGTACTTCTCTGTGTCGCCTGCTATATACTTCCTTTTAGCAAAACTTAAGCCCTCATCTTCTATCATTTTTTTTAGTCCGGGAGTTACTTCGGGAGAAATGACATCAGGTTTGGCGCCGAACTCAAGCAGATTCTTTACCTTTCTCTCTGCTATACAGCCCCCTCCTATCACCAAAGCCTTATACTTAGTCAAGTCGATTAAAATTGGAAAATAAGATTTTTTGTCCATTATTTAAATTTTTTTGGTTTACAATGTAACTTTCTGACGTTTAAAGCGTACTAATAAGTGTCGTAACAATTATTATCCTCTTATTATTTAACTACAAGTCCGAGAGCCGCAATCCCTGCGGCTCTTTTTATTTTAAGTCAATTTCAAATTAATTTCAGAAATTCAGAAACTTAAAATAAATAAAAATCCCGCTGTTATAAAATACCTCTGATAAAACCAAAGACTAATTTTTTTATTTCATCTTCTGCCTCAAAATGAGGTACATGTCCGCAGTTTCCAATTATTTGAATATCTGCATGAGGAGCATTTCTGCATACCGATTCCAATTGCCTGTAAGTTGCGTAATTATCCTTTTCACCCTGAACAGCCAGCCAAGGGCAGTCTATTTTTCTTATATTATTCTCAATATTCCAGTCTTTGAAATCTTCACTCAGCCAAACATCACTCCAAGAAAAAAAGACATCTTCAATTCTGTTTTCATGATATTTTGAAAGCTTATTTTTAAAATCTGTTCCGGCAAAAATCTCATTTAATTTCTTTATTCCTTCCCTTGTTTCTTTTTCAACAAAAAAATGAGCTGCTTCAGTAATCAAAGCTGCAGTTTTGCAGGGATATTCAGAGGCAAAAAGTGCTGCAATAGAACCTCCGTCGCTGTGACCGAATAAAATACATTTTCTTATATCAGCTTTTTCAAGAAGTGCCGGCAGCACTTCAAAAGCTTCTTTCTCCATGAAATCGGTGCTTTTCTTCTTGCAGTGAAAAAGAGATTTACCGTATCCCTCCCTGTCATACAAAAAAGCGTTCAAACCTGTTTTTTGAGAAATATCAGCGGGAAAATCCTTCCATGCAGAAACCGAACCCAGACCCTCGTGCAAAAAAACCAGCCATGGTTTATCATCTTCGGTATTTTGGTAGATTTTTTTGCAGAAAAGCTTTTTATTATTGATTTTATAGTATTCTTCCATATTCATCACAAGATAAAAAAAATCCCCTCCCTGAAAAGAGAGGGGAATTATCAATAAATTTTGAATCTTTTATGAAACTACAATCAAAGTAGCAAGTACAAGCGATACGATTGACATAAGCTTGATAAGGATATTGATGGAAGGACCTGAAGTATCTTTAAAGGGGTCTCCCACCGTATCACCGGTAACTGCAGCTTTATGAGGCTCAGAACCCTTGTAATACATCTTACCGTCAATTTCTACTCCTTCTTCAAACATTTTCTTGGCATTGTCCCAAGCTCCGCCTGCGTTTGACTGGAATATAGCCATCAAAACGCCTACCACCGTTACACCTGCCAGAAGACCTGCCAATGATTCCGGACCGAAAGCAAAGCCGATGATAACAGGTACTATTACAGCAAGCAAACCGGGGAAAATCATCTCTTTAATAGAAGACTGCGTTGAAATAGCAACACACTTTGCATATTCAGCTTTGCCTTCAGCTTCGCCATAAATCTTTTTGTCATTTTCGGGCCATTCTTTCAAGTCTTTATCGCCGTGTTTCTTCATAAGTTCCAAAGCAGCTTTCAACTGAGGAATATCCATAAACTGGCGGCGTACTTCTTTTATCATCGACATAGCAGCACGTCCTACTGCCCCCATTGCAAGCGCCGAGAACACAAAAGGCATAATGCCGCCGATGAACAGACCCGCCATAACAAGAGATTTAGAAATATCAATGCTTTCAATTTTTGCAGTAGTCATATATGCGCCGAAAAGTGCCAGTGCAGTCAATGCGGCAGAACCTATGGCAAATCCCTTGCCAATTGCGGCAGTAGAGTTACCGACTGCATCTAGTTTGTCTGTTCTTTCTCTTACTTCATGGGGCAGTTCAGACATTTCTGCGATACCGCCTGCATTGTCGGAAATAGGACCGTATGCGTCAACTGCAAGCTGAATACCTGTTGTGGCAAGCATTCCGACAGCAGCTATGGCAATGCCATAGAGACCTGCAAACTCATAAGCGCCGATAATTGAGAATGCAATGATAAGTACGGGCCATGCCGTTGAGATCATACCCGTGCCAAGACCGGCGATAATGTTTGTTGCTGAACCTGTAATGGACTGCTCGGCGATTTTTCTTACCGGCGGCTTACCCAAACCAGTGTAATATTCAGTTATCAATCCTATTGCAACACCGGCTATAAGACCTATAATCGTTGATAGGAAAACACCTAATGAAGTAATAGGAGCGTGTCCTCCGTACAATGTTACATTTTCTACTGCCCACTCTTTCGGAAGAACCCAGTCAATGATAAAATAGGAAAAAACGAGCATTACACCGGCTGCAAGAAAAGTTCCTACATTGAGCGCTGCCTGAGGATTTCCGCCTTCTTTAACTTTTACAAAAAAGGTTCCGAAAATTGAAACCAAAATACCTACACCGGCTAACAAGAGAGGCAGAACCACTGCGGAAAGCGGTCCGAATGCCAGAGCTTCACTTTGAAATTCAGGAAGTGAATAAAAGGCTGCCCCTAAAACCATCGTACCGATGATAGAGCCTACATAAGATTCAAAAAGATCTGCGCCCATACCTGCCACATCACCAACGTTATCGCCTACATTGTCTGCAATAGTAGCCGGATTCAGAGGATGATCCTCGGGAATTCCCGCTTCTACTTTTCCGACAAGATCGGCGCCTACATCAGCAGCTTTGGTGTAAATACCGCCGCCGACTCTTGCAAATAGTGCAATAGAAGATGCTCCGAAAGAAAATCCTGTTACAACAGTTACTACTCTTACAACCGCTTCCTGGGTATCCGTGCCAAACATACTGCTGTAAATAAGAAAAAGTACGCTCAACCCGATAACTCCTAAGCCTACAACGCCTAAACCCATGACCGAACCGCCTGCAAAAGCTACATTGAGAGCTTGGTTCAAGCCTGTTCTTGCGGCATTGGTTGTTCTTACGTTAGCTTTTGTAGCCACTTTCATACCGATAAATCCGGCAAGTCCTGAGCAAATAGCGCCGACAATAAACGAAATCGCTACCAGCCAATGTGACTGATCGCCCAGCGATGAGCCTTGTATAGCCAGCAATATTGCCACAATTACGACAAAAATGGCTATCACGCGGTATTCCGCCGAAAGAAAAGCCATTGCACCGTCAGAAATAAACTTGGCAATGTTTTTCATCTTATCATTGCCCGGGTCTTGTTTGCTTACCCATGCTGAACGGATATAAGTGAAAAGGAGAGCGATTAAACCCGTTACGGGAATGAGATAAATAATAGTGTTCATAGAGCTGTTCTTTAATTGTTAATAATACAAGTTACGAGTTCTTTCCCTTCTTCATTATTATATTCACAGAATTTTAACTGAAAATATATTTTTCATTTTTTAAAGTCGCACCTAAGTTAAGCAATTCAATTATGAAATCAAAAATTTATATAAGTTACTATTTATTGATATAAAATTTTGTAAATATAATGTTGGTATTTGTATTTATTTTGTTATTTTAATAAGTTAATAATGAATAAAATATGAAATACTTTAAGTTAGCTATGTTAAAAAATATTAATCAATATATTGCAGAAGATAAAATTTTTTCAAAAGAAATCATAAGATATTCTTACTCCTCTGACGCAAGCTATTACAGATATATTCCAGATACTGTTATCTTCCCTGAAAATATAGAAGATATAAGAAATCTTTTCAGATATTGCAAAAATAATAAGAAATACTTGACTTTTAGGGCTGCCGGAACTAGTCTTTCAGGACAAAGCCAGACTGATGGTATTTTAGTTAATATTTTAAAATACTGGAAAAATTTTGAAATAATTGAGAACGGAGACTGCGTAAAAACCCAGCCCGGTGTAATTGCAGGGAAAATTAATGTATCATTGGTAAAATACGGCAGGAAGATAGGACCCGATCCAGCATCTATTAATGCCTGCTCTGTCGGAGGCATAGCCGCAAACAATTCAAGCGGAATGTCCTCAGGTATTGTCAAAAATCCTTACCATACCGTTAAAAGCATCAGCTTCATTTTACCGGAAGGAACCTACATTGATTCATCTCAAAATGAAGCTGATGAAATCTTAAAAAGAAAATGTCCACAGATATACAATGGTCTTCTGGAAATCAGAAATAAAATTTTTAGCAGTCCTTCCCTTAAAGAAAAAATAATTGAAAAATATAAGATAAAAAACACTACGGGATATTCCCTTAATTCTTTTCTTGACTATGAAAAACCTGCCGATATTCTAACGCATCTTATGATAGGTTCTGAGGGAACACTTGGTTTTATCTCGGAAATTGTCTTTAAAACATTTCCTTTGAAAAAAGAAAAATTAACCGGATTGTTATTTTTCCGGGACATTAAAGCAGCCGCAGATTCCCTTCCATTTCTCAAGTCAATGGATGCATCAGCTTTGGAATTAATGGATTATAACTGCCTGCTCTCCATAAAAAACAATCAATCCGTTCCAAATGTTATCAGTAACCTTCAAAAAGATACAGCGGCACTGCTCTTTGAATATGAAGATGATGAAATATCTGAACTGTTCTTCAAAAAAGACAGAATAACTGACTTCGTAAAGAAATCGGATTTATCGGCTCCCCCGCTTTTTTCGGAAGATTTGCGTGAAAGAGAAGTTATTTGGAATGTCCGCAGGGGTCTTTTAACTTCTTTAAGCTCATCAAGAAATCCCGAAACATCTGTCATAATAGAGGATATTGCCTTTGCCGTTGAAGATTTAGCCGATGCCTTAAATGATTTACAGAACTTATTGAAAAAGCATGATTTTAATAAAACAGGAATATTCGGCCACGGTTTGGATGGGAATGTTCATTTTATGCTCTCCCAATCTTTTAAAAATACAAGTGCAATTGACTCCTACGACGCTTTTATGCATGAACTGGCTGATTTAGTTATTGATAAGTACAACGGTTCATTGAAAGCAGAGCATGGCACCGGCAGAAATATGGCGCCTTTTTTAAAAAAGGAATGGGGCAGCGAAGTTCTTCAAATTATGAAAGATATTAAGGAACTGATTGATCCTGACTGTATCCTAAATCCCGATGTTATTATTTCTGATGATCCCAACGTCCATCTGAACAATATTAAAACAATGCCTCAAGTTAATGAAATAATTGATAATTGCATTGAATGCGGCTTTTGTGAACCCGTCTGCCCCAGCCGCGATTATACACTAACGCCGAGAATGAGAATCGCAGTCAGCCGCATATTAAAAGATAACAATATTCCCCAAGAAATAAAGAAAAATATTGAAAAAGATTACATGTTTTATTCCGTAAGCACTTGTGCTGTGGACGGCTTATGCGAGATGAGGTGTCCCGTAGGAATAAACACCGGCAGCTTTATCAAGTCAGAGCGTGAAAAGAAAAGCTCGGGCAAAATCCAAGAGCATATTGCAGGCAGCTTACCGATTTATGAAGTCATCTTGTCTATTTTTATTAATGTCTTGAAGTTAAAAGAATCCGTCATAGGTGAAAAAGGTCTTAACTTTTTTATTAAAACCCTTGAAAATGTTTCTTCGAGTACTTTACCTAAATGGAACAGTAATATTTCACTTCCGTCAAAGCTCATTTTTACGGCGGTTAAGAACGCCGAATACGTTTATTTTCCCTGCTGTACTTCCAGAATTATGGGAAAAGAGAAAGATGGGAATAAAAAATATGATATAATTGATGCCTTTAAGACGATTTCTCATATAGCAGGCGTTAATCTCTTTATTCCGAAGGATATAAGAGGCTCCTGCTGCGGTATGGCGTTTTCCTCGAAGGGTTATTCCGGCGCCTATATTTCTGTTCTAAGTAAAACACTCATAAAACTTTACAAATGGAGCGCTGAAGGCAGTATCCCGATAGTTTTTGATTCCTCAAGCTGCGCCTATTCTATTAAAAATTGCAGGAATGACCTAAATGATAAGATGAAAGACATTTACGACAGACTTACTTTTTTTGATTCAATCGAGTTTTTTCATAAAATAAGGGGCAGATTGCCCATAAAAAAGAAAAAGAAAAGCGTTGTGCTTCATCCAAACTGCTCCGTAGTGAAAATGGGCTTAATCCAATTGATGATAGAAGTTGCCGAAATATGCAGCGATGACGTAATAGTGCCGGAAAACCTCGGCTGCTGCGGTTTTGCCGGCGACAGAGGCTTGCTTTATCCTGATTTGACGGCGTCTGCATTGAAAGAAGAGATGCAGGAGGTCAATTCATTCACCGGCGATGCTTACTATTCCTCGAATATTCCCTGCAATATAGGTTTAAATACCTTTAGTACAAATAAATACTTACACTTAGCTCATTTAATTAAAGAATGTATTGATTAAAATGTTTTTGAAACAAATCAGGGTTTTATTTTTCTCTCTTTATTTCCCATATAAGCCTTTATTTTATTATTCAAACTAATTTATATACTTATATTATGATATATAATGTATATTTAAGCTCCATAATTCCATTTCTAAGCTCCATAATTCCATTTCTAAGCTCCATAATTCCATTTCT
>CAZOBD010000130.1:0-10708 GCA_964577665.1 uncultured Hyphomicrobiales bacterium
TTATACAGGCACATATATTCAAGTAACCGGTCCAAGCTATGAAACTCCCGCCGAGATAAAAATGTACCGGGATTTCGGCGGCGATGCAATCGGTATGTCAACATATCCCGAAATAGCGCTTGCTTTGCAGCTTGGTATGAATGCAGCAGGCTGCTCCGTAATAACAAATACGCTGAGTTATTCAAATCCTCATGAGTTATCCCATAGCGAAGTGATTAAGGCAGCAATAAAATCAGAAAAAAATATTGCCGGTTTTTTAAGCTGTGCGGTTGACTGTATGTAAAAAGGGATTATGATTTGAGGCAGTTTTGCCGCCTTTAAGGGATGTAACTCCCGGTATTGCCCCCTGTGCGGCATTTCTTTCGGAAATATCTATATTGTTTCCGCTTTCGCTATCATTGCCGTTATTAATATATTTATCGAACAGCCTGTCTGCTTTATTGTCGTTAGATTGCGCTTCTTCGCTCATCTGCCCGCTTTTTTCAGCTCTCGCTTTCGCTTCCAGTGAGGAAGCTTTTGATGCAACAGAACGGTCTGTTGCTGAGGGATCGGAAGGCGCTAAGGCTGCCCGCCGAACTTGCTGCATTTTTCTGATAGTTGCGTCTGGGTCGTCGCTAACAACTGACATATCTATTTTTACCTCTCCTGCTGTTGCATACTGTTTTCCATCAGGTCCGGTAGTGTAAGTAAAAGACTTGCCTCTTACCAGCCCGGCACCGGCAGCCTGATGAGCCATTTCATGGGCGCGTACCTTAGCGTCAATTCTCTTAAGTTCTTCCACCTTTTTCTTTTCGCTTTCGGAAAGATTTTTTTCGGCGGGATTAGAGCTTATTTCTTTATTAGCATCCTTGTTTTTATTCTTTTCTATGCTGTTGTTAACTTCCGAATTCTCTGCTTTTGAAGCGGCAGCGTCCGTATTAATTTTTCTGTCTTTTACGCCGTATGTTTTTTCTATGAAGTTAAGAGTATCTTCATCTTTTTTTCCGGCTAATGCGGAATATCTGGATTTTTTGGCTTCTGCAAACGGAGTATAGTTTAAATCGGAATAATTAAAGCTGTCCCCGGTTTGTCTGTTTTTTCGCTCTATCTGTTCTTCAAACGCATTGCGGATAATATCCGGGCTTTCGCCTTCGGCTACCTTATCCGCATATTTGATGAAATCTTCAGCGTTTATAGTAGAAACACGAGCCATATATTCATAAGCTAAATACTACAACAGTTAAGCCATCCAAATACTTGAAGGCTATTCGCTATATTTATCGGCAGTAATATATTAAACTTTAGTCACAAAAAGATGTTTTTTATTTAATAACAGTAAAAAATTTTGTTGATACCGTTCTGCCGTTTTCTTTGGCGACGACAGCGTAAGCTCCATTAGCTAATCCATTTACATCAATTATTAGATATTCTTTCTGTCTGTCAATGAGCCTTCCTTTTAGAGGGATATATTTTCCGTAAGCCGAATACAGCTCAATATCATAGGCGAAGTTTTCATTAATATTTTTTAAGTTTACTACTATTTTATCAGATGATGGATTGGGATATATTTCAAGATGTTTTTCTTCTTCAGTTAATTCATCCACTCCCGTAATCATATTAAATGAAATATCATCTATGTACCACCCGTCGTCTTCAAAGACCGGATTTGACTTAAGCCTGAATCGCACTGTTACAGTATCGTTGTTTTCAACTAATTCATCCAGAAAAACATTTTCTTCTTTCCAGTCTGCTGCATCGAGATTTTTATCCTTCCAAGGTTCAAAGCTCATTTTATTAAAAGAATTGACAACCTGCCAAGTTCTCCCCATATCTTTGCTGATTTCAACAATAGCAGAATCAGATACATGAATAAGTGCGGCATGTCGGAATCTAACAGCATTCCAACTGCCTTTTCTGACAGGAAAAAGTGTAAAAAAGTTATTCTTTTCACGCCCGTATTTTCCTTCTTTTGAATCGGTTATGCAGTTCGGCTCTGAAAAATAAAAGCTGCTTGTAAGTTCCCAGGCTTCGTTTATGCCGTATTTCGGCAGTGAACCGCTGTCAAAATTTTCTGCAAAATCATTGTTTACTGGTCCGCAGTATATCATAATTTCTTTAGAAAAATCGCTTGTGTTTGGAGGTTCAAACGAATCTGATACCCTGACTTTAAAATTGTAATACCCCCTTTCAGTATTCGGCAAAGTAAGTTTTATTATCACGCCTGTATCCTGGGGTGCAAGACTTTCCTCAAAATTCTGTCCGCCGTCTTTAAAAACAACCACTCTATTCAGGTTGACCAAAGGAGTAATTTTATCTTCCCGCATCGAGGGAATCCTGACAAAAAGAACTGCATCGTTATCTTCATTAGTCTCATAATGGACAATTTGGGGAGGAGCAGGCTTTTTCGCTCCGCCTGCATAAGCAGATGACTGCTTGAAAATGCTGGTATCGCTGCCGGAAACCGCCGCTATTTCATAATGATATTCCTCAAACTCAGTTAATCCCTTATCAAAATATTCGGTTTTTTCTGAAGATATTTCTGTTAAAA
Organism: uncultured Hyphomicrobiales bacterium; assembly: GCA_964577665.1. Lineage (GTDB taxonomy): Bacteria > Bacteroidota > Ignavibacteria > Kapaibacteriales > UBA2268 > CAYVTD01. The sequence goes on from CAZOBD010000130.1 coordinate 2,528, forward strand.
ATTCCCCGTCTCGAAATAATATATATACAAAATCATCCGGCAGAAGCGGCTGTCCGAAAACCCGCTCTGAAGGAGCTTCCCAGTCCAGCTTTATTTCATCAAATTTTTCAGGCTGAGTGTGTGCAGCAAAATTTTCCGGTGGCATCGGCGCTCTTACATTTATCAAAGCGGTATGCACCTCGCTGTCGAAAATGTCTTCAACGGCATTTCTCATATCCACCCATGAAGGATATATCTTCCCGTCGTAAAAAGCACAGCCGCTGTAGTCTCCCGCGAAGGCATTTGCCGTGAAAGGATTTAGCCGGAGGTCTGAACTGATGTCCGACACCCTACGGTCAATCCACGTTTCGCCTCCGTCGGAAGAATAAGCAACAAAGCACTCTACCATAATATTCTCCGGGTCATTTCTGCTGTCGAGATACATTATCGCAATGTCGCCGGTCTTCGGGTCAAAGCTTAGCCACTGCCAAAACTGGTCATTTTTCTCTTCGGAATGCACTCTTACAGGCTCTGACCAGGTTTCGCCCTTGTCATCAGAATAAGAAAAATATACATTAGGTATCCTGTCAGCCGACCAGCAGAGATATAGACGCCCCCTATGAAGCCCCTCGGTCGTATCGCAGACTATTACGGGGTAAGCCTCCGCTCTTACGGTATTTTTAACCGTATGCCTGTAAATCGGCTCCTCGCCGCCGCCCGAAATATCCTTAGTTATGCCAAATATATTATAATGATGAGCTATTCCAGGCTCTGTCCAGGTCGTACCGCCGTCTTCTGACCTTGCAAAACCGACGCCGTGATCTATACCGTGGTTCCATACAAGATAAACAGTGCCTTCGGGACCCGTCGTAATGAGCGGAAAGCTCTGCCCGAAGGTTGTATCCTCCGACGAACCGGATACTCGCTTACTTACGGAGACCGGTTTGCTCCATGTTTCGCCTGCGTCAGTAGATTTAGAGACTACAATCTGGGTCGCAGAGTCACGCGGCGTTACTCTTTTCCATGGGATATACAAATGCTTGTGATAAGGAGAATTTTTAGAGTTATCCACGGATATATAATATTTATCATCAAACGCCGAATCAAGTGTCATCTCTCCCTTATGGAGTATGACAGGTATATGAGCGCGCCAAGACGCCCCCATATCGGTTGTTTTGGCGATAAAAACGCCGTTTTCGCGCGAGCCTTGGACAACGGCAGCATCCGGAAAGCCCCCATAAACCAAAAATCCGTTACCGTCGGGGTCAAAAGCAACCGAAGGATCATTAGTACTGCGCCAATCGTCAAAAGGATGCCCAAAATGCCTGTTTACCCATGTTTTTCCGCCATCATGACTCATATAAATCCACGTCGAAGAATTATTTCGGTAATCCACAGATGATGCTATCAAAAAATCGGGATTTACCGGGCTTACCGCAATGGATGATTCATTTTGCATTTTAAGCTGATAAGGCTCATTATCTTCTATTATCATCACATTAACGAAATAGGAAGGATTTTTAATTTCATCGGCAAGCGGCACTAGCGGCAGCAGCACCTTTTCATAAGCCGGTAGCGGATGCGCAGACAGCATACAGCGCCGAAAAGCTTTATCAGTGCGTTCCTCAAGGCTTTCCCCGCTCAAAGCAGTAAAATTGGGAATCATAAAAGCGCCGAGCAGTGTAAAAATTAAATATATTTTCTTCATATCTCTGTCCTTTAAATAGTTTTTTTCCATAAACTAAGAGTTTTTCCGCAAATAAACAAAAGAATTTTTATCAAGGAATAGTATAAAATCCCGAAATCGATTTTAACAAGTCAGCGGATTATGACTTGCTGAAGAACAGCAGATACAATCGGATATTGATTTTGTATAAAATTTTGATACTTAGAGTTTCCTCAAAAATAAACAAGCAGTAAATGATTTAATACTTTGTGGAGTAAAAAGGGTTGCATAAGTGCAATAACGAGAGTAAATTTGCTTAATACTGTCTGCACTTTTAGGAAAAAAATATGCGAATCCGTTTCACCGGCAAGCCCTTAGGCAAACCTAAAAAAGAGGCAGAGAAGAATAGAGCCAATTTACGTAAGGAGAAATATCGTCAAAAGCAAGAGTAACGAGAACGCATAACAATAGGAGATTAGTTCGGACAAGCAAAATACAGATATGGAATAAACAATATAAGAGCAAAGCCGGCTGAGATTTACTAAAGGCGGATAAATTCATTTTTCTTATTTATGAATATCGTAAGTGTAGCAGCTAAGAAAATTAAATTATTTTTTAAATTTAGCCGAAATTACGCTCAAATTTCCCATTTATTCATTTTTTTTTTTTATCAGCTAATTTTCGTTTGAATTTTTCTTTTTTTTATGTATTTTTGAGGAATATCTATCCATTGAAACAATACCTACATTTAAAAAGGGGATTTTAAAATGAAAAAGATCTTTCTTATCATTGCTTGTGCTGTGTTAACCACAGCTCTTTTCTCGCAGCTTCCCAAAGGCGCAAACGTTACAGACGAAAACGGCTTGAAGCAGGGCGAGTGGATTTACTGGACCACCGAAGAAAGCCAGTTTACTGAGGATAGCTCAGAATCTTTTTATTACAGAGTGGTCAACTACAAGGACGATAAAATTTTCGGCACAGTTAAGGGTTATCTTAAAAATGGAGATATTGCTTTTGAGGCGGAGATGAAATCCGTTTTCCCGGATATATGGCACGGCAAAGCTACAGAGTATCATGAAAACGGCAGCGTTTACACAAAAGCGCGTTTCTATGATAATAAAAAAGTAGGAAAAGCCGAATATTGGCTTGAAGACGGTTCCTACGACAGCGCCAGAGTGTTTATGGGTTTAGGAGTTGATCTGCTCAAACAGGATAAACTGGAATTTTCCATAAAAAATTATCTCGATGCATACAGGATTTACAGAGAAAGAGACGGAGAAGACTGCAAAGAGCTTGTTTCGGTTACAGGCAATCTGGGTTTGGCTTATTATTATAACCATGATTTTAAAAATGCAGAAAAATTCCAAAAAATCTCCATTGAGAAACGTCTGAAACTGTATGGGGACAGCTCTCGGGAATATGGTGTTGCACTGAATAACCTTGCTCTTGTTTACAACAGCACCGGAAGAGAAGATGAGGCAATTGATTTAATAAAGAAGTCTCTTGAAATCAAAAAAGCAGTCCCTGATAAAAATGTAGTAGAATATCTTACAGGAATGAGGAATCTGGCTTCTATGCTTTCAACAAACGGCAGATACACTGAGGCTGATTCATTGTACGATATTGTCGAGGCGCTAACTCTCAAAGAATTTGGAAATGACAATGAAGAATTTGCAGAATTTCTGATAAAAAAAGCAAACCATTTAAAAAGAACAGGAAAATTAAAAGAAGCCGACAGCCTTTTTACAACAGGCCTTGAAATGTTTAAAAAATATAAGGGAGCGGCAAATCAACAATATTTAAACGGTATGGAATCTCATGCACAGGTTTATCTGATGATGCAGGAATATGACAAAGCTATTGAGAAACTATCCGAAGTGAAGAAAGCCCTGACAGAACAATTTGGCGAGAACCATCCGGTTCTTTATACCTATTACAATTCAATGGGAGTTTTGTATTCCGATATGCGTCAATATCAGAAATCTATCGATTGCTATCAAAAAGCAATGGAGATTGTTGAAAAATCTTACGGTAATAAAAACCCTCAATATTTAAGAATAACAAGCAACTTAGTGCAGAATTATGTTATGCTCGACAGATACACTGAGGCTCAGGAATTACTGGATCAGCTCAAAAAATATTATGAAAGCTCGGGGAAAAAAGATGAAAAGTATGCTTCATTTCTAAATACTCAGGCAGTTTTGCATCAACACAAGGGCGAATATACCAAAGCTGAACCGCTTTTAAAAGAGGCTATTATGATAACTATAGATATTTACGGGAATAATAACAGATTCAGCCTCGCCGCTCTTAATAATCTTGCAAGTTTATATTCAACACTCGGCAGATATGATGAATCCGAAAAATACTATCAGGAAGCTGTTAAAATATATGAAAGCAATGATAAACTTAGAAAAAATTATGCTACAGTTTTAATGAATTACTCTGAATTGCTAATTAAACAGGAAAAATATGACAAAGCAATGGAACTTTCTAAGAAAGCTTCGGATATATTTAAAAATGAATTCAGCGAAGATACAATTACTTTTTTAATAACTCTGAATGATCAGGGAAGTATTTATTTCAGAGAAAAAAATTATGATAAAGCTCTGGAAATTTACAAACGAATCCTTGTTACTAAAGAAAAAGAAACTTATGAAAACAAAAAAGATTATGCTTTTTATCTGAGAAATTACGGCATTTCAATGCTTGCCATGAATGATAAAAAAGACGGATTGAAACATATACTGGATGCCGGCAGTATTTTGAAAGATTTTTACGGCGATAAACACAAGTATTATATTGTACTTCAAAATGATATGGCAAAAGCACACCGGCTGAACTCAATGAATGACAAGGCTTATGAAAATTATAACGATGTTCTTCGGGGAACTTTTTATTTTGTTGATGAACTGTTCCCCGGAATGACGGAAAACGAAAAAATGCTCTTTTGGAATACTATGAAAAACAGAATTGAATTCTTCTATTCCTTCGGCGCTGATTATTACAAAGAAAATAATGATGTTCTCAAAGATATGTACAATGCCGCTCTTGCCACTAAAGGAATGATTCTTGAAGAAAAGAAGAAAACTCTCCAAAGAGCACGCGGGATGAGCCGAGTTCTTACTAAATGGCAAGCCGCAAGGGAATATTGGATTAAACTTGTGCAAAATCCTGCCCTCGCAAAAAGAATGAATATCAATGTCGATTCCGTTAAACAAGCCGCTAACGACCTTGAAAAGCAAATGACTTCCGTTTCCGCTGATTTTGAAGCCGTTTTTGATACAAATAAAGTCCGGTGGCAGGACGTTAAAAAAGTTCTCAAAGAAGATGAAGCCGCCATTGAAATTATCCGCTTCCGTACTGGTGCTCTTGACTTCACCGACACTGTTTTTTACGCCGCTCTTATCCTAAAAGGAAAAAATAATTCTCCTATTGAAATCGTTGTCCTTGAAAATGGGAACGATCTCGAAGGTGGTTACTTCGATAGATATACTAAAGAAATCATTTCTCAGCGTGATAACGTCTCCGACAATGATAAAAACATTAATATAATGAAAAAACTATATGATGTTTATTGGAAAAAGATCGATAAAAAGCTCGAAGGCATTAATAATATATATGTTTCACCTGAAGGCGTTTATAATAAGATTAATTTAAACTCCCTTATAAGTTCTAAAAGTGGTAAATACTTAATTGATGAAACAAATATAATTCTGATAACCGGTGTTAACGATCTTGTTTATTCAAAAAGAAAGAAAGCTCCCGCTGCTCTTAATGTGGAAAATCGTATTGAACTCTTCGGCAATCCTGATTTCCAATCCGCCGACGATGAAAAAGTTCTTGCAGCAAGTGATAATAGCATTAATTCACCTTTTGAGAAAGAAGAACTAAGTCGTATATATCGTGGAGGAATATCTCCGCTTCCCGGAACTAAAGTTGAAATTGATAAAATTGCTGCTGAATTCAAAAAAATTGAATGGAAAGCCAATATTTTGTCTAATAAAGATGCTTCTGAAGATAATTTAAAAAAGGTTAAAAGCCCTAAAGTTCTTCACTTAGCAACTCATGGCGTTTTTCTTGAAGATGTGGAAACAAATGAATCTATTTTCGGTGTGGAAAAGAAGCAATACGTTCAAAATCCTCTACTTCGATCTATGCTTTTATTTTCTGGGGCAGGGAAATCTATTGCAGGGCTTAATCCTGACATAGATCCGGACAGAAATATTGATATTAACGATAATAATATGTGGGCAGAAGACGGTATTCTTACTGCTTATGAAACTATTAATCTCGATTTGGACGGTACAGAGCTTGTTGTCCTTTCAGCATGTAAAACTGGCCTCGGAGAAATTAAAAATGGGGAAGGGGTTTATGGTTTACAAAGAGCTTTTCAAACAGCAGGCGCTAAAAATGTGATTATGTCCCTGTGGACGGTCAATGATAAGACAACGCAAGAGCTTATGGTATCATTTTATAAGCATTGGCTTTCGGGAATTGATAAAAAAGAAGCATTTAAAAAGGCGCAAACTGAAATAAAATCCAAATATACACTTCCATATTATTGGGCAGGGTTTATAATGGTAGGAGAGTGAATGGCGCTTTTCGGCTGACTGAAGTGCAGCTTAGTGCAGAGTAGAAAGCGGTATGTTTTTCTTTCTATTTCTGTTTGAGCTAGTGCTGCTGTTTTAAGATGATGCTCTTTTCTGCCTGATACTTGGATTTCTCTTATCATGGAGAACCGCTATTACATTTGCTTCATCAGAATTTACCAAATAATAGACATGATAAAGAAACCTATTTATTATATAGCGCTTTAGGTTCTAATAAACGATACGGAAGGTGAGCAGCAGGCATATAATTACCTAAAAAACCTGCCCACTCTTGGGTCGTACTGCCGGAAGAGAGTTGTGTTGTTACTCAAGTACTCATATATACTTTGAAAATTGTCTTATTGAAAATTTATTGAAAATTGAAAATTCGTAAATTGAAAATTCAAAGCACAGTCTTTCTCCATGCCGCCCGTGCCATAGCGGTATTCCTCCGCCTTATAGCCAAAGTTAGGCATTTCCATTTCGAAGGAGAAGTAGTCGTAAGTAATAATAAAATCAACCATAAAACATATATTTTATTCGCTCTTTTCGGTAGATATTTCCCTAATGCTTCCGTCGGGCATTTCGTAAACAAGGCGGTTGTTTATGCAATAAACAGAGTTTAGTCCGGCATCGCGATTTTCCTTAATAGCATTACGTATTGCTCTGGCTCCTATCATATCTACATCTGCCACCCATTTGTATAGCTCAATGTCATCAAATTCGATACTGCTCATTAGATTATCTCCTTCATTATTTTATCAAACTTTTCAATATCATTTATCATATATCTGTCTTTCTCACCAAACGCTATTTTATAATAATTATTTTCTGAGTTGTCTATCAATGACCAAAGGTCTGCCTGCAACCTGTATTTGCTCCAGAAATTTCTTATGCTCCTGTTATAACGTCTGATAACATCTTCTTTTGGGACATCATGACCACCTTTTTTAACTCTTGAAGCAATTCTGCTCAGGCATAATTCGGTACTGTTTAAATAAATGTACAGCAGATTAATTCTGAACCCGTCCGCTCTGAAGTTTAGCAGCCATCTATTCAGCCAGCCGCCTGCAAGAGTGCTTTCTATCATTATTTTATCGCGGGTTTTTCTGGAATGCTCCATTCTTCTGAAAAACTCCTTCCCCGCAAGCAGGTTATTATCATTAGGATTTTCAGAAACTATTTCAGAAGCAATCATATCAGCATTAAGAAAATAAAAATCATTATATTCCTTTAAATACTCCTTTGCAATCGTAGTTTTGCCGCTACCATTTGCACCGCCGATAATAAATATTTCTTTTATTTCCATAAAGTTTCAAAAAAATATACAAAAACTTCCCTTAAAATCCCAACTATCTCTTTTTTTCAGTTCCATGTATTTATTTTAAAATTACGCCGCCCGCGCCATAGCGGTACTCTTCCGCCACATAGCCGAAGTTGGGCATTTCCATCCCGAATGGGAAGTAATCGTAAGTAGCCAGCAGCTTCGCATCAAACTCAGGCTGCGTCGCCGGCAGTCCCGTCGGTATTTTCAAATCGCTTATCACGCTTCTTACATTCCCTAAGTGGTCTTTCAGCTCATATTGTTTGAAAAAATAGAAAATTTAACAAATCAGAAATTGCTCGTATTTATTGATAAATATTTTTTCTATGCCCGATTTTAATAATCTCAATAATTAGATTTCTATCATAAATACTATAAACAATGCGATAATTGCCTACTCTAACTCGATAAAGTTCATCTTTGGAAGCTAACTTCTTACATTGTGGTGGGCGCGGGTTAATTTTCAATTGCTGAATACATTCATTGATTTTAACTACTTCGATTTTGGGCAAGGATTCCAAACTTTTAATAGCTTTTTTCTTAATCGTAATTGAGTAAGTCATCAATGACGCTTCCGCAAAAAAACAAATATAAAAAATTATGCAGTTTTATAATAAAAT
>CAZOBD010000131.1:0-10676 GCA_964577665.1 uncultured Hyphomicrobiales bacterium
AGAAATCCAAATTAATTTTTATTAATCAAATATTATATTCCTATTAAGTAATATTAATAAATGTAAATATGTATAATAAAAGCCGCTTCGTTTTCAGCGAATGCCCCGCCTCGAAAGCCTGCCTCTTGCCCTGCTTCCAGTCCTCCGCCATCGTCTGCGAAAACGACAGCGTGAGGTTGGTTTGGGCAGAGAGGGGAAGCGGCAGAAGAAAAATGAAAGAAAACTCAAATATTATATTAAAAAAGTATTTCAATACTTAATGTTTTTCTTAATCAGAAGCTCTAAAGTATCCATTTGTTCTTTTGAAAAACCTGAATCTGAAAAAAGAATTTTTCCATTTTTATTAATTAAAAATATTGACGGATAAGCTTTAATGTTATACAATTCTTTTAATTTCTTTTCAGTAAAAATAAATGGATACTCTATTTGGAAAGTTTTAATGAATTTTTGTAGAATATTTTTTTTTGTTTTATAATCATCGTAATAATTTATACCAATAACAGTTAACCCAAGATCTGAATACTTACTATAAAAAGAATTTAAATAGGGAAAAGATAAAATACATGCTCCACATCCTATGTACCAAAAGTCTAATAGAAGTAACTTGTTTTTCATTTCTTCCATAGTAGTTTTGCAATTTTTTTGAAAATTGAAGCCCTCGAATTTTGGCGCTGTGATACCGGGACTTAGTAATTCATCTTCTTGATTATTATCATCAAGTAAATCAATATTCCTTACTTTAAAATTTTGAAATACCTTTTCCAGTTTTTTATTGATTAGTATAGTATCTACAGAATCGAAATGAATATCAGAATAATTCCATTCTCTATATTGAGTCTCACCCATATACGATACATAATCTTCTATTTTTTTTATTAAATAATTTTGTTGAAAATAAAATACTTTTACTATATTGTAATACTCTTCTTTGTTTGGATATTCTATTTTTAACTTCCAAAGATATCCTGAGTTTGTTTGAACTCTATTTATTTGAATACTTGAAATATCTTCTTCAATAAAACTTAACAATCTATTTTCATCCAGAAAGAATTCTCTTATTTCAGGAAAATAATGATGATAATAATCCTTCTTTAAATTTATATTTTTATTTACTCTGCTTTGAAAATCACTATCAATTAGTATTTTCTTTTTGTCAAATAAAATATTTATAATCTCTTTTCCAGTATAGTAAATTTCTTCAACATTATCTTTGTTATACCAGATTATTCCATTGAATATTGAATCTGATTTTATTTTCATCATTTTACATGATAAATGCCTTTGTATAGTATCCCTATTGAATAAATACTTAATTTTGTAATCAAGGCTATATGATATCGATTGATGAATATTATATTGTTCAGAGGATTTTTTAATTAACTCAACAGGAGTTAGTTCATTAACGACAAATGCAAAGGAAATAGAATTTGTACAATAAATTAATAAGAAGGTAATTAACATTAAAATAGTTTTCTTATACATCTTTATCCTTTATTTAATTGAGGAGCAGGAAATATCCCGCTCCATAATATAATTTATTCATTTGAAATAATGATATGCTCAGCTTCCACTAAGATTCCACCATTGTAGAATTCCATATCAGAACCTGTATCAGGAGAAATATAAATTATTTTTTTGCAATTCCCTCCACAAGGATTCTCAGGATCGCTTATACATTTAACTTTAACTCCACCATATACATTATCAATAACAGCTTTGCATTTACCGGATGCAGAACATTCACATTTACCATGTTGTCTGTCATTTGCTGCAATTGCCTGTGGTGCATCAAACGCTATAAACTTTGTGTCTTCATCACCATCAACAATGTACTCATCACCATTTATAGTTCCGGTAATAGAAGTTAAATTGTAGAAATTAACTTCATCTCCGCTTATTGAAGTTCTTTCTGTTACAGTTATTTCTAAAGTATCGTCAGAAACCCAGTTTAAAGTAAAGACTACTGTATTTCCCGATGGTTGTAAGCTTATATATTCATATTCTTGTGATAATAAATAAATTGTGCTTAAAACGAAAACTGCCAAAAAAACAAATATCTTTTTCATTTTCTTATCTTTCAAAAAAATTAAACAAATATTATTTTGCCGCCTGCTTTTTATTTGATATTCCGGCGGCAGGAATAAATACAATAATACCTGCTAATTTCGTTTCTATATTTAGAAATTAGCGACTACAAGGCGCTTTTTCCGCGGGCTGATGATCTCTTCAAAGCTTTCATCAGCCCTTATTTTTAATGAACTTGTTCATTTTCCTCCTCTTTCAATAGTTTTACAAAATATAATAATATGCTTATTCCCCACCCTGCGGCAGGGAATTTCTTTGTTTTTTTATTTCAAAATTTCTTCGCCGTCTAATCAATTCACCAAGGCTAATCTGTAAAATTCGAGCTTAAATTGTCATATTCTCTGCGTGTATGGTACATTATACCATATTTTTTTCCATGTTCAATTGTAATTATTTTTAAAATAAAAAAAATTTTAAAATAAAAAAAAAAATCAGAAATCCAAATTAATTTTTATTAATCAAATATTATATTCCTATTAAGTAATATTCATAAATGTAAATATGTATAACAAAAGCCGCTTTCTGTTATATGCTTTTTTTATATTTACCTAACAAGCATTACTTTCCCGGCAGCCTGAACATACTTTGTACTTACTTTGACGATATAAGCGCCCGATGGAACTTTAGCGCCGTTATTATCGGTTCCGTCCCAATTAAAAACATGGCTGCCTTTGCTCAATATTCCTTCATCAAAATATTTAACTGTTTCGCCTTCAATATTCATAATTTCTATGCAGGTTTCAGAAGGCTCCGGCAGAAAAATCTCAATATTTATCATATCGGCAAATGGGTTTGGATACAAATTTATATCCATATCAAAAATAGACATTTTTTCAGGTGCGCTTAAAACCGGACCGTATTCGTTAAATACACTCATGCCGGGAAATACATCATAATTGCTGCCGAGCCATTTATTGCCGATTTTGTCTATGCACAAAGAAGATACGTCAACGTTGTGAAGCCCGGAATTCCGGTAATCATACCTGTAAAGTATATCTCCGTCTTTCTTATAAAAAGAACCGTAATCTTGCTCCCAATAAGTGCCGAACCAGATGATGCCTTTGTCGTCAACCTCAATTGAAGCGATACCATGGTTGAACTCACTATAAATGTCATATTGAAAGCTTTCTATTCTTTCCCATTTTTCACCGTCAAATTTGCTGATTTCGCCGCCTGTGCCGCCAATATAAATATTGTTATCTTTGTCGAAAGCTATATCTGTTGGGCTGCTTCTTTCAAATTGCAAATCTTTTTGTTTAAACTGCTCCCAGCTTTCGCCGTCGAATCTCGTTACTACATATAGATCCATAGCATGATGGGTAAGCCACAGGGTACCTTCCAAATCGGTAAATATTCTTCCTAACCATACTTTTGAAAAATCGTACTTCCCGCCGACATTGTCATAATATACTTTCCAGCTTCCGTCTTTGTAGGATAGGAATCCATACTTAAGCCCGATCCACAAAGTATTGTCCGGCGCAACGGCGAGCCCGTAAACAGAATCTGCCATAAGCGGCGAATTTCCCCTGTTGAAAACAGTCCAATTGCCCTCAATGTCCATTTTTGCGAGCCCTTTTCTTGTACCTGCCCATATATTGCCGAGACTGTCTATTGCTAATTCGTAAATCCAGTCAATCGGCAACCCGCTATTTTCGGTATTGTAGGTTTTCCACTCGAAGGCAGGATTTATCTTTGTTACACCTTTGTTATTTGCAATCCATTTATTGTTATTATTGTCAACCCGGATGTCCATTATAATCCTGCCGGGAAGTTCAGAATTTTTTAAGTTGTAGTGATGCTTTTCATTCAGTTCTATTCTATAAAAGCCATCAACACCGGGTAATTGTCCGAAGTCGTCAATATAATCAATGCCGCCCCACATATTATTGTACATGTCAAAGCCGAATTCGCCTATTGTCGTGTCTTTACCCAGGTCATATTCTATCTCTTCCCATTTATTATAGTCATATTTCATTAATAAATTTCCGTCATTTCCTATCATTCCTTTTACCCATAGGTTTCCTTCGGCATCCATTGTAAAATTATAAATAAGCGGGTATTCATCATTCATAATTTCCAATTCATTGTTTTCATTAACTCTGTATATTATATCTCCCCAACCGTGATATTCTTGAAAGTACAAATTATTATCCCTTCCTACAATCAAATTATAAATGCTGTTTCCTCTGAGAATCGAGTTTGTATCATTAATAACGTACCAATCATCTCCGTCAAACCTGATTAAGCCGATATATCTTGCACCTATCCATATATTACCGTTGCGGTCTGCTGCTATGCTGTGTATGGAGTTGAATTCAAAGGGCGTATTGGACTTGTTATAGTGTATCCAGTTGCCGCCGTCATAAATTGATATGCCTTTATCATATCCCGCAATAATGTTCCCATGAATATCCGTGCATAAATTTCTAATACTCTTATTGTAGAGATCATAATATTTATAAAATTTTTCATCAGAAAAATATACCAAACCATTGCCGGTACCTATCCAAACCCCTTTAGATGAGTCCAGAGTGAATGAATAAAACCAGTTATTAATAGGTAAATCAGAATTATCAGTATTATAATGTATGATTTCATCCGTATGTATGTCTATTCTATGCAATCCGCTCCTACTATTTACCCAGACATAATTGTCCTCTCTTCCGAGAAACTCACCCGGTATATTACTATGAAATATCTTCCATTCATCTTTCTGAGAATATGAAAGAGAGATAATAAAAAGAAAGAAAAAAGTTGAAAATAAAAAAACTTTGTTCATGATAAACTCCCATATTATAAACAAGCTCCGTATAGATATACGGAGCCGTGATTAAAATAATTATTTAATAACAATAAACGGTATAGTATAAACCGATGCACCTGATTTCATTTTTATGATATATTTTCCGTTAACCATGTTATCTGTATTAATCGGTACTTCATTATAGCCTTTACTGCAGTTAATATTCTCCAAACTCAATATTTCGTTGACGAGAATGTCGAAAACTTTTATTGTTAGCCTATTCGAAATATTTGATTTGAACTGCAGAATCAACTTATTTTTAGCAGGATTCGGCTTGCAGTAAATATTGTAAATATCTTTTTCTTCTAATGTTTTAGAAATATTTTCATTAAATGATTTTCTTTCGATAGAAACGTCTGAACACGGGTACGGATTTTCAAATTCCTTTTCGCATTTCACGTTACCATCTTCATCGAAAAGAACAATCTTAATTTTGATTCCTTGAATATTTACTGCGCCATAGCAGTATGAACCACAAAGAATATATGAATAAGAACTTATATCCTTTGGTTGTGAACCGACCGGTTCACTTGAGTGTAATTCATAAACATCGCAGTTCCATTCATATAGTTCCCAGCCGTATATTTCACAGCAGGTGTGAGAAACGCTAAAGGAAAAAGACATGCAGGGATAGCATATATCCCAGACAGGTTCTAAATAATCGCAACAATTATCCTCACAATTGCATGTAAGTTCACCAGTCCATTCCCTGCTACAGCGTTCAAATCTTTCTATGTCTGAAAAATATCCACCAACATATAATTCATAACTAATTGTATTACTACTTTTTGGAATACAAATACTTCCTATTACTTGAGAAGAATTCGGAGCAATCGTTCCATCGCCCCATGTATATGTATAGTTTAGAGTACTGTATTCACCCGTCCAGTTAATGTTAGTAAATGTAAGACTGCTAAAATCATTATAATTACTACTCCAGAAACTGACAGGATAGTTGTCAAAAAATGTGCAGCTCGAATTGTTCTCAACTAAAATATCATAACAACATTTGTCAAATTCAACTTCATGGGGTATTACTGTAATATCGAATAATGATTCAGTGTTTATTTCATCACAGTCACAAGCACATTCCATATCAAACAAATGTTCTTTCCAGCATTTCAACTCCTCACCGTCGTAAAATTCAAAGGTCCAGGTCTTTGAGCCTGTTTCCTCCGGATCGTAGCAATATGTACTCAAAAATGTTTTCACACCTTGCTTTACGTATCTAGTATTATCGAAACTTATTATCGGCGTAGTATTATCACCGTCAAAAACTTTGATTTTATTAAACAAGCAGGCATCCGGATTGTTATCCATTGTAACGTAAACGTCAACACAGCATTTATCCGGGTCATCGGGGCTTTGAATCTCTTCGATATCAATATGATAAAACGATTCGCCCGTGTATTCGTCTTCACAGTAGCAGGTGCTGCTTTCCGAAGCTATTACGCTGACGGAATCAATGAAGTAGTATATTCCGTAGTACATATTGTGTTCATAAGGATTGCTATTAGGAGCAAGCATTTTCGGTTTTCCGTTGCAGTCACTGCTTTCCCAGTCATCTTCAAAATTTCCTATCGTTATATAATTCATATCTTCAGAAGGTTTGTATTTGCCTGTGACCAAATTCCAGAAAGTTCCGCTGCTGCCTCCGGTTCCATCAAGATAAACAGTATTACTACTTGAATATAAAGCAAAATTACACACTAAATCAGCATAAAATTTATTATCATCATTACCTTCACACTCGTTACAAGGTAACACTTTAGGAACTTTGTCGTCCTGCAGAAAAGGGGCCGAAGTAAAATATGCACATATATTTTTCAGATATTCGCCCGTTTGAGCATCTGAAAGGCTTAATCCGTAATTTCCTAGAGCTAACCCAACTCTGAATGAGACCAGATACTGTTTTCCTTGACCAGCTTCAATGGTGTTTTCAAAGCGTTGTTGAATATACTCTGCATAATCATCATTGGAATCTCCATCCTTTCCTCTTTTATTGTAAATGCCTACATAAGCATTTTCTGTACCGTAATCATTTGGAGAAACTCCAGTACTGTCTATAATACCATTTTTATTGTCGTCAAAGGGCTGCTGGAGATCAAATCCATTATAGTAATTATTTGCTCTGCTTCCCGGTACACCAACTATTGTTGATGAGGGTCTTTGAGGAAATAATTTTATAAGTCTGTTGAAATAATCGGGTGTTGTCCAACCGCCCGGATTATACCATCCATTGCATCCTTCTTGTGATTTTGGCAGAGGACGTAAGCTTGGACCCGGTGTATTCGGATATATATATATAGTTGTACTATAATCGCCAAGGCATCTAGAAACTTCATCATTTAAATATCCGGATGCATCGGCGGGTATATAGAGCGTATCTTCAAAACTTCCGTTAGTGATTAAATTTAGTGACTGTCCAAAAGCATAGCTTCCGGACATAAAAATAAGCATAACAAATACAATATTTTTATACATTTAACTATCTTTCATATTATTTGCAAATTATTAATAAATTGATTAATTTTATACTCGGAAGTATAAAGGAACCACCATTTACTTCCTGCTTCGGGAGAGAAAATTAAATTTTTCTCTCCTTTTTTATATTTTTTCCGCGGGCTGATGATCTCTTCAAAGCTTTCATCAGCCCTTATTTTTAATGAACTTGTTCATTTTAAATATATTATGTTTAAATTATGAATTATTATCATAAAATGATAAATTTTGAATATTATTATTGTATATTTCTAAGTTTTTACATAAACATATACAATTAAAATCTGCGATAATTTCACCTTGATACAACAACGGGAATACTCTCCACTTTGCCATTGTGGCGTACTATAAGGTAGTAGGAGCCTATTGCATATCTTTCAACACTGTAAAGTATCGACTTTTGCATCGAATAAGCTTTTTCGGCAGTTATTGTTTCAAGATTACTGCCAAGCAAATCATATAATTCAATAATAATCTCTGAACCATGATTCAAATTACTTAACTTTATTTCACAATAATCTGAAACAGGATTAGGCGATAATTCCACTTTGAAATTGCCTTCAACCGAAGAACTAACAGATGATGTTTCGTCATTAAATTTTGCAATATAATACTTATAGCGATCTTTATAACCGGTAATAACAAATTCGTGTTCGTTATAAAAAACCATATCACTTATATTACTGGTATTTATAAAGGTGTGTTCATACCATTCATACTCCCATAATATTTCAAGGTCTGGATTAATTTTAAACATATACAGCCTTAGAACGTTATCATTCGGATCCGTTGTAGGGCCTAAATCTTTCGTAAATCTCTCAAACGCAATGATATTGCCTTGAGGCGTAAGTTTCATTTTATTAACATTCATACCCAAATACGGCACATCAATATCTGTGGACTGAATAATATTTCCCTTTGAATCAATTTTCCATAAAAAATATGGACTTGAAGAATACTGGTACTCGCCTAATAATATATAAGTCCCGTCTGGCATTTTAACAATTTCTTTTGGAAAAATTTCTCTATCCGCTGCATTATACTCGAATTTATTTAGCAAGTTTCCGTTTATATCAGTTTCAATAAAGGATACTCTCGAGTTATAGAGTGTATCATCTTTTTGCTTCCATTTTCCAATTAGTATTAACAAATTATTATTGTCAGTTAGTTCAATATCGGCAAAAGTATAATGATCTCTATAATAACCAGAATTGCTTATTGTGTCAAATCCTTTTCTCCAAATATACTTGCCTGTACTGTCGAAACAGCTTATAATAATTTTCTTATCAGTAAAAGCATTAAAAAATAATTCGCCATTATTTATTACATGATTTTCATAACTAACGAGATTAAAAGTCCTGTCATTATAGATGTTCATATCATAAATATCATAAGGATATTCGATATTTATAGTATCTCCATTTTTATCGGCATTTATTATTACTGGAAGATTACCTTCATTTTTTACATTTGGCGCGTAAGAAGACGAAGCAAATATTTTATAACCGAAATCAGTTTCATATAAGCTAAGAGCGTTTAATTTGCTCCCGTTAAAATATTCCTTGAATGACAATAAATTGCCGTTAATGTCATATTTAAAGAAATATGAATACACCCACATTCCTGCTTTCCATACATCGATTGTCCCTGCAATATTATTCTGTGAATCAATAATAACAGGCATATAAGAAATAGGAGTAGGATCATCGAACTCATATTCTCTTTCCCAAACAAGCTGCTGGGAAATTGCGGTAAATGGTAAAAACAGAAACAGCAATAAAGTAAATATTTTCATAATAATACCTCTTTTATTGTAACTAACAATAGCAGCAGTTTGAAGGATAATCCTTCAAACTGCCTATGATTATAATATTAGCGAATGACAGAAAAAATACCGCTTGCAGCATTATCTTCGCTTACAATACGAAAATAATAAACACCGGTCTTAATATGTGATATGTCAACGGTAACCATATTTAAGGATGCAATATTTTTAATCTTTTCCATTAATATTATTTCTCCGTTCATAGAATAAATTTCAAACATTACATCTTCTGATTCTATGCCGTTAACTTTGACATTAATAATATTTGCAGCCGGTACAGGGTAAACATTGGCTGATAGTAATTTAATATTATTATTATTGTTGATTACTATCTTCCTTTCTTTAATGTCTATTCTCCTGTAAGTACGGCTTTTTATTACTATATCCGGTGTATTCTTTTTCAAGTTCAGCATACTTAGGGGTATTTTCCTAAAAGTATGATGTTTAGGTATAATTTTTATATTTCTTTCCGATGCTTTGTCGTATGATAGTAAAACGCTGCTGTTCTCAATTATAAAAAGAGACAATACAAGCAAAGTAATTATTGATTTGTATTTCATGATTTTCTCCTTTACCAAATCCAACACGATGGGAAACAAGGATGTACCGGCCCCCTTATCCACTCAGGTGGATAATCCTCAAAGGGATCATATAAGGGTGCCTTGTCAAAACAGTATGATGAGCCATAATATTGTGTTGTTGCAATAGTGCTTTCAATTTTTTCAGTTATTTCATTATAACAATATTCAATCTCAGTAACGCAGCATCCGTCTTCTTCACATGGAACCGGGATAAAACGAATGCGATCAGGATGAGTAGGTCCTCCCGGCAGCTTTGCATAAGCCCAAGAAGCGCAGCCTCCCGGTGTTATTGTCTTATATTTATATGTATCAGGACAGTGGTATGACAATGTATTTGATTCAAATGCCGTAATGAATTCATCGTGGGCAATTTTTTCAAAAGCTTCTCTCCATACCTTTGCAAGCTTCTGCTGATTGGCATATTCACCCCATCCATCGGGTACTAATTCATCATATAAACCGTCGCAAGCGGTATCAACCGGAAAACCAATACAATATAACTCGTAATAAGTCATATCGTTGCAATCCTTATATTTCCAAAATACGCTGACAGGGCAGTTGGGATATCCATCAAGATAAACTGTTGTAGGGTTTGGATTAAAAGTCCATGCAGAATCGCAGTTAATACCTTCTACTTCGCATGGATTTTGTGCTTTAGTGTTATGTGTCATTATAAGTACAGAAACAAACATAACAGCTATCATAACTATCTTTTTCATTTTCTTATCCTTATAAAAAATTAAACAAATATTATTTTGCCGCCTGCTTCTTATTTTATTTTCCGGCGGCAGAAAAAAATGCAATAATACCTGCTAATTTCGTCTAGCTAATTTCGTCTATTTATTTTGGAAATTAGCGATTCTACACTGCTCTTTTCTGC
>CAZOBD010000132.1:0-10614 GCA_964577665.1 uncultured Hyphomicrobiales bacterium
GAGTTTTGATAGAAAAGCACATTCCCAAATCGGAGTTTGGGAATGAGATGCGAAATTGTGATAAGGCTAAAGATTGCTTCGTCGCTCCGCTCCTCGCAATGACTTAGCAGTAGAATGAAAAAGATGTTGGACATCTGAAATGGAAAGTAAAAAAAACAGATTGAAAATTTGAATTTCAAACAGAACAAAACTTTTTTGGCAGATTTTTTGTTTTCTGTTTTTATTTATTATTAAAATTTCGTTTATTAAATGTGAAATATTCCGAAAAAGAAAAAAATGGAAAAAAAACAGGAAATAATAAAAAAGCTGCCGATGACCTTTACAAAAAGGCTCGACTATTACTGGCAGTCCATTGCTTTTTATGCTATTGCTCTTATTATCTATGCGGCTCTTCGGGGAACAATCGAAGAGCAGACTATATCGCTTGAATTTTACGATCCCGTCGTAGCCCTGCTTTTGCTTTTTATAATAGCCGCCGGAAGTACGCTTGCATGGAAATATTACAAACAAATAAGCCTTACTGTCGGAGCGGATTACATTATTTTTAAAAGCCGCTTCCGTAAAAGAAAGCACTTTCTAAACGAAATTGTGCGTATAACTTTCGGCAGAGAGCGGGCTTTTCAGATGAAAAATTTCATTCGGGTTGTAAAAATACGCATAAAAGACCGCAGGAAGATAATCCGCATCCGACCTAACTCATACTGGAATGAAGAAGAACTCACGCTTGCGCTCGGTTTTTTAAAAAAACAGCTTGAAAAAAAAGGTAAGTACTAATTTCACAATACTATCTCACCGGTTGAAATCTTCTGTAAAGTGTCGGCATATATCTTATGTTCTTCTTTCAAAACCCTTTCGGCTAAAGTTTCGGACGTGTCATCGGGTAAAACCGGCACTCTCTTTTGTGCAAGTATTCTGCCCTTATCATATTTTTCATCAACGGTATGTACCGTAGGACCGCTTTCTTTTTCTCCGGCTGCCAGTACTGCTTCGTGAACGTACTTTCCATACATGCCTTTGCCTCCGTATTTCGGCAGGAGAGCAGGATGAATGTTAAGTACCCTGCCTGCAAATGCCTTAATTACCGCTTCACCCAGTATTTTCATATATCCAGCCAGCACAATTGTATCTACACCGTGTTTTTTAAAAATGCTGATTATTTCGTCGTCTGCGGCTTCCGGACTGCCTGCGGTTTTGGCGCTTACATGATAATGCGGCACTCCTTCGCTCTTTGCCCTTTCCAGAACTTTAGCGCCGGAGTTATTGGAAATGACGGCACAGGCTTCAGCATCCAGCCTGCCTTTTTTAATGGCATCAATAATTGCCTGAACGTTGCTTCCGCCGTGAGAAGCCAAAAAACCCAGATGTATCATTTTCAATTCCTGAATTTCGCAAAAAAGGAAAAATAAGAAAAATATCAATGATATAAAAGCTTAATCGCCATGCTGCAGTTAGGAAACACTCATTAACTTGCAGATTATTTATTCTTAAAATGAGATAATTATTAAAAATTATTTAAAATAATATTAAGAAATACTAAATATTGAGAAAAAAAATATTATTTTTATAATTGATTGTAATATATAATATTTATAAATTATTTAGCGTTATTAGCGAAAAAAAATGTTAAAAAAAATAAAAAAAAATTTGGATTTTAAAATATAATGTATTATATTGCGTGAGTAAGTATTAACATAAGCACGGTTGGAAAAGCCTTTTGACAGATGAACGCTAAGATAAGATTGATAAAAAGGCAATGACCAATAAGCAGGTAAAATGAGTTCTTATTTATTCGTTAAGGCATAAGCACCTCCCAATTATGTCTTGCAGAGGCTGCCCTCCCCGGCAGCCTTTTTTTTATCTGTTTATTTTTTTTACTGTTTCTCGAGATGGACTTCACTTCTAAAGTGGAGTCCATCTTATGATCCCGATTTGAACCTTTCGAAGGTTTTAAACCTTCGGAAGGTTTCTTCCCCCTCTTTTTGTAAAGTTAAGCTATGCTGTATGTTAAATTTTTTTTATTTTTGAATTAAGTTCATGGAAACATTTTTAATAAAGTCTGACTCCTATGCAGGGACAGTTTGAAAAAGAAAAGAAAATAATATCGGATAAATTGGCAGAAACCGGCAGCCCGGCTCTTATTCTTGTAACAGGAGACTTCGGTACCGGGAAAACATATCTGATAAACAAATTATTACGTCAGGCAAGAGACAGCTTTGACGCAGATGCAGCGCTTAAATTCGATAATTACTCGAAAATAATATTTTTGCCCGAGCTAACTTACGAGCTGCTCAGGATTCCGGTTTTTTCTAATCCGGAGAAGACATTTCTCTATGATGAAACAACTTATAACCGCACCCGCTATTTCGAGCTTATAAATGAAATAAAAGAAAACAGACCGGACTTACTGGATGAAATCGTAAAAAAGCCGCTGATTAAAAATGAATATACTCAAGATGAAGATAATAAAGAATTTTCAGGCCAAGTTATCGATTTTGTAAGCGAATATCTTGAAAAGAAAGGCGACAGAAGACTTCTTCTGCAAACAGGCAGAGTGATTGCCGAGAGCTTTGTGGTTGACTTGATGAATAATTTTTTCTCTCTCGGCGGCTCAGATATGCAGGACGGGTTCAGCATCAGTAAGAAAAAGCGCATTATCATAGTGTTGGAGGATATCAGCACACTCAGGCAGAATATAATAGATTTCATAAAAAATGATTTGCTGCCGGTATGCCTGAGCACTTCCTTCGGAGATTTCATTTCCTACGATATCACATTTCTTTCGAGAGATGTTAAGCCCTCCGATTTTATAGACTTTATATTTATATTCAGCAGCAGGGACAACGACATCGGTGAAAATTTCTCCGCTGTTACCGGTGCCGAAATGATTCACAGACGGCTCGGATTGATAAGCGAAGAAGAAATTGTAGAGTATATCAACAACTCCGGTATTGATTCCACCGAGGTCTATGAAATGTTTCGATATATCAGCCGGGGAGTGCCCGCCGTGCTTGACCTGTGTCTTGAATCGTATAAACTTGGGCAGGGTCTGCATGAACACAGGATGATATACCAGAGCGCAGCCAAGCAGATAATGAAAAATCTTACCGATAAACAAAAAGACTGGCTGCGATGCGCCGCTTTTCCCGAAAAATTTGATGCCGACGGACTCCGGTGTTTTCCATTGATCCGCGGAGATTACAAAAATGCTTTTGAGTTTTTAACAAAAAATGATGAATTTGCTGAAAAAGCAGATGAAAAAGGGTTTTACAAAGTTAAGGACGTGATAAAGGAAATACTTACCGAAGCTACACGCGATTCTTCCAGAGCGATGGCTTCAAGTCTGAAAGAAACAGCTCAGAGATACAAAGAAGCACTTCCCTTTTTAAAAAAATTCGAACAGTCCGAGAGAAATTACCTTAGACAGCTGGCTTATTTCGACAGATTCGACACCGGTTTTACTTTTGAGAAGGCTTTTGAAAATGAGAGCGGCAATGCTCTGAAAGCATTTAACAATCATCCCGATATTTTCAAAAAGAATGGGTTTACATATTCATTTAGTGATGAATATCAAAAAGGATTCGACTCCGTAAACAAACTTTTCGACCTTGATAAATATGAAAAGAAGAAAAAACTTGCATTTCAGATATGGAAAATGTATGAAAACAAAATTGAGGGTGAAATAAAAGCTTCCAGAGAAAAGCTGGACAGACTCGATACCGAAGAACAGAACCTGATGAATGAGAAAAAATTGAAAAAGCAGAGATACGAAGAGCTTCAGTCTCATTTTATCCTTCTTGAAAACGAACATATAAGCCAGCTTAATAAAATGATTGCATACTCAAACAAGCAGAATATTATTAACTCCGCTGTTTTTTTTATCATTAGCATAATACTTATACTTCTCGGCTGGCAGTCACCCAACTTTTTTGACAGCATTTTCACTGCCGACGACAGCTACGGAAAGACTTTCAGGATTATTTTTTATACTGCTTCTTTTATCAGCGGGATTTTCTTTGTTATTTCTGCGGCAAAAATTATTAAAGTCAGTTCAAGGGGAAAAAACCTGCAGCTTTTGAAAAGCGAGATTAAATCGACCGAAGAAGAAATAATAGAACAGCAGGAAGAAATGATGAGAATAAAAGAATTTCAGGAAGACTCTTCTGCTCGCTTGGAAGAAATAATAAAGGAACGCAAACAATGTAAAGAGAATATTAAAAATAAGCAGAATCTTTTGAAAGAACCGTTTGTTTCTGTTTGATAGTACTTTAATCTAAGGATATATTCATTTTTATCAAATCTTTTACCGGACTATCGTCTATAGTTTTTTATAATCAAAGGCTTATACAAATAATTGAAATTATTATTTTGACCTTCATTCATCCTATGACTTGAAGTCTTCGGATGAATATGCAGTATGGAAGAAAAAGATGAAACACCCATGATAAGGAAAAACACATAAGGGGATGTTTATTTTAGGAATAGTAAAAAATTAAAATGGAAATCAAGAATGTCATTCCGGCTGGAGCGAAGCGGAATGCCGGAATCTCACGAATGAGGATATCCTAACTTGAGATTCCTTGGGCAAGTGCGGAATGACAGCCAAACCATTTTAAAAGGTAAAAAGATGAAACACCCATGATAAGGAAAAACACATAAGGGGAAGGAAGTATGAAAATCTTACTCTTTTAGGAAAGGATTTAGGAAATGGAGTTCTCTTCTGTCAATTATTTTGGGTTTATTTACAGTACTCTGATTTTTAAATATCAATAAGCAAGTTTCATAAATTTGATAAAAGGCATGTCAGAAAAAAAACTAACTTTAAAAGAAACAGCAGCACAGTGCATTTTCCCGAGACTCGATGTTGAACTATATTTTAAAGATCCTGCCGAGCAGGCGCGGATAAAGGAACTGGTGCAGGAAGGCGCCGGTGGCTTCTGCGTGTTCAAAGGAAACAAAAAAATGGTTTCAAGAGCTGTTTCCGAGCTGCAGGATTTGGCGGAAATACCCCTGCTTTTTGCAGCCGATTTTGAGAACGGGCTTCCCATGAGGCTTGCCGACGGCACTTCTTTCGCTCATGCTATGGCACTCGGAAAAACAGACGTAGAAACCGTTTACCAGACCGCAAAAGCCATTGCCAAAGAAGCCAAACAAATCGGAATATTGTGGAATCTTGCGCCCGTCTGCGACGTTAACTCCAATCCGGATAATCCCATTATAAACATACGCGCCTTCGGGGAAGATACCGAAATCGTCTCGATACTCAGCGAAGCATATATAAAGGGTACACAGGATGAAAATATGCTTGCATGCGCAAAACATTTTCCAGGGCACGGAGATACTGATATTGATTCACATCTTTCAATGCCTGTTTTGAAACATTCTGCCGATAAAATCCGTTCTGTTGATCTTGTGCCATTTAAAAATGCAAGCGGTAAAGGAGTTATGTCCGTTATGACGGGGCATCTTGCCGTTGAGGCATTTGATTCCGCTGATACCCCGGCAAGTTTATCGGAAAATATAATAAATATTCTCCGTAAAGAAATTAATTTCAAAGGGCTTGTAATAACAGACGGTTTGGATATGAAAGCAATAACAGACAGATACAGCCCGGGCGAAGCAGCCGTTAAAGCCGTTAAAGCCGGAAACAACATTGCCCTGCTGCCCGAAGACCCCCGTCTTGCGCTGGAAGAGATCACCAAAGCCGCAGAGAATGATCCCGAAATACATAGAAAAGTAATCGACTCAATGGAACTCATCATACAAAACAAACGCTGGTGCGGGCTTTTTAACAGACGCATGCCATCGATTACCGAAACGCAGTATGACGATATGGAACATGAAAAATTCAGCTTCGCATCTGCTTTCAGGGCTGTGGAAATCATTGACAATAAAGGCATTATACCTCTGAAAGAATCCGACCGTATTGCCTCATTTGCTGTACTGCAAGATGAAAATATCGAGCCTGCTTCTTTTTTCTTCAAGCTTTTTGCACAGGCAATGGAAAACGAGGTGGATTTCGCTTTTATAGACTCAAGCCTCGGCGGGGCTGATCTGCAAGCCATGAAAAGCAGCATAGAACAAGCTGAAATCGTCATTTTTGCATTGTTTCACCGGGCTAAGGCATATTCGGGCACCGTAAAAACCGAGAAAAATATTAACGACGTTATAAAAAAACTCTCCGAGGGAAAAAAAACTGCTGCCGTGCTTCTTGGCAATCCCTATTTGAAGGACGTAATAGAAGCAGATTCATACATCCGAACTTTTTCAAACAGCATCCCTTCAATAGCAGCATCCGTTCTCAAACTTGCAGGCAGAGAAGCTTTTTGATATTTGCGAAAGGTTCGTAAATTTATTTCAAAGAAATTCCATATTTTAGAGATATGGAATTTTTATTTATAATCCCAAATTATATCACATGCTTTTTCTGTATTCGCTGGGTGTTTTTCCGGTCTTTTCTTTGAAAAACTTATTGAAAGAAGATTTCGACTTAAATCCGCACATTTCGGCAATGGTTTCAATAGTATATTTCCCGTTTTCGCTGTTTTTCAGCAGTTCAAGCGATTCTTCTATCCGAAATGCGTTTACGTAGCGGTAAAAATTTGTCTGCAGATGCTCATGCAGAAGATGGGATATATGCTGTTTATTAGTGCCAAGGTTCCGGGCAATTTCGGCAAGAGAGAGGTCGGTTTTCAAATAAAGTTTTTCTTCTGTAAAAAGCTTTTCCAACTTATTTAAAAGTAACATATCTTTAGAATTATTCTCAGGCTCAACTTCCTGCATAATTTCTTCTCTTGGGGAAGGAATATTTGAAACGGCGCTTTTTTCAGAAGATTCATCTATTGTGTCTTCAAGAATTTTTTCCGTTTTTTTCTCTGCTTTCCCTTTTATTTCATAAATATCTCTTTGGTTCAGCCCGTAATAAGTTATGAAAAATATATAAATTACGGCAGAAAAGTTATAAAGAAATTCGTAGTGCTTGGTTTCTAAATCGAAGAAAAATTCGGCGCTGAAAGCTGCAACTCCAAAAATCAGGAACATAGTCATAAAAGCTGTTATCCAGCTTAGTTTAAGCTGCTCTATGTCTGAAAAATATTTGCGTATGTTTCTCCTGTGGCGGTGCAGCATTAAGTACATTAAAATAAAATAGATTACAAGCTGGGCAAAGAAAATTACATCCTGCAGAATAAAAACTGACACAGCCATAAACGGTGTTAATTCAAGGCGCCATGAATTGTCCCAGTAAGACGACACATAGACATCAATGTACTGCGTATCCGAAAAAAAGTAATATCCCTTTAAAAATAATAGAGTTACAATGGCAGGAATAAAGTGGATTATCTCCTTTTTGCCGAAATGTACATCATTGATAGTCAGCGCCTTTAAATATAAGTAGAGTATAGGAATAATACAGAAAGCCGCCGGCAGAAAAACAAATTTCAAGACATCAAGAAGCAACTTAACTTTATAAAAATAAGAGAAATAGGCAAGCGAAAATAAAAACACGAACAACATAAAGAGAGACAGCAGAGATGATGCCTTCTTTCTGTCGCTTTTCTGCAAAAAAAAGATAATAGCTGCGAAAAAGCTTTGTGCTATCAGTATAAAAAGCAAAATCTGATTTATATTTTCGAGATTAAGCTCCATTTATGTCTGTGCCGTAGTTTATTCATATAAAAACTATTCCAAAAATACAGAATTTTTGCTTAGAAATACATATAAAAACTTTAGAAATACAATTTTATGGGGAATTTTGTAAATGTTTAATGCTGTTTTATTATATGAAAAGTAAAAAGAGATCCCTCCCCTGCCCTCCCTTATAAATAAGGGAGGGGGGGAAGAGGATGTTTTTATGAGTAAGATGTCAGACACTTTCAAAGTGTCGGACATCTGGGGAATCCCTCCCTTATAAATAAGGGAGGGGGTAGTATTTCTAAGCCCCCTTATTTATAAGGGGGTTTGGGGGATCGAAAAGGGGGTTGGGGGATCGAAAAAGAAAGAAAATTATCTTATGTTTTGTTTAACTAATAACAATAGGAGTTGTTATGAAAAAATTACTTTTCGCTTTATTAATCACGCTTTTGCCGGCTTCGATGTTCGGAGCGACATATACGGTTACAAATTTGGATGACGCGGGCCCCGGATCGCTTCGTCAGGCAATTATTGATGCTAATGGCAATGGCGGAGCAGACATTATTAATTTTAATGTAACAGGAATCATCGAACTATCTACTGGTGAGATGAGTATTACCGGAGCTGTTACAATCAACGGACCTGGAATAGACGACTTAACAATAGATGCTAACTATGATAGCAGAGCCTTCAGCATAGGAACAGGCGTTACCGTTGAAATAAACAATATGACAATTATGAACGGAAGAGAATATGACATGGGAGGAGCCATATTAAACAGTGGCAATTTGACACTATCTTTTGTTTACTTCGACTATTGTGGTTTAGGTGGACCTTTTAATCCATCAACCAGCAACTATATCGGAGGAGCAATTCTTAACGAAAGTTCTCTTACAGTCAATAACTGTACTTTCGACGCTTGTTATATTGCACAAAACGGCGATTATGAAGCAGCCGGCGGCGCCATATATAACCAAGGTACTTTAGAAGTTAACAATACTCTTTTTGATTACTGTGACATTACTCAAATAGGTGATGAAACTGCCTTTGGAGGAGGAATTTTTAATAATTCGGATGGGACTACAAGCATAAATAATTCTACCTTTGATGGCTGCTATGTCGGACAATCTTATGACCAAGCTTCTGGTGGTGGAGCAGTCTTCAATCAAGGCAGTTTAAGTATTACAAACTCTACATTTGTTGGCAACAGCGTATATTTATTCTGCTGGACAAACAATAGCTTTAATCCCTTAGGTGTAGATGTCTTCGGCGGTGCTATATATAACCATAGCGGTTCGATTAACATCTTCAACAGCACTTTTTCTGAAAATTATGTTGCAGGCGAAGGTAATAGCTCTAATGCAAGCGACAACTGGGGCGGAGCTATCTTCTCAGGTAATTCCTCTGGTGATAAAATCTGTGATTGCACATTCTGGAGCAACTGGGCGATATGTTATGATGAAAACTATGACTATATTGGCAATAGTAATTTTGGCGGAGCCATTTATTCTATCGTTCCTACTGGAAACGGGGCATTTGGTCCGATAATAAAAAATAACATTTTCGATGCTAATGTTGTTAACGAAGGCACGACAGAAATTTTTGAAGATTTGTATAATAATTTCCAATCTCACGGCTACAATATAATTACCGGCAGAACAACAAACGCCTCTTTCTCTCCCAACACAGATAACGATATCTTAAATGCCACATCTGCTCAAGTAGATTTGCAAGATCTTGCCGACAATGGCGGACCTACGTGGACCCATGCCATAACTCAAACTTCTGTTGCATGGAATGCAGGTTCGGTTACGGATATTGACGGCAATACAGTTACAGCAGACCAGCGCGGCGAAGGCATTTACGGAGTAAACGACATAGGCGCTTATGAAGTTGCCGGAACACCCGACCAGCAGGTAGTGCCGATATTGCCTCCTTGGGCAATGGCGGCGTTTTTAGTTTTGTTGGTTGTTTTTGGCAGTTGGTTTATAATAAGAAGGTTTTAAGAGATCCCTCCCCTGCCCCTCCCTTATAAATAAGGGAGGGGGGGGGAAAGAGGATGTTTTTATGAGTAAGATGTCAGACACTTTCAAAGTGTCGGACATCTAAAGAAAAGTTCTTGGAATGTTTCATTATTACTTTTATGATAAAAATGTTTTATAAATAATTTAAAGGAGTTACAAAATGAAGAAGTTTATGGTTTCGATAATTGTATTATCAATTTCAGTTACGTTTGCTTTTGCTCAGGGGCTGAATTCGCAAAAATCTTTTAACAGCTTCAAGCAAGCGGCTGAGAAACAGGATATAGCCACACTGAAGGCGCACACGCAATTTCCATTGAAAATCACTGCAAACGGTAAATCAAGACAGATTACAGCGAAAGAATCGGATAGATTTCTTAGCGGAATTAGCAAACGATTCGGTTCGGAAACCTTGAAAAACATAAAATACAGCGACCTGAAGGAAAAGACCATTGACGGCAAAAAAGCTTTTGTGCTGAGCAAAACAATAGACAGAAATAGAAAAATGAAGTCATCTTCCAACCCGAAACTTGCTGAAAGGATGGCAAAGCTTCCGCAGGTAAAAATTACATTCGATTTTATTTTTTCCGAAACAGAATCAGGACTGAAACTGTCAGGGGTAAATACAGTCAGGCAAAAGACAAAACGCAGATAGTAGTAAAGCAAGATGTCGGACATCTAAGAGATCTCTCCCTTATAAATAAGGGAGGGGGGAAAGTTTAGGGGATCCCTCCCCGCCCCTCCTTTATAAATAAGAGAGGGGGGAAGTTTAAGAGATCCCTCCCCGGCCCTCCCTTATAAATAAGGGAGGGGGGAAAGTTTAAGGGATCCCTCCCCTGCCCCTCCCTTATAAATAAGGGAGGGGGGGGGAAAGAGGATGTTTTTATGAGTAAGATGTCAGACACTTTCAAAGTGTCGGACATCTGTAGAAAAGAGAACACACCCCTTAATCCCCTCTTGGGGA
>CAZOBD010000133.1:0-10600 GCA_964577665.1 uncultured Hyphomicrobiales bacterium
ATAATTATAATTTGCAAATCTTAAGTTAACGCTTATGGGATTTAGGGGTGTGTTCTCCCTAGCGTGACATTCCGTCATTCCGCTTCGCTTTCGACCGGAATGACATCCATGAATTCTCTGAAATCTAAAATAATCATCCCATTGTTTGTTTTCCTTAATCATTGTCGTTTCATATAAACTTATCCTACTTTAGAAACGAAATTTACAGAAATTATTATCAATAAAAAAAAATATCTATCTTTGCAAATACGTTTTTCAAGTTTTTATGAATAACTTTTGTGAAGGAATTATGATAAAACTGCACAATTCTTTAACCAGAAAGACCGAAGATTTCAAACCGCTGAAAGATAATTTTGTCAGGATATATTCATGCGGGCCTACCGTTTACAATTACGCTCATATCGGCAACATGAGGGCTTTTTTGTTTGCTGATCTGCTCCAAAGGGTTATGAAAATTGTCGGAAAATACAAGGTGCAGTGGGTTATGAACCTTACGAATATCGATGATAAAACTATCCACGGCAGCGCCCTCGGCAGCCCTTCATGGAAAAAAGAGATGGGAGACCAGACTGATGATCCGAAAAAGAATCTCCGCCGATTTACTGCATATTACGAAAAAGCGTTTATAGATGATATTTCAAAGCTCGGAATAGATCCGGACGATTTCGACGCTCTTCCGCGAGCCACGGATTACATAGACAGCATGAAAGACCTCGTGAAAAAAATTGTTGACAACGGATACGGTTACATTGCCGGAGGTTCTGTCTATTTTGACGTAAACTCTTGGCGGCAGCAGCATGAATACGGAAGGCTTTTCAAGATTGATTTTGATAATTTCCGCACAGGCGAGCGCATTGACGCCGACCAGTATGAGCGCGACCAAGTAAGCGATTTTGTCCTTTGGAAAGGAAGAAAAGAAGGCGAACCTTCATGGGAATTTGAGCTTAACGGTGAAAAAGTGGACGGGCGTCCCGGCTGGCACATTGAATGTTCCTGCATGGAGCATGACCTGCTCGGGCTGCCTTTCGACATTCACACCGGAGGCATCGATTTGAAGTTTCCGCATCATGAAGACGAAATAGCACAGAGCCATGCCGGATACGGCATCGATCCTACCGTCTTCTGGCTCCATAACGAATTTTTGGAAGTAGAAGGAAGCAAGATGAGCAAATCCCTCGGCAACTTTTTCACATTGAGGGACTTAATTGAAAAGGGGATCGATCCTATCGACATTCGTTTTTCAATGTTTTCTGTACATTACGCATCCAAATTTAATTTTACTTTTTCAGGTCTGGAATCTGCACGCAAAGCAAGATACAGGATACAGGATTACATCTATGAACTGCATGAACCTGATTCCGGGAAAAATGAAATTGATGTGGAAAACGAACTGAAACCGAAAATTTTCGGACAGCTTGCCGACGACATGCACACTCCGAAGGCATTAGGAGAGATTTTCACTTTCATCAATCAAAATCCGGCAGGAGAGTTTACTCAAAAAAACAAGGAAAATCTGATAAAGCTTTTTACGGAATTGAACAGTATTTTTAATGTTTGGCAAATAGGCAAAAAGCCCGAAGAGCAAATCGAAATACCGAAGGATGTGCTGGAATTTGCCGAAAAACGTCTTGAAGCAAAAAAGGCTAAAAACTATGCTGAGGCAGATTCTTTGAGAGAGCAGATAAAATCCATGGGATTTGCCGTAAAAGACACAAAAGATTCATACGAAATAAGCAGATTATGACTTCGGTGAAAAATAAAGAACCCGCCTTCGGAATAATAGGGGCAGGACAGCTCGGTTCTTCCCTTATTGAGGCATTAAGCGCTAAAGGATTACTTAGCTGGATAATTGCCCGCTCTGATAATTCCTGCAAAAATGCCCAAATATATTCCAAAGGTAAAGAAAGGATTTTCAGGAGCCTTAATGAAGCCGATATCCTGCCCGATTTCATTCTTGCTGCCGTTTCCGATCCTGCTTTAAAATTAATCTGCCGCGATCTTTGCAGTAAATTCGGGGTAGAATTAAAGGGGAAGCATGTTGTACATTTTTCGGGTGTCCTCAAAAAAGATGCCCTTAGCGAATGTAAAAAATACGAAGCGAAGATTTCTGCCGCCCATCCGTTCCAGACTTTCTTCTATCCTTCCGCAGACAATTTCAAAGGAGCCGCATGGGGAGTTGAATCTGATTACGATGAGATTTTTGATTTCGTAACAATGCTCGGCGGCGAACCTTTTGCTCTGACAGAAAAAATGCTTGAAAAGAAAGCAGTATATCACTCCACTGCAATAGCCGCTTCAAATTATGTAAATGCCGCATTGAGTTTTTCAAAAGAACTCGCTTTGGACTGCGGCATACCTGCAGAAAAATTCCTCCCCCCTATCGTTAAAAAAACCATTGAAAATAACTTCAAAACACTCTCCGACAAATCATCGTTTCCACTTACAGGACCTATAGCACGAGGCGATGTCGAAGCCGTGAAACTTCACCTTCAAGCATTGAGTAACGAAACCTCCCAGAAAACCTATGCCTTTTTCGGACTTGCCGCGGCAGAATCGGCTTTCAAGTGTGGTATCCTCGGGAAAGAAAAATTCATTGAAATTTCTCTGCTCTTAACAGAAGCTGTTAAGTAAGTCAAATATTAAATTTTTGTTTTTCTATTTTTTTTTCTTAGATTAAATAATGATTTTAAGATGAAAATCGTTATTCATTTGTTGTATTTTGTAAATGGGAGGACCCCGATGAAGAATTTTTCAATTCTGATTATTATTGCATTATCTCTTGCCTTTTTCGGCTGCGGCGAGGAAATGGAGCAGGTTAAAAAAGCTGCTGAAGTAGCAAGCAAAGCCGATGATATAGCCAAGCAGGTGGAAAAAGACGCTGGCGAAGCAGAAAAAATACTTGCCGAAAGAAAAGCAGAAGGCGACACGCTCGCCATACCATACAAAGATCTGCAGGAAATGCTGCCCGAGGAAATCGACGGATATAAAGTAAAAAATACCGACGGAGAAAGCGCTCAAATGGGCGAATTTTCATACTCACGAGCAGAGCGCGTATATGAAAATGAGAACGGGGAAAAATTAAGAATCAAGCTGATGGATTACAATATGGCATATCCACTTTACCAAAGCATGTCTGTATGGGCAAACATGCAGATGTCCCGCGAAAATGACCGGGAACTGGAAAAAACTTTCAAACCGGATATTGAGCACGTGGTTGGTATGGAAAGGCTTTCCAAAGTCGGTAATAAACGGGCTGAGGTAACTTATGCAATTGCTTACAGGTTTTTACTTGAGGTCAGCGCCGAAAATCAGGAGAGTACCGATTTCGTTAAAAAAGCTGCACACAAAGCCGGTTTAGAAAAACTTGCCCAAATGTGATTTATTGAAACTTCTGAAAAATTTTGGCTTTCATTCCGTACATTATGTAGAATCTTTAGGTCATGAACAATCAATATGCTTGAGATTCATGATGTAGTATTTGCTGAGTTTCTATCAGCGCAGGAATAACTATTTTTTTAGAAAAAAACATCCCATCATGAAAGGAAATTAAAGAAGTATTTGTCTCTTGATGAAACGTCCATGATTGAGCAAAACACATAAGGCGCGATTATTTAAAACAGTTGAAAATTGAAATAATGAATGTCATTCTGAACTTGTTTCAGAATCTCACATAAGTGGAACACACCCCTTAATCCCCTCTCAAGAGGGGAAAAAATTTATTCGTGAGATTCCGCATCAAGTGCGGAATGACAATTATAAAAATACAACCATGATAAAGAAGAAACACTGAAACCAGAGTAGCTATTTAAAATATTGAAAATAAAGAATACCGGGAAATACCGACTGAATAAAATACCAAAGTAAAAAGTACCACAAGAAAATGGCTGTTCTTTTGTGAAACATTTTTCATTAAAAAGTGTTTATTATATAAAGGGGCATTTGTAACAGCTATTTCGGAGGTACATTATGGAAAAGAAAAGAATATCGGTAGAATTCCCCCAATCATTGGCACAGGAAATGAAACTCGGCGAAAATGAATTTCAGATAGAAATGCTTGTAATGGCTGTTTTGAAGCTTTTTGAACTGGGGCGTATCACCTCAAAAAAAGCCGCAGAACTGCTGAACATCAAAAGAACCGAGTTCTTTGAACTGCTCACACGCAACAACATTGCCCATCTTGGAAATTTCTCGGATGATATTTTCCCTTATGGCACAGCCGGAAAATTTAGTTATTGATTTTCATGCTTTATTTTTCGGTTGATATGATAAAGATTATAAAAATTCTTATGTCCGGTATTCGTAAAATGCCGGACATCTTTTTTTATTTTTTATTCTTCAGAGGTCTTTTTATTTATTAACATTTTTCTTATTTTGAAGTTGCGATTCTCTAAACGATTTTACATTTGATTTGAAAGAAAATATGACAGGTTTCGGATACGACAGCCACAGGCTTGCAGAAGGAGAAGAACTCATACTCGGCGGCGTAAAAATACCGGGGAACATTGGTACAATTGCTCACAGCGACGGCGACGCCCTTCTTCATGCGCTTTGCGATGCCATTCTCGGAGCCGCTGCTTTAGGGGACATAGGCGAGCATTTTCCTGACAGCGACCCGAAGTACAAAAATGCAGACAGTGCTATTTTTGTGAAAGAAGCAGTTAAAATGATGAAGAAAAAGGGGTTAAAGCTTATCAACATAGATGTTTCGATTATCCTTGAAAAGCCTAAGCTCTCACCCTGCAAAGAAGCAATACGAAAAAAAATTGCTGATATATGCGGAATAGCTAAGGAATATGTAAACATAAAAGCAAAAACAAACGAGAAAATGGGTTTTACCGGCAGGGGAGAAGGAGTGGCGGCATACTGCGTTGTGCAGGCAGAAAAAAATATATCTTAAGAATCAGCGTTATAATTACAAAATATATATTTTTCTGAATAGAGCATTTTGATGAAAATAAACGGTTTATTGATATTAGAAAAATTTTCTGAAAAACATGCTGACATAAAAAGCAGGTTGCAAACCTGGGTAAATGAGGTTTCCGAATCAGATTGGTCAAAACCCGATGATATTTTAAAAGAATATAACCATACGAGTTTTCTTAGCGGCAATAGAGTAATATTCAATATAAAGGGAAATAAATACCGGCTGCTTACAAAAGTAAATTACAAAAACAAAATAGTGCTTGTCAAAGAAATCGGCACACATGCAGAATATAATAAATGGAACTTATAAGGAGTGATTTTATGATAAATTATATTCAAAATGACAATGATTACTATGCTGCTCTTGAAGAGATAGAAAGAATTATGGATCTTGAACCAGAGCCTGATTCCGACATCGGAAGAAAATTAAACGTTTTATCAATGCTCGCAGGCGAATATGAAAAAAATACAGAGATTTCAAATCTGCCTGATCCGGTTGAAGCAATAGTCTTCAGAATGGAACAGAAGAATATGGAAGCTAAGGATTTAATTCCTATTATCGGTGATGAATCTGTTGTGAAGAAAATACTAAGCTACAAACTATCACTGACACTTGATATGATCAAGTCGCTAAACAACAGGCTGGATATTCCTTTTAAAATCTTAATTCAGGATTATGATACAAAATTGAATAACGAGAAAAGTCTTGAAAAAACAAATTAAAGTTCAAATTTCTTGTAGTTGAAATCATAATGCCTTTCTCACAAAACCGCCTGCTTCTTCTAAGCGCTTAGCAGCTTCTTCTGAGCTGACATCTGCTAAAATCATTACAAGAGCAGTTTTTACTTGCCCGCCGCTTTCGCTCAGGTATTTTTCCGCTTCGTCATAATCAATTCCGGTTATGGACATAAGAGTTTTCTTTGCCCGCTCTTTCAGTTTTGCGTTAGTAAGCTGAAGATCTACCATAATATTGCCGTATGTCTTGCCCAGCCTTACCATCGAAGCGGTTGTAAGCATATTGAGTACTAATTTCTGGGCGGTGCCGGACTTCATACGTGTCGAGCCGGCGATTACTTCGGGTCCGACCTGAGGATTGATTATTACATCAGCTTTTATTTTCAAATCAATAATATTTTTTTCCGAGCCCGTGGTAATGAAAACAGTAAAGATGCCGCGCTTCTTTGCCTCATCCAAGGCGCCCCGCACAAAGGGTGTTCTGCCGGAAGCTGCTATGCCGCAGATTATATCGGGAGGATTTATGTTCCTTTTGACAATTTCCTCCGCACCGTTTTCAGGCAGGTCTTCGGCTCCTTCCTGCGCTTTGAAAACAGCCTCTTTTCCTCCTGCGATAACTCCCTGAACCATCTCGTAGTCCGTGCCGAAAGTGGGCGGGCACTCAGAAGCATCCAGCACACCCAGTCTTCCGCTTGTACCTGCTCCGAAATAAAAAAGTCTTCCGCCTTTTTGGAAAGATTCCGTGATTTTTTCCACCGCTGCTGCAATTTGAGGAATACATTTCCTTACAGCAGGCGCTGTGAGCATGTCCTCGTCATTTATCATCGTCAGTATTTCCTCAGTCGATGAGATGTCTATAGCGGCGGTGCGGGGATTATTCATCTCCGTCTGAAGAGAGCTTATCTCTTTGAATATTTCTGATTCGGGCATAAATTTAACAAATTTAGCGAGGCTGTATCAAAAGTCTGCTTATGTTATCCGGGATTTATTCATTATCAGTATTTTCTTTTTCTTCCCTGTCAATTTCTAAAATGCGGCAGAAGGACTGGAGCCTGCAATTTTTGCAATTATTACTCTCAGGTTCAACAGGGAATTCACCCTCAGCAATGCTTTGCTTGATATCTACTGCTTTTTCAACAATCGTTTCCAAAATTTCAGGGGCAGAATCTTCTTTTTTTAAAATCTGGGCTGTCTTCCTTTTATCAAATTCCTCGCCAAAATCAGTTTCCCTTTTCAAAAGCAGGTATTTTCTCGATTCTGTTTGTCCCTTATCATTTCTTGCAGGATTAAGCGAAATATAAACACAGGAATGATAATCCGGCTCGAAAGCATAATGTTCTTTTAATATTTTTTCCGCCGCTGCCGCATACAGAGGAAGCTGAAATGCTTTCAAGTTCTTAACTTCGCTGTTGCCTGCCTGATATTGGATATTGGTTTTGTAATCAGCTATAATAAATGAATTATCCTCACCTACTTCAAGGCGGTCAATCTTTCCTCGTAAAATAAAATTGTCCCTGAGCTGCTGAGGCGGAAGGGAGCCTTCGGTTTTCACTCTTCCGTAGGAGCCGAAGTTTAGTTCAAAAAGAGCGGGAGAATAAGGATATCCTCCTTCAAACAATGCTATTTCTTCATCCAGCCATTTTTGCAGGACACCTTTTTTGCCGTTTCCTCCAAAAATATCATCTTCCTCCACCATAAAAAATGGATTTTCAAAGCGGTATTTATCAATTTCCTTCCTTGCAATTTCATGTAATAAACGGCTGTAATCTCCTGCGTTTTTATCAGATAGTCTTACTGACGCCAAAGGAGGCAGCTCTCTGCTTCGCGGCATAGAATAAACAGCAGGTTCTCCGTTTTGAAGCTGCAATTCCTGAACTTTTCGGTAAAAAAGAAAAAAAACATTGTGAAGAAGACTGCCCCTGTCCAAAGGAGAAAGCAGAAAATCTATCTCTTCCGGAGCTTTTGTTTTCAGGATTTTTTCTGTATAAAACTTAAACGGGCATGATGCGTATAACTCAATATCAGATGCCGAATAGGGCTTTTTATCATAATAATCAAAAAAGGATGATCCTTTCTCATATTCAGCATCACTATTGATCTCAGCGGTGGAATAATCTCTTTTATTCTCAATAATATTATTTATAAATGCCAGTTCCTCGGAGCTTAGGTTTAAGTTCCTTATTAAAATATCATTATCGGAATCCGAACCATTTACTTTATTTGCACCGTATGCGCCGAGTATTTCATTTTTGGATATTAGAGCCTCCCGCCAGCCGTAATTTTCTTCTTTTATTGTAAGATTATCACGATTTTCCGAAATAATTTTACAAAGAGAATTAATAAAAGGGGAAGGTACAAAATCTCCCATAAGGCTCTGCTCGGGATACGTTATGAAAATTTTCTTCTTACCTGCATTAAAGAGTTCGGGATTGTTGGTTAAAAACTGATAAAACAGCAGACGTTCTGCTCTGATGTGTCTTTCTTCCGTTTCGGGCAGTTCTTTTCCGAGAAAAGTCTCCGGACGATATACCGAAGGGAACTCTCCATCCACAGCGCCGCAGAGTATTGTAACTTTATAGGGAATTTCCCGCGTCTGCTCGACGGAAGTAACGGTAACGCCGCAGCCGATTTTTTCCCTTATCTGATATTTAGCCCCGCTAACGGTAGTTTTGAGCCGGTTGACAAGGTCTTCCAGAGAGAATTTCTTTCCGGGAAAGCGGTCGGAAAGAACGAAATCAAGTTCTTCCGTAAGTTTTACTAATTCCGAAAAAGCAGAGGCATCTCTTTCTATTTCTTCAAGATAAATGTTTAACTCGTCTTTTTCTACTGAACCGTTTTTATGTAGATTATCATACATATAGAGTATTTTTTCTTTCACCTTAAAGCGCTGCAGAATACTCTTTTTTATTATCTCAGAAAATTCAGAAGGTGAATAATTTCCGTTTTTAAAATCAATCATACTGCAAAGAGTTATAAAATCTGATAGTGCTTTTTCCGTAGTATCTTTTCTTTGCTTCTCGGAAAGCAATTCACTTTCTTCAATAGAGTTTTCTTTTTCCAGATCATACAGCCTTTTTGAAGAAAAATTAACGGCAGCTTCCAGCCTTCTTTTCCATCCTTTGTCGGCTCCCTGCTTCCATCCGCCGCTTATTTTCATTTTTAATGCAGTTTCATAGAGATTTTCTGAATTGATGCCGGAGTTACTGTTTCCGAAATCAAGATATTTGCTTTGCAGAGCACGGATTACATCGTCTCTTCTATAACCGCCCGTTATCATATTGAGGAGTGAAAAAACGGCTATGGCAGCAGGTGATTTTGCCAACGGGAAGCGGTCGCTTATATTTACGGGTATTCTGCTTTCAGTAAATATTTCTCTAAACAAAGATGAATAGATGTCCGGTTTTCGGGCGGCAATGCAGATATCTTTGGGTTCGTACTTTTCATCAACAATCAAGTGCTTAACCAAACGTGCTATATCACCAACTTCAGTTTCCCGGGTCTTGGAAGGTATTATACATATCATTTCAGCAAGTTCCCTGCGCTCTATCTGCTTTTCCGTATTGAAAAGCCATCGCCGCAAATAAGATGCATTATCCAGATTTTCAGTCTTATCTTCTTTAAGAAGCGGATTAAAACCTGCTTTTATCAGCTTAAGTGCAGTATCATCAAAGTTTCCGAACAAAGGTCCGTTTTCCTTGGAGTAATCTATATGTACGGCAAAGGGGATATCGGATTTAGCAAATATGGAAATCAACCGAAGTTCAGGCTGTTTGAATTCACTGAATCCGCCGAGAAGTATGGCAGGATTTTCAGGGAATACTT
The DNA here is from genome assembly GCA_964577665.1 of uncultured Hyphomicrobiales bacterium. Classification (GTDB taxonomy): domain Bacteria; phylum Bacteroidota; class Ignavibacteria; order Kapaibacteriales; family UBA2268; genus CAYVTD01. The sequence continues at coordinate 9,481 of CAZOBD010000133.1, forward strand.
CTTCCATTGAAAATTGTTTCAGGTCTTCTCTGTCAGGGAAAAGTTCTTCGTATGCACTTAGCGCATGGGAAGGTGAAATGTTTTCACTCAGAAGATTGAGCATATCCTCCCTGTCCAGATATCTGCCTCCCGTCAGCCTCTCATAACTTTTGTAAATCTCTAATATGTCTGCAAGCCTTGTAAAATCAACGTAAACATCTGCCGGATGACTGCCTTCAAGGTCTTTCTCCAGATCTTCAGGCATTACACCGTCTTCTTTTAAGCCGAAAACAACGCCGGCGAGTCTTTCGGATACCGCCGGCGATGCATTGGCTCCCGGCTTGACAAAAAACTTCATATCAGCTTTTTCAAGAGCTTCTTCAAAGAGGGAAAGCCTGTATGCATCCGACACAATCTGCCTTTTCCCTCTTCCGAATGTTTTTTCATATATTTCATTCACGAAATTTTGAAATGTCATAACTGGCAAATATTCGCAGGGCTTTTTGTATAAACGGAAGTATTCCGAGGCAATATGCATTTGCAGCCGTCTTTGAAGTCTGCCTGTGGGTACTATCAGCTTAACCTTATCCAGCTCTTTATTGTAAACTGCATAATCTAAAATTTCATAAGGACTTAGCGGATAATTGCCTCCATGATAGGCAGTATTGAAATATACCTGAAACATATTTTCTTCAAAATAAATTTTTACATGTACAAGTATAAGAAATTTTTATATCAATACCACTATCCTGAATAATCCTTCTATTAAAGCTGCGTTATGTAAAGGACAGTGCCATGATAAACCCATTTTCTCAGAATAATACTCCCAGATGAAACGTTCATGATTCAATAAAACACACAAGGGGATGATTGTTTGAGAGTTAATGCAAAACAGAGTTTTGAAAGAAAAGCACATTCCCAAATCGGAGTTTGGGAATGAGATGGGAAAACTATGCGTCGTCATTGCGAGCAGCGCGAAGCAATCTCTGAAATCTACTGATGGTTGGAGATTGCTTCATCGCTTCGCTCTTCGCAATGACATAACAGACGCGAAAAGAAACGCACATTCCCAAATCGGAGTTTGGGAATGAGATGCGAAAACTATGCGTCGTCATTGCGAGCAGCGCGAAGCAATCTCTGA
>CAZOBD010000134.1:0-10542 GCA_964577665.1 uncultured Hyphomicrobiales bacterium
TACAAATATAATCATTTAGGGCATCTTTTCCTAATTTTAATTGAGATTTTTAGGTAGAAAACAAAATTCGAATTATAAGCGCTGAAAAAGCACAAAATCAGAAAGGATTTTATAACCATATAATATGCCTAAAATCCTCTATATCTGGCAGAAGAATTTCCCTTGGGATGTAAGGGCGGCTAAAATTTGTGAATCACTTTCCGAAAAAGGATATGATGTATATATTCTTGCCCGGTGGTCGCCCGGACAGAAAGAAATTGAAGAATATGACGGATATAAAATAATTTTCGCCGGATACGGACTTCCTTGGAAGATGTCTGCTCCTTTTCCTTTCAATCCCGTTTGGAAAAAAGCTGTTGACAAACATATAAAAAATCTCATGCCCGATTTACTTATTGTACGCGATTTATATCTCGCTTCCATATCCGCAGATGCCGCTGTCAGGAATAATATCCCTGTTATAAACGACATGGCGGAAAATTATCCGGCAGCCATGAGGGCATGGAAAAAATACAACTCTAACCTGCTTTTGAAAAAGGCTGTGCATGATTTGAAAATACCGGATAAAATGGAAAAAAAAGCAGTTTCGCAGATGGACGGTATTGTTGTCGTCTGTGAAGAACAAATCGACAGACTTCATAAGTCTTACAACTTCCCAAAAGAAAGGATCTGCGTTGTAAGAAACACTCCTCCCTTGAAAGCACTCAGGGAGGCAGGAAAGAAAAATACTGACGATCATTTATGGTTCGGACATCACGGCTATTTATCTGCAGAGAAAGATATTTCTTTATTTGTAAGAGGGTTTTTGGATGCGGCAGATGAAGAACCGAATATCAGACTTCTTATCGCAGGAGGAGGGGAGTGTATGCAGGATATTAAGAACATTGTCAGTCAATCCATGAATAAAGATAAGGTGATAATTACGGGCGCCTATGATTTTAGTGAAACAGAAAGGATAATATCAAAAATTGACATCGGCGTCCTGCCCTATCCTGTAAATGATTTTAATAATTATACCCTGCATAATAAAATGTTCGATTATTTTGCCGCAGGCATACCGGTTTTGGTATCACGCATTGTGCCTTCAGAACGTGTTATCGGGGAAACCGGTGCAGGATTCGCTGCAGACTGCTCCGAGCTTCAAAGCATAAAGGAAGCAGTATTGGATACTGCATCAAAAAATTTGTCTGAATATGCTGAAAATGCTTATAAAGCACATGAAAATAAATTTAACTGGGAAAATGATTTTTCCGGTTTTATGGATTTCGTAAGCAGGTATATATAAATAATCTTATATATCGGCGGTTCAAAAGGTGTATAATACTATTTCTTTACGTTTCAAGGGTATAAAATCTTATATATTTTTATATTATTTTGTTTTTTTCAATAGAAATTTTTAGATTAGGATACAGTAACAGGAAAATTGAAATTTTTGTAACCAAAATAATCAATTAAATTTTAATAATTTATGCAAGCAACAATTGAATCACAGAAAAAAATTTCGTATATTCTGTAAATCTTGTACATAAAAAATATTTTTGTTCTAAAGAAATAACGAAAAGTAAAATATATGGCTAAAAATCAAAATCCCGTGTGTGTTTTCTGCAAAAGTCAAAAAGTTATAAAGCACGGGAAAACCTCAACAGGCAACAGGCGCTATCGCTGCCGGGTCTGCGGGAAGACCTGGGTGCTTGAAAAGATGGAAACAGTCCGCCCAGACCTTCCGGATATTGTGGAAGTTTACCTCAAGGGGAGAACTTATAGAGATTTAGTATCTATTTATCACAGCTCGCCTTTGCGGATAAATCAAAAAATTCGTGAATTTTTGGAGGGATGTCCCGATTGGGAAGACTATCTCGACGCCTGTATCGATAAACATGAGCCGCGTCTTATATATCTGGTCGGAAAAGAATTTTCCTGCGCCTGCAAAGGTGCAAAATCAAATAAAATGTACCTTGCTCTTGCAGTAGATGCACTTTCTACGATTGTGCTCGGATATGAAATAGACGTCAAAGAATCCAAAAACGTATGGCTCAGTCTGCTTGACCGTCTTAACTGCCGCGGAGTGCTTTGCCCTACTTTTATGGCAATCGGCTCAAAATACATTGAAGAGGCAGTAGAAACGGTTTTTCCTTATTCATCATTGAGAATTTTTTTCCACAAAGCACTCCGAGACAAAGAGATAATGTGTTGTCTTTCCCGCTTTCCCATGAATAACAAGCTCATAAACGATGCACTAAAAGCTTATGACTCATTGAAAAATAAGAATCTCAGCCGTTATCTTAAGACTATAAACGAAAAACGCCTTAAAGATGTATTGGTAAACTCTCACGAGCAGTTTATTAAAAGACTTAACGACAGGATGGAAAACCGCATACGCACCAGAATTGAAGGGCTTACTTCTATGTTTCAAGCACGCTTCGAGAAATTTCACATGCTGAAAGGCGACCCAAAGCCGCTTGTAAACGGATGGATAGCTCACATGATGCTCAACAGGCTCAATATTGGTTTCAGCAGGCTATCGCTGTATATGCAGATACCTTCTGCTGCTTCCTTCAAGGGCTTTTCCTGCGGCAGCAAGCCTCAACTCCTTTATCTGCAGGAAGACAGCCCTCTTCTGAAAACTTTCGTTATCGAAATAGCCGCAAGAGGCTTGCAGATACCTGTTTACTATTCAAGATGTGAAATGAAACTCGACAAATGCAGCCTGTTTTAAACCTAGATTTTCATTAGACTGTATCTAACACATGGCACAATTATTGTAATAAACAAGCATATTATTATTTTTTTATATACATTATTTAATACGTATATATATTCCAGATAAAAGCTAAAATGAGCAAAAAAAAGAAAGACAAAACTGAACCGGGAACTGAAGAAACAGATTTAAGATCTTATGATTACTACTTCAACAGGGAACTAAGCCTTATAGAGTTTAACAGGCGGGTTCTCATGGAAGCGGAGGGCAGCAAACATCCTCTTCTTGAAAAATTGAAATTTACCTCGATTTTCAGTTCGAATATGGATGAATTTTTCATGGTGCGCGTAGCAGGACTGAAACAGCAGATAGCAGCAGGCGTAGTGGAATTATCCTTCGACGGAATGACACCGGAAGAGCAGTTCAGAGAAATACGGCGCAGGCTTATACCTTTATATGAATATCAAGACAATCTAATAAATAACAGCATTCTTCCCGAGCTTGAAAAATCGGGAATACATATAGACCGTTTCGATAAACTCAGTGATAAGGACAAAAAGCTGCTCGAAGAATATTTCCTAAAAAATATACTTTCGGTGCTTACTCCGCTTAGTCTTGACTCGGCTCATCCTTTTCCGCGTATGCTCAACCGAAGCCTCAATATCGGATATGTGCTTCAGGATTCGAAGCGAAAAGTGAATGAAGACAAAGTGGCATTTATTCAGCTCCCGCGAAGCCTTCCCCGGCTGGTTGAGCTGAACTCAAGGAAAGGTCATCATTTTGTTTTAATAGAGCAGATAATAAAGGCATATTCGCATTATCTTTTCCCCGGCTTAGAAATAATTGCTTCAAATACTTTTAAAGTAACCCGTGATGCCGATTTTGAAATTGCCGAGGACGAAGCAGACGACCTTCTCACCGAAATAGCTGAGCAGATTAAACAGAGAAAATGGGGTAGAGCCGCTGTCCGTCTTGAGGTAAGCCACCGCATACCTGATAATCTGCTTTCACTTCTTATGAAGTATCTGGATCTTTCCGATGAGGATATTTATTATCACAACAGGCCCCTGCACATGCCTGATTTTATGGAACTTCTGAAAATTGATGTCCGCAGGCTGAAAGATACTCCCTTTCAGACTCGTTCTCTGCCTGAGTTTCAGGTTATGGACATAAATGTTTTCGATGCCGTAAAAAAGAAAGACCTTATGGTGCATCTTCCCTTTGATTCTTTCACTAACAGCGTTTTGAAATTTCTAAATCAGGCTGCTGATGACGATAAAGTGCTTACCATTAAAATCACTCTCTACCGGACAGGCCTTAATTCGCCTATCGTAACCGCATTGAAAAAAGCTGCTGAGAAAGGAAAGCAGGTTACTGCCTTTGTTGAGCTTAAAGCCCGCTTCGATGAGGAAAATAATATTATTTGGGCGCGGGAACTTGAGCAGGCAGGCGTTCATGTTATATACGGTGTTATAGGTTTGAAAACTCATTGCAAAATTGCTATGGTCGTGCGCCGCGAAGCTGACGGCCTCAGAACTTATCTGCACCTCGCTACCGGCAATTATAACCACACTACTGCAAGAATTTACACCGATATCGGCATGTTTACCGCAAGACGCGATTTTGAAAGAGACGCTGCTCATCTTTTTAATTACCTTACCGGTTATTCTCACTACGATAAATGGGAAAGTTTCATCGTGGCGCCTATTATTTTAAGACATAAAATCCTTGAGTTCATCCGTAGGGAAACAAAACTGCATACAAAAGACAATCCCGGCTTCATTTTCCTTAAAATGAACTCCATTGCGCACAAAGAAGTCATTTCAGAGCTTTATAAAGCGTCTCAAAAAGGTGTTAAGATAAAACTTTTGATAAGGGGAGTATGCTGTCTGCGTCCCGGAGTGCCGAATGTAAGCGAAAATATCGAAGTGCGGAGCATTATAGGAAGATTTTTAGAGCACAGCAGGATTTGTTACTTCCATAATGGCGGCAATGAAGAGGTTTATCTTTCCAGTGCGGACTGGATGACGCGCAATCTGCACAATAGGGTGGAGCTGATGTTCCCCGTTAAGGAAAAAGAACTGAAAAAAAGACTGATAGACCTGCTCGATACATACTGGGCGGACAATACTAAATCATGGCGCCTCAAGCCCAACGGCACTTACGAAAAAATAGAACCGAAAAAGGGCGATAAATTACTTAATGCACAGCAGTATTTCCTCGAGGAAGCAAAAAAATTGACTCCGTCAAGCCGAAGAAAAGTTGTGATGTAATTTTAATTTCTGAAAAAACATTCCAAACTCCAGGGCTGTGTGAAAACTATCATTCTGAACTTGTTTCAGAATCTCAAGTATTGATATTCGGTGTTTTTCTATATGTTGAAACAAGTTCAGCATAACATTTCCCCTTTTCACACAAGCTCTCATATTTGAAAATGGCAGTATCAAAAGAAACTCCGTTTCGTTATGATTTGGTCAAACAGAGTTTGAGATGATAACATCCGGGAAAACATCACAAAAAAGTGAAAAATAACTTTGAAATAATTATAATGCAATTTCGTAAATTATTTTAATAAACCTAAAAAAAATATGTGAAAAACAATGAGTTGCACAGCCAGAATAGATAACATTATGAACGAAGTGTCAACTTACGATGTCGAAATGAGGATCCTTCTAATTGAAAAGATTCTTGACTCCATAAAAACTGCAGGTAAACAAAAACATTCAGCAGGCCTTTCTGAGCTAAAAGGCCTCGGTGCTGATCTATGGAAACAAATAGATGTGCAAAAGTATATTGACGAGCAGAGGGAATGGTAAACGCTAAGCTTCTTTCAGCTAAATCCATATTTCTGGATACAGCGCCAATAATCTATTATATTGAAGAAAATCCTAAATATTTGGAAATCCTTGAAGAAATCTTCACTCCAAAGAAGCAAAATAGATTTATTTTTTTCAGTACAGTTTTAACACTTATTGAAGTATTGGTTCTTCCTTTGAAATTAAAGCAATTTGAGCTTGCTAACAGATATGAAACTATTTTTAAAAATAGTGATTATTTGAATATTCTTCCCATCAACAATAATATAGCCAGATTAGCTGCTGAAATTAGAGCGGAAACCGGCTATAAAACCCCCGACAGCATACAGCTTGCCGCCGCAGTCGATAGCTCAACTGAAGTTTTTCTAACAAATGATCTTCGGATAAAGTCTGATAGAATAAAAATAATTACATTGGAAGAAATGATTTAATATAATGATCGAGCGGCACTCCCTATTTCTCACCTAACAACCGCAAAGCTGACATTAAAAATAAATATAGTTGCCTGAGTATAAGGAATAATAAAAGAAATGCTTATTATTTTTCCCTCATTTCCAAACATTGATTTGGAAATAGCAGTATCAAAAGAAACTCCGTTTTTTCTCCTTCCTAAGCTGCACTTGGGAAGGAATATTTCACCTGAAGTTGAACTCCAGAAGAAAAGGAACATTCCAAAGCACAGCTTAGGAATGAGTGGATATGAATTGATTAATATTCGTAAAGCATAATAAAAAAACCTTCCGAAGTATTATAACTTTCGGAAGGTTGTATATAATAAACTTATTTTCTTAATCTACAAGGCTCATCCCAACGTTAAATGCTTCTTTATTCAGCGGGATAAGCTTGTGATGACGCTCCGGCAGAGCTTTGTAAAGCGCATCCATTACGCTTTCGGGCGAAACGGTGTTCCGCGCCTTTATAAACGAGCCGAGCACTATCATATTCATCACTTTCATGTTTTTCAGCTTCAATGCTTCGTCGCTTGCGGCTATTCCGATTATTTTAATGTCCTCACGGGTAGGTTTTGTAAGGATATTAGCAGCGTCGTAAATGATTGTACCGCCGGATTTTATCTTTGGCTCAAATTTATCGACGGAAGGCTGGTTCAAAGCGACGACAGTATCATAAACAGAAAGAATAGGAGAGCTGATCATGCCGTCAGCAACCTGCACAGTGCAGTTAGCAGTGCCGCCTCGCATTTCAGGTCCGTAAGACGGGAACCAACAGACTTCTTTTCCTTCGAGCATACCTGCGTAAGCAAGCATCATTCCCATCGAAAGGACGCCCTGCCCTCCGAATCCTGCAAAAATAGCTTCTTCTCTCATTATTTCACCTCCGGTACTTTAATGTCGCCAAGCGGATAATGTTTCAGCATCTTTTCATCGACGAATTTATTGGCTTCTATGGGCGTCATTTTCCAGTTTGACGGGCAGTTGGAAACTACCTCGACGAGACAAAAGCCTCGCCCTTCCTGCTGATACTTGACCGCCTTCTGCAAAGCCTTCTTTGTTTTTCTAATATTGTTTACTTTGTGGACAGACTGCCTTGTTACGAAGCACACACCGGGCAGAGGGGCTATAAGCTCGGATATTTTCAAGGGATGCCCCATCGTGGGGATGTCTCTGCCGTATGGGCTGGTCGTTGAAATCATTCCTTCGAGCGTTGTTGGCGCCATCTGTCCGCCTGTCATACCGTAAATAGCGTTATTTATGAAGATTACGAGGAAATTTTCGCCTCGGTTAGCCGCATGGAGCGTTTCGTTTCCGCCAATTGCCGCAAGGTCGCCGTCTCCCTGATATGTAAAGACGATGTTATCGGGCATTATGCGTTTAATGCCGGTAGCCACGGCACATGCGCGTCCGTGAGCAGCCTGTGTCATATCGACATTCATGTAATAATAAGCAAAAACGGAGCATCCCACGGGAGCCACGCCGACAGCTTTTCCCTGCAAGCCCATTTCGTCGAGCACTTCCATGAATAATCTGTGGACAGTGCCGTGTCCGCATCCGGGGCAGTAGTGGTGAGGCTTATCATACAGCGTAGCGGGTCTTTCGTAAACAAGATTTTCCGGCTTAACGATTTCCTCATTTATTTTCAATCCTGGTTCGGGTCTTTCACTCATAATATTATACCCCCTTAATAAATTTTTCTTCGAAATAATCGACAATTTCGTCTGGAGAGGCAATCATGCCGCCCATCCTGCCGTAAAATTCAATGCGGGTTTTTCCTTCCATGGCGAGTCTTACGTCTTCTACCATCTGTCCGGCGTTCATTTCAACGTCGAGGACACCTTTAAGTTTTTCCGCATATTGTTTGTAAGTATCGTAAGGATAGGGATAAAGGGTTCTTGGTCTTATCAAGCCCACTTTATGTCCTTTTTCTCTTGCGAGTTCCATAGCTTTCATGCAAATCCTTGCTCCAAGTCCGAAGCCTGTGAAAAGATATTCCATATCTTCTGTATTCATTTCTTCGACGAGGATTTCATTCTTTTCAATTTCGCGGTATTTCTTCTGTATGCGAAGGTTAACCTGTTCCATTTCTTCGGGCTGGATGAAAAGCGAAGTGATAAACCTTGCGTCTCTGTCTTCGGGTTTACCGGTAGTACACCATTCCTCAAATTCGGTTTTGCGGGGAATGGGATCGAAAAGCTCTACCTTTTCCATCATCTGCCCCATGGCGCCGTCAGCAAGAATCATCACGGGATTGCGGTATTTTTCTGCGACGTCGAAGCCGTGTTTTACAAAATCGACCATTTCCTGCACACTGTCGGGAGCAAAAGTGATGAGTTTATAGTCTCCATGCCCGCCGCCTTTAACTGCTTGAAAATAATCGCCTTGAGACGGCTGTATAGTGCCGAGTCCGGGTCCGCCGCGGTTGATGTTTGCCAAAACGCAGGGCAGTTCGGCGCCTGCTATGTATGAAAGTCCCTCCTGCATAAGGCTTATGCCTGGGCTTGAGGAAGTTGTCATCACTCTTCTGCCGCAGCCCGACGCGCCGTAAATCATATTGATAGCAGCTACTTCGCTTTCCGCCTGCAAAATAACCATACCGGTTCTTTTAGTGGCTTCGCGCGAAAGATATTCGAGCACTTCTGACTGCGGAGTGATGGGATAGCCGAAATAAGCGTCGCAGCCGGCTCGTATCATTGCCTCTGCCAGCGCTTCGTTTCCTTTCATTAATCTTAATTCGCCCATTTTATCTCCTTTATTATTAATTTGTTAGTCGTTCGGGTCATTTAACTTTTCTTTTTTTTCATCCTGTAAACCGTGAAGACGGAATCCGGACACATAACGGAACAGTTTGTGCAGCCGGTGCAGCTATCGTTTACTTTTACGATATACCGGTAGCCTTTTTGATTGATTTTGTCCGCTAAAGCCAACACATCTTCCGGGCAGGCATCTATGCAAAGCTCGCATCCTTTGCATCTTTCGACGTTGATTATCACGTCTCCTTGAACTTTAGCCATTTTTTTAACCCCTTATCAATTAATATATGTTAACAAACTTTACCAATTACAAAAAATGTAAGTTAAGAAAATATGTGTGAGAAATCAAAGAAAAATCAATAAAATGTAAAATTTTATGTTGGCATTAAATAAAGTTAATAGTTAAAGTATCGGGCAGTATAAACCGATACATTTTATACAGAAGTCCGATGAAAATGACTCTTTTCTTCTGTGTATTTTTAGCCCCACCCTGACCCTCCTATTTTAAAATATTTTAAAAACAGGAGGGAATTCATATTTCAAATCTTGTCATTCCGCACTTATTGCCGCGCCGGAGCGTAGCGGAGACAAGCGAAGCTAATCTCACGAATGAATATCACCTCTTGAGAGGGGATTAAGGGGTGTGTTCCCCATAACGTGAGATTCCGGCATTCCGCTTCGCTTCAGCCGGAATGACATCCATGAATTCTCTGAAATCAAAAATTATCATCCCCTTATGTATTTTCCCTAATCATGGTTATTTTATTACATATTTATTTCTGTTTTTGAATTATTCGATTGAAATTGGTACATTGCAATTTTACAAATGAAACATAGTGATTAGGAAAAACACATAAGGGGATGATTATTTTAAAGTTAAAATTTTTTAGTGGTGTCATTCTGAACTTGTTTCAGAATCTCAGGAATGAAGATCGATGTAACTTGAGATACTGAAACAAGTTCAGCATGACAAAGAAATGATTTTCTAAGGGTAAAGTAACAAATAAACAAATGAAAGAATTATTACATTATGGCAATAACCGTTTATATTAAAAGACTAAACAAAGGTAATGACGAACTGCCTCTCCCTGCCTACGAAACCGAAGGCTCGGCAGGTATGGACATCCGCGCCGGAGTAGAGGACGATATGATTATTAAACCGAAAGAAGTTGCTTTGGTGCCTACCGGTCTTGCTATTGCACTTCCTCAGGGATATGAATGTCAGGTGCGCTCCAGAAGCGGTCTTGCGGCTAAAAGCGGCATTTTTGCACTTAATGCTCCAGGCACTGTCGATAGCGATTACCGCGGCGAAATAAAAGTTATACTCGCAAATTTTTCAGATAAAGAATTTACTGTAAGGAGAGGCGACCGAATAGCCCAGCTCGTTTTTGCTCAATACGAAAAAGTCGTTTGGAGCGAGCAGGAAATGCTCGAGGATACTCTCCGGGGTGCAGGCGGTTTTGGCAGTACGGGTGTTTAAATTGTATATGCGGTATTATTTTTTTCATGCACTTTTTGGAATAATGCAGGGCATAAGACTTAAGAAGGATTCTGTTAAAATAAATAGATGAAACGTCCATGATCTGGCAAAACACCCAAGGGGATGTTTATTTTGTTAGATTTGGCAAAATCGTAGAGAAAAATAAAGTAATGTAAATGAAACCGGAAGAGACCCCACCCCGGCCCTCCCCAAGGGGAGGGAGTAAGATCGTTGAATTCCCTCCCCTTGGGGAGGGTCAGAGCGGGGCTTAAAATAAACAGATGAAATGTCCATGATTAGGGAAAATCACTCAAGGGTATGATTGTTTTTAGAAGAGATCCCC
>CAZOBD010000135.1:0-7153 GCA_964577665.1 uncultured Hyphomicrobiales bacterium
GGAAACCTAATTAATTTTTATTCATTTATTATATTCTTGTTAAGTAATATTAATTATGGCAGAAGTCGGACATCTTGATGGGGTTAGTTATCTATTAAGTAATATATCTCCATCTTGGAATTCTTTTCAAAACAGCTTCTCCGCAGCTCTAAGCTTGGCGCTCCGTGCGCGGGGATTCTCTTTTATTTCTTCTTCTGAAGGTAGTAAAGGTTTTTTTGTTAAGATTTTAAATTCAGGCTCTTTGAGCGGTGCATGAGTAACGGGGTCAAGCTCCTGAGGGGTTGATAGTTTCTTAAAAAACTGCTTGACTATGCGGTCTTCCAGGGAGTGATAAGTCAAAGCGGCTATCCTGCCGCCGGGGGCAAGCAGGTCAGGGATGCACGAAAGGAAATTTTCAAGGGCAGCAAGTTCTTTGTTTACATGAATGCGGAGGGCTTGAAAAACCCGGGCAAGCGTTTTAGCTCTTACAGGCGGGGGAACGCATTCCTCCACGAGGGCTTTAAGACGGAAAGTCGAGATAAGAGGGGCGGCGCGGCGGGATGTTACTATTCGCCGCGCTATGAGACCGGCTTTGGGCTCTTCGCCGAACTTTTTCAGAACGGTTTTTATTTCCTCTTGCGTTGCTGCATGCAAAAAGTCAGCCGCGGCAGGTCCTTCAGGATTGAATCGCATGTCGAGCGGCGCGTCTTCGCGGAAAGTAAATCCCGCCGACGGATCGTCGAACTGGCGCGATGATACCCCGAGGTCAACTAAAATGCCCGTGGCTTCCCCCTTCAATTCCTCTATGCTGCATACCTTTTCATAAGATTCGCCTGAGAGCCTCAGTCTGCCTTTATGGATTTCCTCTTTAAGCCGTGCCTTGCAGTGCTTTACGGCGAGCGGGTCTTTGTCGAAGCCGAACAGTTTCCCCCCTGTGCCGAGCTTCTCTAAAATTGCCGCCGTATGCCCCCCTCCCCCGATTGTTCCATCAATGTAAATACCATTTTTATCGGTTATGAGGATTTCCACCGTTTCCCGAAGCATAACGGGAAGGTGGTAGTCGAAATCCTTCAAAGAACGCTTTATTTCTTTATTCTTCGGCATCGTCAGGCTCCGCCATGACTTTTGCCGCTACTTCTTCGTAACTTTCCTCGTGGCCTGCAAGGTATTTATCGAACTCGTCCGGGTCCCAAAACTCTATGTGGTCAACGTTTCCGACGATTCTCACTTTGCCTTCAATATTAGCATATTTTACAAGCTCCTTCGGCAGTGAAATCCTTTTCTGCGAATCGAGCTTGACGTCTTCGCTCCACATCAAAAGCGTTCTCAAAAAATACCTGTGTTCTTTGTTGAACTGATCTTTCCTGCGGTAACGCTCTTCATAAGTCTGCCACTCGTCTTTCGGATAAGCATACACACATTTTTCAAAGCCTCGCGTTACAATAAAGGCATCTTCGGCATCCGGTGAAATCTGCTTGCGCATCTTCATCGGTATGCTTACTCTCCCTTTATTGTCGAGAGAATATGTTTCCTGTCCTTTGAAAAAAGCCATGTGCTTTTCCTGTTTATAGAATCATGTTGAGCTTAGATTTCTCAAATAACATCAGTTCTATGCCGATTTTTACGAAATACTTAGGGATAGTTTGCCACTTTTCCCCACAGCACTCCACAAAATAACAAAATAAATTTGTTAAATGCAAGAAAAAAATAAAAAATATTTTTCAATAGAGAAGTAGATAACTCATTATTTTAATTTTATTTAGAAAATAGCAGGAAATCAGAGCTTTAAATTTCAGGCAAAATATCAGTAAAAATGTAAGAAAAAAATGATTACCCACAATTACCCACCGGTAGTTTTTGATTATATGAGATGTGAGATTTTGAGAAGCAGCAAGTATCGTGTAAAAAGTTGCAAGTAAAAAGTAAGTGTCTAAAAGGGATTAAATACTAACAGCAGTGCGGTATCTTTGAAAATTGGATCATTGAAAATTTATTGAAAATTGAAAATTGAAAATTGATACAGTGTCCTGTCCTGAAATAGGTTGACTTTTTAAACAACAAAAACAGGATGGAACAATGAAAAAAACTACATTAACAAACAAAACAAAATTTCAACCACGAGCAATGCGAGTCTTTAGTGAGGATTTAAAAAGAAAATCGGCAGAGGCAAACTGCCGGGTGTTATGGCAGGCAATAAACCAGCGAGGTAATATAGATTTCACAAAGGTGATTCATCATTCTGACCGTGGGTCGCAGTATGCATCGAACGCTTATATTAATATCCTTAAAGAACATGGCATAGCGCTTAGTATGTGCGACAATGTATATGAAAACACACATATCGAAAGAATAAACGGAATAATTAAGAACGAATATTTAAGATATTGGAATATTGATAGTTACAAGACATTAGTAAAAAGCCTTGATAGAGCCGTTAAGATATACAATAATGAAAGACCTCATTGGTCGATAGGTGCAATTTCACCGGTGAAATATGAAGAACGATTAAAATCAATTCCTGATTATGAAAGAAAAGTATTAAATATTTACTCTGAAAAGAAAAATTATTATGTTCAACAGCAACTTTTTAATTAATTTTGGTCAAGTTATTTCAGGACAAAACACCTTTCCATATCTTGTTAAAATAATGACCACTTATTAATAAATAGGATAAAAGGTCAGCAATTCTGCTCAGCTATCTTTATTCCATTGTGGAGAAAGGAATTATCTGTTAATGGTCTGTTCATATCCTTTATCTGCAGGTAATTCCGGCATTGATGCGGCGGCTTTGGCGAGCTCATCGCAGCGTTCGTTTTCGGGATTGTCGGCGTGTCCCTTCACCCACTTGAAGCTGACATTGTGAATTTTCAGAAGGTTCAGCAGTTCCTGCCACAGATCGGGATTGAGGGCTTTTCCTCCTTTGCGTTTCCAGTTTTTTTTCTGCCAGCCATATACCCAGCCGAGCGATACGGCATCAACGAGATACTTCGAATCGCTGTAGAGTGTAACTTTACATGGCATTTTAAGAGCTTTCAGAGCTTCTATTGCCGCAGTAAGTTCCATACGGTTATTGGTAGTAAGGCGGTATCCGCCGGATATTTCTTTGCGGCAGGTGCCGTAAATAAGAACTGCCCCCCAGCCGCCCGGTCCCGGATTGCCCAGACTTCCTCCGTCCGTGTAAATAACTATTTCTTTTTTGCGTTCCTGCATTTTCAAAAGAGAATTACATGAAAACGCAAATATAGCAAATTATCAACGAAAAGAAGAGTGAATGGAGGCAATTGTTCATTTCCTGTCAGATAATGCTTTATTATAATTATACAAAAACTATCAGATGAAACTTAAGAAAGAGGCTGCGGAGGTCGGGGAAGAGGCTGCGGAGGCTGAGGAAGAAGCAACGGATCTATTTTTTATTGATTATGGAATATATTTTCGGGATTATTTATTAAGCAGTTAATAATTTTAATGCTTTAGTTCTGTTTTATTTATAATTTCTTATAATTACTTGTTAAGTATAGGAGAAATAATATATAAATGCAGTTTTGCAGTGCCGGGATATTGTATCGGCGGGATATTTTGAAAAGAAAGGCTTTCGGTATCTTGTTAAAATGGAAGTTCGGGAGTTATTCCAAATCATATCTGCTTTAAAATATTAATTTTTTCAGTCTGTCCGGCAACGACGAGTATTTCATTTTCTTTAATGACGTGCTCGCCTTTGGGTATCGCAATGATGGAACTGCCGCTGTCGGCACTTTGCTTTATGCTGAGTACGTCCACGCCGTAATTGTGCCTTATGCCCACTTCAATTAGTGATTTGCCGATGAAAGATTTTGGCGCGGGCACTTCCGTTATGGCATATCCTTCAAGGAAGGCTACGTCTTTGTCGGCATTGTCGAGGGCGATTTTCGTAGCAAGGTCGCTGGTGAGATCCATACGGTCAACTTCGCACTTGTAAGCATCGTCAACGTCTTTCCGCCAGATAACGCCTATCTGCCTGTCGGGATTCCCGGTATTCATTACGGGAAGTCCGTCATAACTGCAAAGGCGCATTTTTTCCAGAACTGTTTTGCATGTATCGTCAAGAGTAACACGCTGAATTTTTTTGTCGGCAATGTCTCCCGCTATGCAGACAAACTGCAGATTCTCCAGCTCGAACATCCACTCTTTTATGTTATGAATTGAAATGATACCCATAAGATTACCGTTGAGGTCATGCACAAAAAGATAAGGCCTGTTCTTTTTTATCAAGAGCTTTACAACGGATTGAAAATCCATGTTCTCCGGAATAACGTCGAACTGTCTGCTGTAAATATCTTTTACGTATATGGATTTCATTATGTTTACTTCAGCCCGGTTTTTGATTTTTATATTCCGCCGAAGAAGCTTGAGTGTATAAATGGATTCTCTGGAAAATTTGGCAGAGAGTATTGTGCTGATAATGCATGTAACCATTAGCGGAAGGATGATGTTATAGTCCTTTGTCAGCTCGAATACGATGATTATTGCTGTTAGAGGCGCGCGTGTGGTGCCTGCAACAAGCCCTCCCATGGCAACAAGTGCATAAGCTCCGGAGCCTGCGGTTATGCCGGGGAAAAGGGTGTTAACAATATAGCCGAAGAATGCTCCGACCATAGCTCCCATGAAAAGCGAAGGAGCAAAGATGCCGCCGCTGCCGCCCGAGCCGAGAGTAATTGATGTAGCAAAAATTTTCACAAAAATAAGTATCAGCGCTAAATACCACAGACTTTCGCCTGAAAGCGCCCAGTTTATTGAATCGTAACCGACTCCCATAATCTGAGGAAAAGAAAGGGCAATACCGCCGATAATAAGCCCGCCGATCGCTGCTTTTAAATACTCCGGCACTTTGAATTTATTATCCCAGAGGTCTTCCGAGAAATAAAGAACTTTGATAAAAATCCAAGATACTACAGCGCTGAGGATGCCGAGTATGAAATAAAAGAAAATCTCCAGCGGGTTGGACAGATGATAAGGAGGCACTGAAAAAGCCGCGAAATCTCCTTCAAACGAATGAGAAATTACCGTAGCCATCACAGATGATATAACAATGGGTGAAAAACGCGAAACGGCAAAATCCATAAGTATTATCTCGACGGCAAAAAGAGCGCCGGCTATGGGAGCATTAAAGGCAGCGGCAATACCTGCGGCGGCTCCGCAGCCTACAAGAGTTTTCATTCTGCGGGAGGGTACTTTGAAAAACTGTCCGATGGTAGAGCCGATGGATGCTCCTATCTGGATTATCGGACCTTCGCGTCCGACAGAGCCTCCTGTTCCGATTGTAACCGATGATGCAAGAGCTTTTATGAAGGCGACCCGTGGGCGGATAAAGCCGCCTTTCAGTAAAATAGACTGCATTACCTCGGGAACGCCGTGCCCTTTTGCCTCGGGAGCAAAATAGTATATTAAAGGACCGACTATCAGCCCGCCGGCTGCAGGAACAATTACTTTTACATACCAAGGGGCGGCAATAATTCTTTCCAGCAGAGTGCCTTCGCCCGAAAAAGCAATATCAGAGATTTCCTTAATTAAAGACCTAATGCCTATGGCGCCGAATCCGGCTGCAATGCCTATGATAATAGCTATGATTATCATAAACAAATGCTCGGTCATTGTGATTCTGTTTACATAAGCCGCAGCAGCGTTGGAAGCATTTTTATATGATTTTCCGAGTACTCTTGCAGTATTTCTATATATGTTCTTTAATTCGCTCAAAATATTATTTTCAATGCGTTTTTTACAAACTTACAATTTAATGAAATACACCAAAAATACCTAATTTAGCGGGATTGACTGCGGATATGATAATTATTTCTGTAAAATGAGGGCGCCGGCGCCGAGAATTGCTGAATTCCTGTCGAGCAATTCCGAAATTTTTATTTCAATAGTGCCCAAAAAAACCGGTATGAGATTCTCTTCCATTGATTTTCGAGTTCTATTTAGAAAAAATTTCGAGGCATTAGCCATGCCCCCTCCGATAATAAAAGCCTCGGGACTGAAAAGCAGGGCGGTATTGGCAAAAGCTCTGCCGAGAATGTCTCCCGTGAAATCAAAAGCTGTTATTGCCAGAGGGTCTCCTTTTTCTGCTTCCTCGAAAATGATTTTTGAGCTCAGATCTTTTTCGGGTATATCTCTTAAGGGGCTTTCAAATATATCCAGTTCCCGCAGTTTTCTCGTTTCCTTGACTGTTTCAACGATACCGGTAGCTGAAACGTAAGCTTCGAGGCTTCCAAGCCTTCCGAAAGGACTTTGCCTTCCTCCGAGTGCAACCGTTACATGTCCCATCTCTCCGGCAAAGCCCGTTGCTCCGTAAAGAAGATTTCCTTCAACAATGATACCGCTGCCCAAGCCTGTGCCAAGGGTTATCATTATAAAATTTTTCATTCCTCTGGCTGCTCCGAAAAGCATTTCACCTACTGCCGCGGCGTTGGCATCGTTGGTAAGAGCTGTTTCCATACCAAATTCTTTTTCAATCATTTCTCCTGCCGGAGTTACTCCTTCCCAGCTCAGATTTGCGGGATGTTCGATAGTGCCGCGAAGATAGTTTCCGTTGGGAGCGCCGATGCCGATACCTTCAATTTCAAATTCGGATTTATCAATGATTTCACTGATTTTTTTCTTTAACCGCGGAAAAAATTTTTCGAAAGGTTCATGTCTGTTTGTCAGAATTGTCTCCGGATGATAAATACTTCCGTCTTCTCCTGCTATACCGAGCTGGGTTGTAGTGCCCCCTATGTCAATTCCAATTGCATAACGCATGTTTTCTGCTTTCTGAATATTTATTCCAAATATTTTTTGAAATATAGTTAAAAAACATATTAAGAGCAAATATTGCAAATACAAGATTGATTTTTTTTTCAATATTTTTTTGAACTCTATTTCATCATTGCGAGCAAAGCGAAGCAATCTCTAAGAAATCTGCATAAGGCTGAAGATTGCTTCGCCGCTTCGCTCTCCGCAATGACTAAGCGCTAGAAGAAAAAATCGTATTGTAAATGAAAAACCATAAGAGACCCCACTCCGGTCCTCCCCAGAGGGAGGAGGTCCCCCTTAGTCCCCCTTAAAATTAAGGGGGATGCAGAAACTCCGCTCTTGAGATGGGATTAAAGAGGTGTGCCGGTTTTAGAAAATAGAAAATAGAAAATAGAAAATAGAAAAT
>CAZOBD010000135.1:7253-10519 GCA_964577665.1 uncultured Hyphomicrobiales bacterium
TAGAAAATAGAAAATAGAAAATAGAAAATAGAAAATTAGAAATTGGTTTTATCCCTCTCCTTACTAAACTCCGATTTAGTAAGGAAGTATCATGCGAAACTCAGTTTCGATTGAAAAGTAACATATAAAAAATGATGGACTCCACTTTCAATGTGGAGCCCATCTAATGTTGTTCACGAAAGGGCTAATCCCAAAACCCTGACTATAACGAATTCGATCTACCCGGCATCATTTCGGCTTCGCTCAATGCAGCGCATTATTAATAAAGGGAGTGTGTACTAATCTTTACTCCGACGAATTTCTCAAAGACCTTGAGCAAGGATTTAAAAAATCATCTTATTTATTCCAAGCTGCTGCCACAAAATTAGCTTTCCACTTCAATTTTTTTCTTAAGCTGGATTATCTCCTTTGAATACTTATATACTATCAAATTGTAAGTTTCTTCTATTTCATCAGGCAAATAATCGTGGACTATCTTATTCCTGATATTTCTCATTAGCAGCCAAATTTCAATATCAGTTATTAAATCATTCTTTTCTGCTTTGTTTAAAGTGTCTCTTAAAGTTCCGGAATTTATGCCAAAATTAACAAGTTCCCATGTCTTGATATATTTAATAGCAATTTCAACAGCTCTGATGAATCTGTCTGATAATGCATCGTAAGGTACAAGTTCATCATGTGTGTATTGCCTATCTACATCATAATCGATATAGTTTCTTAGCGAACTTTCCAGCAAATCTATACTCGCCAGTGCCTTGGCTGAGGCAGCCTTCAATAATTTATCAAGCTCGTTCATTTCAGTCTTACTTTGTTGATACTGTTATAAAACGCTTTTTGTTCCTCCGACATTTTGTCTTTATCAAAAACTACTACATCCAATTTCTCTTCGCAAATATTAAAGTATTTTGTTTCCACATCCAATGACAATCCAAGAGCCTTTTCCTTAGAAAAAATAAGTATATCCACATCTCCGCCTTTTTTGGTGTCATCAGTTCTCGAGCCAAACAAATAGACTTCACCCTTTACATCTTTTTTGGCATAATACAAGGCATCTTTTTGTATTTGGTCAAGTCTCATTTTCTTTTCACCGTATGTTTCAATTTCAAAACTGCGAAGTTAATTTCTAAGCTGGTCTCTGTTTCGTCTATGGCAAGGTCGTCGTCAAATATTTCGGAAATAATCTCGCCGCTTCTTCTCATTAGGGGGCGTTTTTCGCTTTCGCTTTCCATTTCAGCCATTTCCCTAATATTTCTTCCAAGCTCTCTCACTTTCGCAAATGCCTCGATAATTGCAATGGTCGTTGCCGTTGCTTTGGAGCTTTTCAGAATAGTAGCCAGCATATACAGCCCTTTTTCAGTAAACGCTTTGGGAGGATATTTTTTATGTTGCCCTCTGCCAAGTTTCTTTAAGGTCGAAATTTTCGACCTTAAAAAATCCCATTCACTTTCATCTAATACTAAGATATATCCTTCGGGGAACTTATCTGGATTATTAGAAACTGCCTCATTTATTCTCTTGGTTTCCACTCCATAAAGAGCAGCAACATCACTATCAATAATTACAGAAGTATCTCTGATTGTGATAATCTTTTCCTCTACATTTTCAAATTTGACTATTTCCATTTTTCTATCTGAGTCTCAATTTCGGTTTCTTAATTCTCTTCTTCGCGCTTATTAATTTCCTTTCTACTCATTCCAAAACTCCCACACTTACTTATAAAGGGATTTGGGTAATTTCTCGGCAAAGCCCTTGCAGTTACATTAAGGCATAATGCGTAACCTGCTGAGCTATCTTAATATATTTGAATTTTCTCCGAAATCCTTGAATTCATTTTACTTTTAGATTCGGATAAAATTACCTGAGTTCCCGTTTTTGGAGACATCACTATAACCAATATTCTTCATTATAGAACAGGGCTTTATCTATATTTCATCTTCCAAATTAATTTGGTGTTTTTCATTTTTCGACCTGCTGACTGCCGTCCAAACTTATGAGCAGGGTTTTGTTCATGCCTTCCAGCTCAATAACCAGCTTTTTTTTGCCTGAGAAGCTGCTGACCTTTCCTGTGTAACCTGCGAAAAGACCGGATTTAATAGTAACTTCGGCGCCTTTTTTTAGGGAGCCTTCTTTTGCCTCAATGTCGGCTCCGGCGCTTAAAGCCTGTTTCATTATTTCAATTTCTTCATCGCGAATTTTTGCAGGTCTGCCTGCAAAACTAATATACCGTGATATACCGTAAATATTTAAAACATCGTGCATCTCGCCGGGCTTAAATCTGGAAAACACATAGGAAGAGATTAGAGGCATATCAACAACTTTTTTCCTGTCGCTCCACTTCCTGACTGTCTTTCTAAGGGGCAGAAAAGCTTCGTAGCCGGCTTTTCGAAGATTTTCGTAAGCCTTTTTTTCATGCCTGCTTTTCGTATAAAGCGGATACCAGTATTTTTCCTTTCCCGTCTCCATATTTTATTTTGGCTCAACAATTCTTCCAATGCAAATTTAAAAAAATCAATCTGTAAAAACAATATATTTTGCATGTAACTCTGCCTTGTTGATTTTATACCTGAAGGGTTTTGCGGCAGATATTGTTTCAAAAGGATTGTAAGTATCTTTAAATTTATTGACAAGAGTACCCGGAAGCAGAAAATGGTTAACTATCACTTTCCCGGGATAGGCATACAGGTAATTATTTTTTGCACTGAGCTTAAAAGCGGTATATCCTTCCAAATAAGAGCCTGAAAGATATTTTACGAGCATCCCTTTTGTATCAGAACCAAGCTGGGATTCGGGTATTTTAAATGTACACTCCACAAAGGGAGGCGAATATTTGAATTCAGCTTTTATGTTTTTTTTGCCTAATGATTTAATTTTATTCTGCATGGATTCAGCCATATTTTTCGTCGAAACAGCCGTTCTTACGGACATTTTTTTGTATGAGATAAGTTTTAGAACTTTATGCTTTTTCAGGCTGTTTATATCAATCACTGCTTTGTCGATTATTACCGTTACAAAATCGGCTTTTATAAAGCCAAGTCGTACATTGTCAATTTTTACGGAAAGGCGGTCCAAGATTTCTGTTTTGCTTGTGAAAGACTTTTTACCGGAAACAACTTTTGCGGTTACTTTACTGCGCGGGTGTATTTTTTTTAGGGCTTCGGAAATGGCAGATTCCATTTGTCTTTTGTTTAAAGCATGAAGATCGGAAGCATGGGAAATTAAGAAGATGATTAGTAATATGAAGTAAAAAGTATTTGATTTTTGCATGG
>CAZOBD010000136.1:0-10417 GCA_964577665.1 uncultured Hyphomicrobiales bacterium
CTCATTCCCAAACTCCGATTTGGGAATGTACTTTTCTTTCAAAACTCTGTTTTGCCTTAACTCTCAAATAATCATCCCCCTGTGTGTTTCCCAAAATCATGTATGTTTCAGCAGCTCAATATATTCTGTATTTAACCGATAATTTTAATGATGAAAAACTTGATAAAAATATTAATGATTTTGTTTGTTTTATGCTCAGTCGGCATGAGAGCGTCGGTAAATGATTTTACAGTTACGGGCAGAGAAGGCAGACAGTATAAATTTCATTCGAAAAACATACACGGCGTCAGATTTATCCCTTTCCATGAAACAGTAAAAGTATTTGAAAATGTACGATTTAATAAGCAGGAGAATCTAATCGGAAACAAGGAGTTTTCTCTTAAAGCTATGCACGGTTCATTTTTTACAGCGCATTTTTCTGAAAAAGGCTGCCGCACTGCGCAGATGATAATACCTGCCGTTAAAACCGGAAATATTCTTTACGTTCCGGCAGAATCATTCTTCCGTTCTCTGAATTTTTTGGGTATAACAGATATGATTTTGCCTGAAATAGAGAATCAGAAAAGGAGAAAAGATTCAAAGTATTCAAACACTGCTTTTCGCAGAAAAGCACCTTTAGGTAATGAAGAATTCAGGCAGAAACTTGAACTGAGACAGCTTCTGAAAGAATCCGGTTCGACCCAAAATAAAAGGGATGTACCATCAGAGCCGCCGAATAAATATTCCCTGCCGCAAAATCTTATCATCGAAGAGAAGCAGAAGTGAGGCTCTCGGGCTTTTTCATATAAGCTCCGCAAAAAACGATGTTATTATTTTTAAAAGACAATATGTCCGTTTTGAAAGGAGCCGGAAAATTCAATATTGGAAGTATTTTATGCTCACGGGCTATTTTCTCTTCGCTGCCTGCCGAAAAGCCGCCCGGTTTTATCTTATCTTCACCGCTCATAAAAATCCTTCTGATTCGTAAGGCATTGCCCATACCTGAGTAAAGCATCTTTAGTCTTTTTTCATAATTTCTCTAGTTCGACATATTAAACTAACAGTACCTTTTGCAGTTATCGTCTGCGGTTTCTCCTGAACTCAGCAACGTTTCTAAGGTGCCCTGCGTGGTTTTTTGCAAAATTATGTCTGCCTGTGCCGTCTCCGGCAGCTACGAAATAATAATAGGAATGTTTTTCCGGATATAGTGCGGCTTCAATTGCTTTTTCCCCTGGTGAGCAGATTGGCGCCGGCGGGAGTCCGCCGTAAAGATATGTATTGTAGGGGCTGTTGTGTTTCAGATCGTCGTATGTTACCCTGCTTTTGTTCCCCGTTGCATACTGCACTGTCGGGTCAGCCTGCAGAAGCATCCCTGATTTTAGACGGTTATGGTAAACTCCGCTGATTCGCTGCATTTCTGAATTAAGAGAGGTTTCCAGTTCAATTATTGAGGCAAGGGTTAATGTTTCTCCACGGGATATACCTAATGAATCGGCACGTTTTTCAAACCTGCCGTACCATAGTTTTTCGTGATGGTCTAAAAGTTTATTGATGATTTTTTCGGCGCTGCTGTTTTTAAAAAATTCATAAGTATCGGGCATTAAAAATCCCTCCAGACTCGGAGCGTCTATTTTTCTGGCATTTAAAATCGAATCGTTTCTGCATAAGGTAATGAAATTTAGAGAATCCGCTCCCGTTTTTTTTGCAAGCCGGGCAAATTCTTCAATAGTAATACCTTCGGGAAATGTGATTTTCACAACGGGTACGAATCCGCCGCCGAATAGTTTTTCTATTATATCCCTCTGGCTCATTCCCGATTCTATACGATAATATCCGGCATATATGGTCTTTCCTCGGATTTTTGCAAGAAATTTTATGTAGTTTGTAAAAACAAATTCCGGTTTCAGCATACCCTGCCCGTTAAAAATTGAAACAGTTTTGCTGATAGAAGTTCCCCTCGGTACTTTTACTACTATAGCTTCATCGATAATTACTTTCTGTTTCAGGAGACTGTTAACATAAAGTGCCGAAGCAGCCGCAAGAAAAACTGCAATTGCAAATGTAATGAGTATTTTATTCATTTATCTTATATCACTTATTGGCAATATTCTAATTAAATTTCGTCTAAATGACAAGTTTTACGAACAAAATAATGAATTATTGAATAACCAAAAAACGAAAAAAGATATGAAAATGAGAATTACATTTGACGGCGGGAAAAAAATCAATGCAGAATTCAAAGGTTTTACAGTCAGAACAGACCAGAACCCCAAAGCCGGCGGTGATGGCACAGCGCCTGAGCCCTTCCAGTATTTTTTATCATCTATCGGCACTTGCGCAGGTGTTTATGTGCTCGGGTTTTGCGAAAGCAGGAAAATTCCCACCGAGGAAATTGAAATAGAGCAGAGTCTCGTTTACGATACGGTTCTAAAACGCATCTCTACTATCAAGCTGGAAATAAAAGTACCCGAAGATTTCCCTCCAAAATATCACAATGCATTAATAAAAGCTGTTAACTCATGCGCCGTTAAGAAAACAATTCAGGATCCGCCCGAATTTGAAACATTCACCAGCGTAAAAAGATAAATTTATGCAATTCGTAATTCGTAATTGATTACTGTGTCTTCCGGCATTTTAATCTCCTTCAAACAGAGCCGCAGCCTTATTACTAAGTACATCATAGAGCTAAAAAGTCACAAAAAAGCTGTATATCTACCGAACTTTGAACATGTCATCAATGACTGTGGGAAGAAATCAATTTGTAGTGCCCCATGCCAGACCGCCCGCTGCCATAATAGCAGGGATTTAATAGGTCATAGGTGCAAGTTGGATTAAGGCTGTTTAATATCTGAAGTATTTTTATCTTTTATAAAAAAAACATAAAAAAAGAAACTCTCAGGAATGATGAGAAGTACCAGAGAAAGTGTATCGACATTAAAAATAGGAGTGTTCCATGCATCCGGCAGTAAGATACCGGCAACCGGGCGTGTAAGCGCCCAGCCAATTGAAAAAAACAAACCGATGATAAGCACTGCCAGCACAGCATCTTTCAAACGGCGCTCCTGCCAGTTTTTAGTGAAAGCGTATAATGCTGCTAAAATATGCAGGTGAAATATAATTAGTTCTATCATTTTTCGTATTTTAGTAATATAATTTTCAATTACAAAATTAATGAATTTTATCATAATTTCTAAGGTAAAGATATGGAAAAAAGCCCGGATGCAAGAATTGTTTTTGTAACAGTTCCAAATTATGAGAGCGCTCTTCACATTTCAAAAATCTTAGTAACCGAAAAGTTAGCCGCTTGCTGCAGTATTAATCAGAATGTAGTTTCAGTTTTCGGATGGCAGGGAAACATTCAGGACAGGCACGAAAACCTTTTAATAATCAAGACCCTTGCAGGAAAAATGGAGCAGTTGGAAGCCCGAGTAAGAGAGATGCATAGCGATGAAGTGCCCGAAATAGCTGCTTTTCCTCTTGATAGCGCTTCAGCGCCTTATCTGAAATGGCTTAATCAGGCGCTTGCCGATTGAGGGAGGGAAACAGGTATGGATTCTCCTGCGTATGAACCGGACGAGACAGCTTATAAATCCATAAGAGACTGGCGCGAAGATGAAAGACCCAGAGAACGTCTGATGCTGCACGGTGCCTCCAGCTTATCAGATGCCGAGCTTTTGGCTATTTTGATAGGGCATGGCACACGCCGCTTTTCCGCTCTGGATGCGGCAAAGGCTCTTATCGACAGGTTTGAGAGTCTTAACGGACTGCTTTCGGCAGACTTCAGCGCATTGAAATCGATAAAAGGCATAGGTGATGCAAAAGCAGTTACTTTGGTGGCTGCTTTCGAGCTTTCACGAAGAATACAGGCAGAACCCTTTAATTTGAAAAAGCCGGTGAAGACCCCCGAAGACGCTGCGCGATATTTCATCCCCAAATTCCGCGGCATCACTCATGAACTTTTCTATACTCTTCTTCTCAATTCATCCAATCAGGTTTTCAGGGAAATATTAGTAAGCAAGGGGAGTTTAAACGCCAGTGTAGTGCATCCCCGTGAAGTTTTCAGAACTGCGATTACCGAGTCGGCGGCTTCGGTTATTTTAATGCACAATC
Source organism: uncultured Hyphomicrobiales bacterium (assembly GCA_964577665.1). Lineage (GTDB taxonomy): Bacteria > Bacteroidota > Ignavibacteria > Kapaibacteriales > UBA2268 > CAYVTD01. The sequence continues at coordinate 4,090 of CAZOBD010000136.1, forward strand.
ATCCATCTGGTAATACGGAACCATCAGGCGAAGACCTGAAAATAACAAAAATTCTTAAAGAAGCCGGTGAAATATTGGGGATAAAGGTTCTTGACCATATTATCATCGCAGGCAGCGGTTTTACAAGTTTCGTTCAAAGGGGATTATTCTGAAAAACAGGAAAATTTCTATTATGAGTCAATCAGCCCACGGCCTGATTTCATTATTTTGCCTTTCTTTTTCAATTTTTCATACAGAGTGTCTAATACCCCGTTAATGAAATTGCCGCTCTTTTCGGTGGAATATTTTTTTGCAATGTCTATGGCTTCGTTGATGCTTACCTTGGGAGGCACGTCTTCTATGTACATAAGTTCGGTAACTGCAATGTGAATTAGTTTTCGGTCAATCAGTGCAATGCGGTTAAGCTCCCAGTTTGTAACATTATCCTGTATAAGCCGGTCCACAAAAGAAGCGTTTTCCAAAACCTGACGGATGAGTTTCTGTGCGAATTCAACTTCTTCTTCCTTCCAAATAATGGGAATATCTGCTTCCAGTTCGATTATTTCTTGTGGTTTCAGCAGTTTTTCAGGTTTGTTATCGTCAGTGTCGAAATTAAAAATACGGAAAAAAATATGGGAAAAAATAGCGCCCCATGACACGCCTGAAAGCTCGCTGGCAATGATTATCTGCAGCACTTTTTCCCTTACAAGTCTTCTCGAGCCTTTTACCTTTTTCAGGCTGCTCAGCGGAAAACTATCTGTTTCTTTTTCTGCCATTTATTAAAGTACATATTTTATAATTAGGCAAATTTATCAAACCGCAATTTAACAAACAAGTTTTTTTTTCTTACATGCCTGTTTTTGGCTGTTTTCATTCATTTATTCTGAATATTATTCGATTTATTTTTTAATTTCTTATATTACAATGTTTTTTTGAAATATATCAGGAACAAAATATGAAAAAATATATCAGGTCCATTCTTACATTTACTGTATCATTTTTTACCTTGTTTGGCATTGTACTTACCGATGATCCGGAAGAAATAACTATTTCTGAATTAAAAAAGCACATCAGCACTCTTGCCTCTGAGGAATATGAAGGCAGACTCCCGGGCAGCGCCGGTGATTCACTTTCGGCGGCATATATAAGCAAACAATTTCAGCAGGCGGGATTAAAAACATTCGGCGGCAGTTATTACCAGTATTTCGATGTAGTAGTAAAAGTAAAACCTGGTGAAGAAAATTTTTTACAGGTAAACGGAGTGAAATACCAACCCGGTGAAGATTTTGTTCCATTTCCCCTTTCGGCAGATGGGGGGGCAGAGGCGGAAGCGGTCTTTGCTGGATATGGTTTTAATATTAACGAAGACAGCCTCCAATGGGATGATTACAAGGGAATAGACGTTGAAGGAAAATGGCTGCTGCTTCTGATGGGCGATCCTGAGCCGGATAAAAGCGACAGCAAATTTTTAGAATACAGCGAGATTAGAAACAAAATACTGACTGCCCGCGATAAAAAAGCACTCGGAATTTTGTTTGTAAGCGGACCGAATTTCGATGAAGAAGACGAGCTTGTTTCTATGACTACAAGCCGGGTGCTGGCAAGCGCGGGGATTCCCGTTTTCCATATTAAAAGAAGTACGGCGGATGATATTTTGAAATCTTCCGGGAAATCGGTATCGTCTTTGGAAAAAGCGCTGAACGAAAGCCGCAGTCCTGCATCCTTCAAAATAAATGCAGTAATTAATGCAAGTGCGAATCTTGAGAGGGTAAAGGTTAAGACACAAAATATAATAGGACTTCTGGAAGGTGCAGACAAAAATTCGTTTCTGGTAATAGGCGCCCATTATGATCATCTGGGATACGGAGGTGAAGGGTCAGGCTCGCGCAATCCCGATACTACAGCCGTTCATCACGGCGCCGATGACAACGCATCCGGCGTGGCTGCTCTGATTGAGCTGTCAGAGAAGTTTTACTCTGTCAGGGATGAACTGCAAAGAAGCATAATTTTCGCCGCATTCGGAGCAGAGGAGAAAGGGCTTATCGGTTCGAAATTTTTCGCAGATAATATGCAGGTTGACAAAAAAAGCATTTTCGCCATGATAAATATGGATATGCTCGGGAGGCTCGACACGGCTTCGAAATCACTTACCGTAGGAGGTTACGGCACTGCTGCAGAGTATCAGAGCATTTTTAATGAACTTGATAGTAACAATGATAATGGTCTTAATCTGAATTTTAACAAAGAAGGATACGGACCTTCCGACCATGCAAGTTTTTATGCGGAAAATATTCCTGTTCTTTTCTTCTCAACCGGAGCTCATCAAGATTACCATTTGCCTGAAGATGAAGAAAGTAAGATAAACTATAAATGGCAGAAAAAGATAAGTGATTTCATTTACAAGACCGCATTGAAACTTGTAAATTATCCCGGGCTGCTTACATACAAGGAAGCCGGTCCGAAAGTAAGTATGGGACACGGCAGGAGATTTAAAGTTACTCTCGGCATTATGCCCGATTTTGCAAAAAGGGATGTCGAGGGGCTCGGTGTGGGCGGCGTTCGCGAAGGCGGACCCGCTGAAAACGGCGGAATGAAAAAAGGGGATATAATCACTGCTGTTAACGGAAAACCCGTAAAGAACATTTACGATTATATGTACCGTCTGAAAGAACTGAAACCCGGCGAGACAATCAATGTGGACATTATTAGAAACGGCGAAAAAAAAGTTCTTCTGATTCAATTGTAAAATAATACAGGTTAATAATGAAATATTTCTTTTTTTGTATTATACTGCTATGTTACAGCTTGCCCGTTTATACTCAGTCCGATACGCTGTCATTTCATAAAGCATTCGGATATTCAAATATTCTAAAGAAACTTCCTGATGTAAGAGGATGGATTGATGAAGAACATTATTTAGTATATACTTCTGAGGACGATAAAAGCAGGCTTATGAAAATTAATGCTCGCACCGGCGGCTCCTCACTTTTTTTAGATTATGATCATTTTAATAAACAACTGAACAATTTCAATCTGGAACAGGCTGATTTGGCATCACGGGACCGCAGGAAATATTTATTTAATCAAGATAATGATTTATACTTGGTTACAATTGATAATCTCAATGGTGGAAAAGCTTGGGCGAAACGCCTTACATGGAACGACGCTTATGAAATGAATCCCCGATTTTCTCCCGATTATTCTAAAATTGCTTATACTAAAGACAATGACTTATATGTATATCATATCGAAAAGAAGATTGAGCAGAGGCTGACTTATGACGGCGGCAAGCTAATATTAAACGGGAAAGCTTCTTGGGTATATATGGAAGAAATAATCGGCAGAAGTGAAAATTACAAAGCATTTTGGTGGTCCCCCGATGGCAGCTATATTGCTTTTCTGAAATTTGACGACAACCCTGTTTTGGAATACACTCTTACTAACGGCTTGAGTCCCGAGCCGGAGCAGCATACAGAAACACAGCGCTATCCTTTTCCCGGCACGCCTAATCCCGGAGTGAAGCTGTGCATCTTCAATTTTTCATCTAATAAGTATCATGTAATCGATGATAACTCTGAAAAAGATGTTTATATTGCATTCCCGTTCTTTAAACCTGACGAAAAAAAGCTTTACTATCAGAGGCTTAACAGGGGACAGGACACATTGGAGATAATAGAGTATGATACGGAAAATTATAACAAGAGGATGATTTACGATGAGATTAGAAAAGACTGGGTGAATTTTGTTGAAAAGATACACTTCGTCGGTAACGGGTTTATTTTGAGAAATGACAAGAGCGGATGGAGTCATTTTTATCATTACGACTGGAACGGTAAGCTTGTAAATCAAATAACACGGGGGAATTGGAATGCAGAGAGCATAGAGATAATTGACGAAGAGAACAAAGAAATTTTTTTTACGGGCTATAAGGACAAATCGACTGAACTTCACTTATACAAAGTGAATTTAGACGGCGGCAGCTTAGAAAAAATAACGAAATATGACGGAGTTCATTCCGTAAGCGTATCTCCGCAGGGGAGTTATATTATAGATTCATACAGCAGTGTGGATGCTCCGAAAAAAATGATTCTTCTGAACGATAAAAGTGAGCATATCAGGGAACTTGGTGATACCCGCACTGAAAAATTTAATAATCTAAACTTGGGAAAACTCGAACTCTTCACAATACCCGCAGAAGATGGTTATGAACTGCCGTCTTTGTGGTATCTTCCTCCTGATTTTGACGAAAACAAAAAATATCCTGTTATTTTTTCGATTTACGGAGGACCTGAGCATAAATCCGTCAAAAATTCTTATCGAATAACACGGAGTAAGTTCAGGGAATTCTGGCTGGCGCAGAACGGTATTATTACGATAGTTGTGGATCACAGGGGGGCAGGTCATTTCGGCAGAAAAGGCATGGCAGAAATGCACAGGAATCTTGGGAAATGGGAACTGAATGATCTGATTTCGGCAGTCAAATGGCTTAAGAGCAAAAAATTTATTGATACAACAAAAATCGGTATTACCGGCGGTAGTTACGGAGGATATGTTACTGCTCTTGCCCTTACCAAAGGAGCCGGCTGGTTCACTCACGGTATAGCTGCTTTTTCTGTAACGGACTGGCGGCTGTACGACAATGTTTATACCGAAAGGTATATGGACACTCCTGCCGAAAATCCGGAAGGATACGCAAACTCCCGAATTATGAAATATACTGCAAACCTGCGGGGAAAGCTGTTTTTAGCTCACGGAGATATGGACGATAATGTTCACTGCCGCCATACGCTCCTTCTTGCCGATAAACTTATATCAGACGGCAAAAAGTTTAAGCTGCAGATATACCCCGATGAACGTCATGGCTTCGGTTACCTCAAGAATTTATATTTTGAAAAGGAAAGGATACATTTCTGGTTTGACAGCTTCGGAAATTAATTCCGCATAAATTCGTTTATTAACCATAGCTAATATTTAAACAGAATTTAAGAAATAGTATATACTAATTCATTAAAAAATTTCCGGAGCAATATAATGTTTTTAATAGATATACTTTACGAAATTTACATACTTTTCATAGAAATGGCTCCCTATATGCTTTTGGGGCTGTTTTTCGTAGGAATACTCGACTTGTTCGTTAAACGGGAATTTATCTTAAAGCATGTCGGCGGTAATACATATTCTTCCATTGCAAAGGCTGCTTTTTTCGGAATACCCCTGCCTCTCTGTTCCTGCGGAGTAATACCGACATCGGTGTATATGGCTAAAAGCGGAGCATCCAAAGGGAGTGTGATTTCCTTTTTAATCTCCACTCCGCAAACCGGAATAGACAGTATAGTTGCCACTTACGGCATGATGGGCTGGGTGTTTGCAATTTTTCGCCCTGCAGCAGCCTTGATTATGGGCATTATAGGCGGTGCGGCTGTTAAGCTTGCCGGCTTCAAAGAGAAGATAAAACCACTCGATAAATACGGCTCTGGAGAATCGGCGGCAGATATGGAAATAAAGGGTTTCTTTCCCATGTCGAAAAGATTTTACAAGTATTCCTTTGCAGAATTTTTAGACGGCATTTCGGTACAGTTTATAATCGGTCTTGCCGTATCAGGATTGATAGCGTATTTTGTTCCCGACAATTTCTTTGCGGGCAGTACGCTTGTACAGGGGCTGTGGGGCATGCTGCTGATAATTGTAATCGGCATACCGATGTACGTATGTGCAACTGCCTCTATTCCCATAGCAGTTACATTACTGACAAAGGGATTTTCGCCGGGTATAGCATTTGTTTTTTTGGTTGTAGGTCCCGCGACAAATGCCGCGTCTCTGACTATTTTGCTAAAAGTACTCGGCAAAAAAGTTACAATGCTGTATCTTCTTGTCGTTTCGGTTTTAGCCGTTTTATTTGGTCTTTTGCTGGACAGAATTTTTCTGATGCTGAATCTCAGCCCGTTTGATTTTATAAACGTGGCTCATGAACATGCCCACGAAACTGATTGGTGGCAGCTTTTTTTGGGAGGAATATTTTTAATTTTTCTGGTAATGTCAATTTACAGGCTTTATTTAAAAAAATATTTCAAATCAGGAGACATAAAAATGGAAAATGAAGGAAAGAAAACCATAAAAGTAGAAGGAATGGACTGCAAGCACTGCGTGATGAATGTCAGCAATGCTATCTCCGGTGTCAGCGGTGTTAAGTCCGTTGATGTAAGCCTCGAAGAAGGCGCCGCTTTTGTCGGAGGCGAGTTCGATTTCTCTGAAATAAAACAAGCTGTGGAAGATGTAGGCTACAAAGTCAAAGAAGACGCATTCGCAAAAAGTCAAACATACGGATAAATAATATAAATGTCAATAAGTT
>CAZOBD010000137.1:0-10401 GCA_964577665.1 uncultured Hyphomicrobiales bacterium
ATGCGGCGCGGATGTGAAGATGTTTGTTAAGATGTATAAAAATTGATAGATGGAGCCCATCTTCAAGATGGACTCCATCTGAGCTAATAATCTTCAATTCTATCGGCGAATGTGTGCTGACAGAACCAATTCATCCGATGACTCGAAGTCATCGGATGAATATCGAAGGTTTGCCTGCAGGCGCCTATTTCGTGAAATGCGGCGCAGATGTGAAGATGTTTGTTAAGATGTAGGTTTAATTTGGACATGCGGAGAGCGTAATGTGAGATTCCTTGGGCAAATGTGGAATGAATGAGCAAAAAGATGTCCAATATCTGAAACGGTTTATGGATGTCATTTGGGCTGGAGCGAAGCAGACTTTTGGATTTCTGCATTAGGTTAGAGATTGCTTCATCGCTTCGCTCTTCGCAATGACGTGCAATTATCTGAAGCTGAAAGTAAAATATTCAAAAGAAAAAAGAGCCATGCTTATTTGATTATATTAGTGTGAAATATTATATTGCTAAATTGAAAAAGAATAAAAAAAGTTTTTCTGAATAATGTTAACAAATTCACGGGAAAAGGAAAATGCCGCAGATAACGATTGACGGAGTAAAATACAATGCCGAAGCCGGGCAGACGATAATGGAAGCAGCGTATGCAAACGGACTTAATATACCTCATTTTTGCTGGCACCCCGAGCTTAGCGTAGCAGGGAACTGCCGCATGTGCCTTGTGGAAGTCGGTATGCCCAAGCCGGCTCCCGAAGGCGGCTTTTTAAAAGACGAAAACGGCAGAATAATCATAAATTTCTTTCCCAAGCTCCAAATAGCCTGCGCCACTAAAATAAGCGACGGTATGGAAGTACGCACTAAGAGCAAAAAATCTGTTCAAGCGCAGGAAGCCGTCATGGAATTTCTGCTTATTAACCACCCGCTCGACTGCCCAATTTGCGACGAAGCCGGCGAGTGCAAGCTGCAGGAATATGCCTTTAACCATTCACGGGGCGAAAGCCGTTTCGTGGAAGACAAAAACCGCAAACCTAAGCATATTCCTTGGGGCCCTAATGTTATGTATGATGCAGAACGCTGCATTTCCTGTTCCCGCTGTATCCGGTTTGCTAAGGAAATCGCAAAACAGAATATACTTACCTTTACTAAACGCGGCGATAAAGTAGTTATAGAAGTAGATGACAAAGCTCAGTGGGACAACGCTTATTCTATGAATGTTATAGATATCTGCCCCGTCGGCGCCCTGACGAGCCGCGACTTCCGCTTTTCAACGAGGGTGTGGGAGATGTCCTGGAATGATTCAATCACCCCTCGGGATTCAACCGGAGCTAATATCAAAATCGGTGTCCGCAATAATAAAATTTTAAGGATTGATCCCCGCACTAACATGCGGGTAAATAAGTACTGGATTACCGACGATACACGGCTTAATTCTTACAAATGGGTTAATGAAAACAGACTTACAGAACCGCTTATAGATAAAAACGGTATAAGAACAGAGGTAAAATGGCAGGAAGCTTATGAAAAAGCCGCTAAAGAGCTGAAGAAATTTAAGCCCGAAGAAATTATGATTCTCGGATCGGCTAAAGCTTCCACTGAAAGCAGCTATGTCCTAAAGAAGTTTGCCGGTGATGTGCTTAAAACAAAAAACGTAGATTACCTGCCGCATATCGATGAGTCTTTCGTTGATGATTTCATGGGCGCTGCCGACAGAACTCCAAATTCTCGGGGAGCCGAAGCCGCGGGTATTAAACCGGATGAAGACGGTATCAGCCGGGACAGTCTTGCAGAAGCAATAAATTCCGGAAATATAAAAGTTCTCTTCTTGATGGAAGATGATTTCGACGATTATCCCGGGCTTGCAAAAGCCGTTGACAAGCTGGAGCTTTTCATTATTCTTGCTTATAATAAATCTGAGCTTGTCGAAAAAGCGCAAATAGCATTGCCTGCCGCCGCCTATGCCGAATCAGAAGGCGTTTTCGTAAATAAAGACAAGCGCGCCCAGCATTTTTCGCCGGCTCTGGTTACAAAAGAAAATATGCGTTATATGGGCATGAAGATGAGCCGTTTGGACAAATTCGGCGCTCCAAACGACCGCTGGACGCAGCACGAACTGAGAAACTGCCGCCAGAGCTGGAAAATAGTTACGGGCATTGCCAATGCTATGGGAGCAAAGTGGGAATATAAAAAGTCAGCAGACGTTTTTGCCGAAATTTCAGAAAAACTCGAAGATTTTAAAGCAATGACTTACGAGCTGATGGATGAACGTCTCGGCATAGAACTCGGCAAAGGCAGCAGCCCAGAACCGGTTATTTTGCAGTATCAGTCGCATTATATGAAGCCGGAGTAACGGTTTTCTTCCGTGCTGTTAACCTGCTTACGGGTATGTTTTTCTTAATGCAGAAAGTTTCCTTATTTGTAATGGGGATATCCCAGCATTCAACTTCTTTGTAATCAAATTTACCGTATTCTTCCAGAATTTTCAGGTGATACCTATGCACATCAGGCACGTCCGTGGCAAGAAAAAGACACCCCTGCGGCTTTAAAATCCTGTCAATTTCTGATAAGAAATCTGCGTTGAAAGCCCTCCGGCGAATATGCTTTTTCTTAGGCCAGGGATCTGGGAAAAGGTAAAAAGCATTCTCTATTGATTCATTGTCAATAAAAGGCAGACCATTTGCAGCGGAGTACCAAAGCACGGCACAGTTTTCAAATTTTTCACCTTCAATAACCGTTTTTATCCATGCAGCGGGTGTTTTTCTTAATTCTATTCCGAGTATATTCTTATCATTTTTTTCATAAGCGCGCCTTAGCAAAAAAATACCTTTGCCGCAGCCAATGTCAAGTTCGTCAGGGGGAAGACCATTTCCAAAATGCTTACTCCAGTCGATTTTTTCATAAAGAGGAGGGTAGCTTTCAGGCAGTATTTTCAAATCTTTTGCCGGAAAGTAAAAATTCGGATTGGTATGATGGCGGAAACGCCGGGGAAACGGATATTTTTCAAAATCTATTTTTAGCACCGGTTAATTATCCATTATTTTTAGATACATATTTTCCAAAACGTACAAAGAATTAGTTGATGAACTTTTCAGTATTTCTTCAGCTTCTGCTATTGCGGTGAAAGCATTGTCGAGCAGTCCCGGCGGATAATTTTTCAGCGCATCAAGGTATTCGGAAACAAAAAAAGGACTTACGCCTATTGCTCCGGCGAGTTTGTAATTATTGCTTTCTCTGCCTGCTATATCGGAAAGTTTCCAGAGTTTGGTAAAATAAGTAGTCAAAATGGTTAGTATGAGCATACGCTTGTCGTCATTGGAAAGAATATTCTCCGTAATAGCAGCCGTTTTAGCTATATCTCTTTTCCCGACTGCTTTTTGAAGCTCGAACACATTGTTTACCCGTGAAGATGATACAATGAAATTCACATCCTGATAAGTAACAGTCGAGCGGTCCTGCACGTACAGAAGCACTTTTTGAATCTCGTTGTTTATCTCGCGCAGTTCGGGATTGCAGTGGGCAAGCAGAAGCTCTGCCGCCTCGTGTTTAATTTCTTTTCCGTATAATTTGAAACGTTCAACGATCCATCCGAAGAAACGGCTTTCATAAATTTTGGGAAATTCCATCCATTCATATTTCGAAAGTAATATATCCCATGGAAAAGCAGCCTTTTCTATGGCAGTAAGAGCTTTCTGCCTCAGTTTGGCAGATTTCATCTGCAGGGACAGTCCTTTGAACTTAGCGCCCTCTCCCGTTAAAATAAGAGCAGTGGTGTCAGACGGATTTTCAAGATAGCTTTTCAGAGGAGAAGGCTTTTTCTTTTTTGAGCGTCCCGCGGCGAAAAGATTGTCGAAATTTCTGACCGTTACCACTCTCCTTGCATTAACAAACGGAAACGCTGTGCATGACGAGGCAATGTTTTTCTGCATCTCTTCTTTGTCCTGTGCCGAACCTGCCTCCTGAGCATTAACAGAGTCATAATCATATTTTGAATCAGCATCGGGACACAGACGGTCTAAAATTTTTTCCAATGCTTCTTCTATTAGAAATTCCTCTTCGCCGAAAATGTAAAGTACTTTCGGGAATTTACCGCTCTTAAGGAGTTTATCGGTATCTGTCATTTATATTCTCTTATTTTCTTTATAAAATACAATTTCTTAATCGCAGCCTTCGATAGATTTTAAAGTTTTGTAGATCTTTTCTAAGATGACTGCCGAACCGGAACTTTTAAGCACATATTCTTTAATGCCCAATTTTGCAAGACTGATGAAAAGCTGCCGGCTAAAAACTGCGCTGCATACAATAACAGGAGTGTTCATTGCGCCGGGTATCTGCCTTATTTTTTTCAAAGCTGTAAGTCCGTCCATATAAGGCATTTCCATATCGAGCAAAATCAAATCGGGCGGGTTTTCACTTATAAGTTCAAGAGCCTTTTTTGGATTGGTCAGGTCGATAATATCGACATTCATCTCCTTTTTGACAAGTGTTGCAAGCCACTTGTTAAAAGTGGGATCATCGTCTATCAGCATTATTTTATATTTTGAACAGTCAAGCATTATACATATCTGATTTTTATGCCATTACCAATATTTTAGTGGGCACCTCCCCTGCTTCTGCAAATCGGGTAAGCGCCCGCTTAGAATCCTTCGTTGCTTTTTCGCCTCGTGCTGCAATAAGAAGACCGAATGACGAGAAGTAGTCTTCGGCAAATATCATACCCGCTTCAATTTTATTGACGTGTATTCTTTTCACATCTTTCTTGCCTATCTGAGTGCGTTCGTTTTGTATTCTGTCCATAAAGATTTGAGTTATCCTTTTGTCGAAAAGCACGCCCGCTTTCTGGTTCAGATAGTTCATAGCGGAGGCAAAGCGGCTTTTTGTCGATTCCATATAAGCTGCCATGTTGGTATATTGCAGCGCAGATGTAGAGGAAACTGCCTTGTCTTTCCGCTGTTTGTACATCATATTGTGAAAATTGTCGGCAACTGCAATTATTTTTGCGCCTGGATGAATGTCCTCTCCCTGAAGATTTTTCGGGAAACCGCTTCCGTCTATTTTTTCATGATGCTGGTAAATTATTTCCGCAATATTTTCAAAACTTTTATGTTTCGTAAGTATATCTTTTGCAAATTTCGGATGCTGAGAGTAAACTTTGAATTCTGCATTGTTCATTTCTCCGGCGAATTTTTGCAGGAGACTGCCTTGAAAGCTGACTTTCCCGATATCATGCAGCAAGGCGGCAGTTTCTATTTCAAACACATCGGTTTCATCCATGCCCATGGCAAGGGCAATTTCCCGTGCCTTAGCCGAAATAAAACGGGAATGGCTGCCCTCGTAATAGCCTTCGAGTGTGGAAACGATAGAGCCGAGAATTTCTATAGTATGAAAGAAGTCTTCGGCAACGTGGGTGCTGAGGCGATCCACCTGCTCTTCCAGCATTTGTATTCTGTCCTGCGTCATTTTTTTTCGTTCTCACTGTTATTCTATTATTCTTCATCTGTTTATTTTTAGCCCCACCCTGACCCTCCCCAAAGGGAGGGAATTCAATGATCTTGCTCCCTCCACTTGGGGAGGGCAGAGGTGGGGTCTCTTCCGGTTTTTCATTTACATTACTTTTTTTTCTTCAATATATGGCAAATCTACCTAAAAACAATCATCCCCTTGTGTGATGTTACCGAATCATGGATGTTTCTTAAAGTCTTATACTTCCTATATCAATTTTCTCAGGGCTTTCCACCGGAAATCCCAGAAATCTTTTTGCTGTATCAAAAAAGAAACTGGGTACATCAGTAACAAAAAACCGTATTTCCGGCTTTTTTACAAATTCATTTTTTTCGTCGATAAGGGCTTTTCTCTCAGCGAGATGGCGTATTGCCGTAACAGCAGCATGCTCTCCGCTGTCAATCAGCGAGATACCGGGCATTATTTCCATAAAAAGCTGACCCATAAGGGGATAGTGCGTACAGCCCAGCACAAGCGTATCCACGCCCTCCTTTTTGAAATCCGCCAGATACTCTTCGGCAATCATTTTCGTTGCGGGATGCCTTATCCATCCTTCTTCGACTATCGGAACGAAAAGCGGGCATGCCTGAGAAAAAACTTTTACCGGTTCGCCGTCTGCAAGTTCATTTATGGCAGTGGTATAAGCGCCGCTGTTGATGGTTGCGCGTGTGCCGATTACACCGATTTTTTTTGTAACTGTTTCACGCAGGGATGCACCGGCAGCGGGATCTATCATCCCTATTACCGGCAGGTCGGTCATCTCTCTGACAGAGTCCATTGCAACGGATGAAACCGTGTTGCAAGCTGCTACTATCAGCTTTACTCCTTTGTCAACCAGAAACTTGGTGCATTCCCGGGCGTATCGCTTTACCGTTTCTTCCGATTTGTTTCCGTAAGGCACACGGGCGGTATCGCCGAGGTAAATATAGCTCTCGTAAGGAAGAAAGCGGATGAACTGCTTCAAAACGCTTAAGCCTCCCGCGCCCGAATCAAAAACTCCTATCGGCTGTTTTTTATCCATTTTAGTCTTTTTTTAAGAAATCAAAAACCGTACTATCTAAATTACGATTCTGAATTATTACAAGACGGAAATATAACAAAATAGTTAATGAAATGAAAAACAGGAGCCTTATTATTTTTAATTATTGCTAATAAAATATTTTGAAGTAGTTTTGTAATGATTATTTTTGAAATAGTTGAAAAAGAAGACAGGAGCGTCATTCTGTCCCTGTGCTGAACTTGTTCAGCATGACAGCCAAACGATTTTAAAAGGTCAAAGGAGTAATTATAAACAGATGAAAATAAGCGGTTTCACAATGGCAAAAAATGCCTCGAAGCTATATTATCCCATAAAGCAGGCTGTGGCGTCCATTCTTCCCATAGTAGATGAGTTTGTCGCTGTATTGGGAGACAGCGACCCTGACGACACTTCCCGCGAGGAAATCCTCAGCCTGAAGTCCGATAAAATCAAAATAATCGACACAGTTTGGGACATTGAAAAATATCCCCGCGGAATGGAGCATGCACATCAGACTGATATTGCCAAAGAAGCCTGCACAGGCGACTGGCTTTTTTATCTACAGGCAGACGAGGTTGTACATGAAAAATACCTCCCGGTTATCAAGAAGCGCTGCGAAGAACTTTTGCACGACAGGGAAGTGGAAGCGCTCCTTTTCAAATACCTGCATTTCTGGGGAGATTTCCGGCACTACAGCAACAGCCACTGCTGGTACGGACACGAAATACGCATAATACGCAATGATCCGGAGATTCACTCATGGGAATCGGCTCAGTCTTTCCGGCGCATACCTCATTTTGACGGGCTTAATTACCGCGTGCAGGAAGGAACTCATAAGCTGAAAGCCGCCCTCGTTGACGCATTTATTTACCATTACGGGTGGGTGCGTCCGCCTGAGTACATGCAGAAGAAAAGCAAAGCTTTTTATACCAGCCACAAGGGCAGAATAACTGCCGAAAAAATGTACGAACGGCAGCCCTCCGCTTTCGATTACGGACCCCTGAACAAGCTGAAGGAGTTTAAAGGCACGCACCCCGCCGTAATGAAAGAATGGATAGAAAAATTTGACTGGGAAGACCGTCTGCAGTATGAGGGCGGCGTTAATCCCAAGAGGGAAAAGCGTTACCACGAGAAGTTAAAGAACAGATTCCTCACATTTATCGAGCAGAATTTCCTCGGAGGCAGGCAGATATTCACCTTTCACAATTACGAACTGCTGAAAGGAAAATAGATTACAAAATCATTGCTTTTTCCGGCAAAATCCTTTTTTTAAAGGCATTGAAAACGGTTTTTTATGATGACGCTTTTCCTTTCTAATACCAAGCTGCTTTCAAAACAATAATTTTTCTTCTATCCAAACTCCGATTTGGATAGGATAGTCTCAAGTCAAACTCTTTTTGGCTGCGGCGAAACAGAGTTTAGTTTGAAAAATGGAGCGAAATCACACTGCTCTTTTACCTTTTATCCATGTTTCTTCTACATGATTTATACCAAAATGATAAAACAGATCAGTATAACTTGCAGTATTGCAAATAATCAAGTTTGCATATTTGCCCTTTTCAAGGCTGCCCATGTATGCTGACTGCTCTATAGCAGCGGCGCCGTTGAGAGTAGCTGCGGAAATGGCTTCCTCGGCTGTCATTCCCATGTTGATAACCGCAAGGGATAAAATAAGCTGCATATTCTCTGTAAAGGAAGAACCAGGATTGCAGTCGGTGGAAAGTGCAACTGTAAGCCCTTTTTCAATCATTTTCCTTGCGGGAGCATACGGCATACGAATAAAATAGGCGGTACCCGGCAAAAGGCACGCCACTGTGCCGCTTTCCTTCATAGCGTCCATGCTTTCTTCCGAAACGAAAAGCAGATGATCCGCAGAAACGGCTCCAAGCGAAGCCGCAAGCCCTGCCGAGCCGGTATCTGCCAGCTCGTCGCAGTGAACTTTGGGCTTCAAACCGTAGTCAATCCCGGTTTTTAGTATCTTTTCTCCTTCGAGAAGTGTATAATACCCCTCGTCAATAAAAACGTCGTTGTAACGGGCAAGACGCATTTCCGCCACAGTCGGTATCATTTCACTGCGGATTATATTTACATAAGCTTCGCGGTCGTGCTCATATTCGGGCGGAATAGCATGAGCGCCTAAAAAAGTCGGCGTAATGTGCAGCGGCAGCTCTTCTGCAAGTATTTTTACTGCCTGAAGCTGATTTATTTCGCTTTTTGTTGTCAGTCCGTATCCGCTTTTTATTTCTACGGCAGTAGTGCCGTGCTTCATGGCGCTTTCAGCCAATTTTCTTCCAGTTTCAGCAAGCCGGTCAACTGTTGCCTCACGCGTGCCTCTCATCGTCGTAAGTATTCCTCCGCCTTCTTCTGCAATCTGCCGGTACGACACTCCTCTGAGCCTGCGGGCAAACTCTTCGGAACGGTCGCCTCCAAAAACAAAATGTGTGTGTGAGTCCACGAATCCGGGCAGTACTGTTTTACCTTCGGCATCAATTTCTTTTTCAATATCATATTTTGCGCTTATCTTGTCATAGTAATAATCTTCCATAGAGCCTGTCCACAGAATTTTTTCGTCAAATACCAAAGCGCCGTTATTTATTTCGCCTATTTCCTGCATCTCAGCGCCCTGTTTTCTCAGGGCTCCTTTTGCATCTACCGTTACAAGGCAGTTTATATTTTTGATTACTACAGCCATTAGAAATCCCTTATATTTTTATTAAATTTTATTTCAAATATAATAAAAAATTGCTCATATTTTGGGTTAACAACATTTTTTCTAATAATTTTTATGATTTATTGCAACTTTTTTTGAATATGTGTGTAATTAAGTTGATTATTGCTGCAAATATTTAGTATCTTTGAATATGAATTTTGAAAAAATTAAGTAAGTTTCTTATTTCTTTATAATTAACTGTAGTTTAAATAACCGGAGGATTTATTATGAAACAACTCACACTAATAGCCCTTTTTTTGGCGCTGATGCTAACCGCCTGCAATCCCGAAGAAATAATCGGACGCCTGCACGACAAAAGAGATAACGACAAAGACCCAATCGATGACAAAGAAAGAGTGGAATGCTTTAAGTTCGTCTATCCAATTTCTTACACAATGCCCAACGGCGACATAATAGAAGGAGACAGCGAAGATGCAGTCAACAGAGCCATCAGAGCTTGGTATGAAGAACATCCCGATTACCGTGGAGGCCACACCTTGAATTATCCCGTTAAGATTATATTCTGGGACGGAATGGAAATGGTCGTAAACAGCGATGAAGAAATGGCAAAAGCGAAACAGCGCTGCTGCAAAAAAGACAACGATAAAGAAAGACCACAGCCCCCCTGTTTTAAAATGGTCTTTCCGGTTACCTACATTATGCCCAACGGCGATGAAATTACAGCCCGCACACCCGAACAATTAGATATTGCCTTGAAAGAATGGTACGAAAATCATCCTGATTATGAAAGAGAACATAGTATTAAGTACCCTGTTACTCTTATTTTCTGGGACGGCGTCAGAATAACAGTAAACAGCGATGAAGAAATGGCAAGAGCGAAACAGCGCTGCAAAAAAATGCGTGACTGCGACAAAGACAATGACAAGAAAAGGGACAAAGACCGCGACAGAGACGAAGATCCTAATGATGAAGACGAAGAAAATGACAGATAAATAATTATAGGGTTAAGCCTTCCGAAGGTTCTTGACATTACCCGAAAATTTCAAAAAAGGAATATTTGAGTAAAAAAATTGTAGAAGAAATGTTTTTCTGAAAAAGAAGATCACCCTAACCCCATTATAAACAAGGGAGATATATTTTGTCTTATCTCCCTCCCTTTTTTAAAAGGGAGGGTCGGGGAGGGATCACTAACAAAGTTTACAGCATTTAACACAACTGAACAA
>CAZOBD010000138.1:0-10373 GCA_964577665.1 uncultured Hyphomicrobiales bacterium
CTACGTTTTTTTTCTTCAATATATGTCAAATCTACCAAAAATAATCATCCCCTTGTGTTTTATTACCATATAACTGTAAAATATGATTATTTATTGACATTTTCTACATAAGTGCGGGAAAAACCTAACTGCCCTGCACTATTCTATCGTAAGCCTGCCGGTATTTGAAACGTGTTTTTTCTACGATATCATCCGGCAGTTTAGGCGGGGGAGGGGTTTTGTCCCAGTCAAGCCCCAGCAGATAGTCGCGCAGTACCTGCTTGTCGAAATTTGTCTGAAATTTGCCGGGGGCATAAGTTTCTTTAAGCCAGAAACGTGATGAATCGGGAGTAAGCACTTCGTCTATAAGAACTATTTCACCTTCCGAATTATATCCGAATTCAAACTTTGTATCGGCAAGAATAAGATTGTTTCTTTCCAGATAATCCCTTCCGAAAGTATAAAGCTCGAGTGAAAGCTCCCTCAGCTTTTCTGCCGTTTCCTGACCCACAATATTTGCGGCATAATTAAAATCAATATTTTCATCATGCCCCACTTCGGCTTTGGTGGAAGGCGTGAAAATAGGCTCGGGGAGTCTCTGAAATTCCAAAAGATTTTCCGGCAGTTCAATACCGCATATCGCGCCGGTTTTCTGATATTCTTTCCAGCCTGAGCCGGTTATGTAACCTCTTACGATACATTCTATTTCCATGGGCTTGCATTTTTCAACAAGCATGGAGCGTCCTTTCAGTTCATTCAAATAAGGTTTGCATTCTTCCGGGTACTCTTCTACATTACTGCTTATGTAATGATTTTTAACAATATGCTTAGTTTTTTCAAACCAAAAGACTGAAATCTGCGAAAGTATTTCACCTTTACCGGGTATTATCTCGTCCATTACTACGTCGAAAGCGGAAATCCTATCACTGGCTACGAATAAAAGATATTTCCCCAGATCATAAATATCCCGGACTTTACCTCTTTTTATCAGGTTAAGATTTTCGAAATCTGTTGTGTGCATGCTTACTCCATTATAAATCAAACAATACTTTATCTGACAGTCATTAAAACCTGCAAAATATATTCACCGAAAGAAAACAAAGAAAATTGTACTTGATACATTCCGATTATTACCAATATCAATCCGATTAGAATAACATAACCTGTTAAGTAAGAATATATTGATAAAATATCGAAGACTACCGCAGTCGAGCGCAGCAGCCTCATAAATACCCACAGAGCAATGAAAATTACAGCCGCCGTAAAAAATATAATAAGGGCAGGTTCTAATACAAGAAGTTTTATTAATATTATCGACACGGGCAGCAGAACCAAAACCGGCACCCCGGCCCAAATCGTTATGGTCATGGTATCGGTGAAAAATATTTTTGCTTTTACAAAAAGCGATGAAATTTTCAAAACAAAAGCTACTAAAAACGTGATAAAAAAGAAAAATGCTGACATGACAACTGCCAGCAGCTCGGGCATCCAGACAAGTTTGAAAAACATCTGCTGGGCGCTGCTTCGAGGCAGGAGTATCATAAATATGTACTGGGCTATTTCGCTGTTTCTGTAGAAATAAAATACAGAGGAAAAAAACAACCCTAATGTCATGGAAATCACTATCCCGAGTAAAAAAGTTTGAACTATGGACATTATCCTCTGATCACGTATATCGGCATAAAAGTTATAAGGTCTCAGAAGTGACCTAAATATGTACTCTCTGAACCTGCGGAACCGCTTTGCCATAGATATTATCAATATACTCAGCAAAATACCGAGTATAATAAAAAATAAAGGTGTTTTTTCGGTGTAACTGCCTGCATTTAAAAGAGGTTTTTTCTCGTTGTTGAAAAGCGCCTGCAAAGTATTGAAAGAAAGTCTGGATTGTCTGTTTCTCTGCACCAAACCGGATGTACATATAAAATTGTCATCGAGATTTAATATAAGCAGGGGATTCTGAAGGGCATAATCGTTGAAAGACCATACTATGCTGCCCGATGTGGACTGCAGTCTTGAAAGACGATAGCTGTTTTGGATAAAGTGAGCCTGAGCCTCAAGAGATACAGGGTCGGAAAAGCCGTTGTGGTTATGAGGCTGTATTGACCTGCCGAAAGTACATACCAGCGGTGTTTCCCCGGCAAGCGATTTCATCCTTGAGAGTTCTTCATTGAGGTACTTAAAATCGAGAGCCTGCTGTTTGAATTTTACACACACAAAATCATAGTGCTTTGTATCGAGATTCTGCGATCCTAAAAAAGTTTCTTTGTATATAAGTTTCTCGGAGCTTTGGCGGAATATACCTGCAAGATGAGTGGAGTAGCTCAGAAACTCAGGTGTGTTTTCGAGTACACCCGAAGCGAGACCCCAAGCAATTACGCTGGGATGAGAATCGAAATTCATTAAAATGCGCTCGGCATTATTCTGCATCCGAACTTTTATTTCGTCGAGAGCAAGTATCGGAGCCGGAATATTGTAAACAGGCAGCTCGACAAACAGCATCATGCCGTATTTATTGCAAAGATTAACAAGATAAGGATGAGGTATGCCGAATTTATATCTAATCAGATTTGCACCGAGCACTTTCATCATCATAATATCTTTTTCAAAACGTTCTGCTGTGAGAGTCTGCCCCATGCCTTCGTAATCTTCTATGTATTCCACTCCTTTTATTTCATAGCGCATTCCGTTTAAAAATATACCCGGCTTGCCTTTGACAGTGCTCGTTCTTATATCTCTCAATCCTATGTCGTAAGCAATATCATCTATCAGTTTTCCGTTTTTAGATATTTTTACATATAATTTATATAGGTGGGGTG
Source organism: uncultured Hyphomicrobiales bacterium (assembly GCA_964577665.1). GTDB lineage: Bacteria > Bacteroidota > Ignavibacteria > Kapaibacteriales > UBA2268 > CAYVTD01. Next base: position 2,799 of record CAZOBD010000138.1, read on the forward strand.
TTTCGGGTGACCAGAGCTTCGGCGAAAGAATGTCATGGCTGAAAGATACCTCCAGTGTTCTCTCTTTTGAAATTTCGATTATCTTGGATGCGCCCCGGGATACGGTATCACCAGTGGCGCTGTCGTAGATAATTGTTCGAACGCTTACTTTAAATTTATCGGTATCTATCAAATCGCTGTTAAGAGAGTCGGGAGAGCCCGTTTCTATGCTGCCGGCGGAAACACTTACTTTGCCGCTTACTCTTGCTTTCGAAAAATTATCGGTAAAAACGGTTTTTTTGTCCATGCCGCTTATCCAAATAGCAGGAGTGCCGATTAAAAGGGGTTCGCGGATAATGCCGTTTACTACTTTTTTGGAGAATACATTCTGCTCTTTAATCTGCCTTGCGGCATGTTCGGCTCCCGCTGCGATGAGCTTTATCGTATTCGTTTCGCCCACTATCATTTTTTCTGGTATCCTGACATAAAATGGGGTCATACCGCCGTAATAACGCCCGATGAACTGGTCGTTAAAATAAATCTCGACCTGATCTTCCACCCCTAAGAAATACAAATGCCATACAAACTGTCCAAGCATATTTTTATCAATTTTAAAAACACGCTTGTAGATCACTTCGCCGGATGTATTATTTGAATTTGGTATATATGTGGGCTGCCATTCCTGACCGTCATAGGAAGTCTGCCATCTGCCGCTAAGGCTTATCACATATCTTTTCGTTGACGGGATGATTTCAGCTAACTGCTCTTGGGTAAGCGGGGTGTAATTAGATGCGGCCAGGTCATTATTGCAGAAGAAAGTCAGTATTGTTAAAATCAGCAGTATTCTTTTCATAATTAATATGATATAATTTCCAAAATTGTAATTTATTCTGTCTGCAAATTTAATAATTTTTTTGTTCTTCCACTATTTAATGATTTCAATTCTGCTGCTAAAAACTGCCGAGGGGGTTTCCAACATCAAAAAATAGGTGCCTGCTGGTAGCGAAGAGGCATTTATTTGTGCTTCATAGTGTCCTGCGGAAAACTGTTTTTCAAACACTCTTAATACTTTTTTTCCTAAAATATCATTAACGTAAAGCCGGTGTACGCCCTTTTCGATTAAGGTAAAGCGAACGGTAGATGCTTCTGAAAACGGATTGGGCATATTCTGCATCAGGTTGAGTCTTTGCGTCTGTTTATAGAGCCGGCTGCCTGCTTCTTTGCAAATGCCGTCCAGACAAAATTTCCCGTTTTCTGCATTAATTTTTATCTTTTCACATTCAGAGCTAAAAGCGAAAACATCGAATTCGATATCAGTACATTCACTGTTTCCAAGTGCAGCAGTAAAAGCAAGTTCGCGGGAAGAATGTTCATCAGCGGTAAAAGTAAATTCAATTTCCTGATAATTGCCGTCTGTTACTGCCGGCAGAGTCGTATCCGTTGCATCAGCCGGCAGAAGAAGAGTTTTGTTAAACCGTATTTTTCCCTTGAAATCCTTGTAACCGCATTCGGTAATATTGCTTAAGCCGCTGAGTATTACCGGAAAAGTAACCCTTTCACCGGGATAAGCAGTTTTCGAGTCAAGAGATACATTCATTTCGGAAGACAAATATGAAAAAGATTTAGCAAATGTAGATGAGCATCCGTGCTCGTCGATTATTTCCAGCATGTAACTGCCCGGTTCGGAAATGGTTATGCTTTTGGAAGTTTCTCCGTTAGACCATTTACAGATGTATTCTTCATCTATGTAAAAAGTTATGCTGTCGCAAGGACATATCATATCTCCCTTATCTGATTTTATCTCGGCAGAGGGTTCATCGAATACTTCTACGAAAACAGAATCGACAAAAACGCAGCCTAAGCCGTCTCTGACAATGAAATAATAAAATCGGGATTCCCGAGTATTGATCAAAGTCTCGGTTTCCTGAGGTGAGATCAATCCTTCAGAGGGCTGCCAAAAATACTGATAAGGAGGCTCACCGCCGGAAAATTCCGCTTTCAAAACGGATGATTCTCTTTTACAATATGATATATCCATGCCGGCATCAGCATTAATAGTGCAGATTGGTTTCATGGTTATGTCATCGAGGGCAAAATCATTGCCCATAGCCTCCCGGTTGTTATTATATATCCTTACGGAAGCTGTGGTGCCGCGTCCTGAATACCAAATAACAGAGGTATAATTCCAAATACATGTTTCAGGGGAAAATGTTACAGAAGAGGGCGTCATCAAGGTCCCGTTGATAAAAATATCAATTTCGGCGGGAGATTTGCCGTGCATAGTTGAATACCAGAAACCGAATTCATAAGCATTGTTTTTTTCGACGGGTACATCCTGCCCCCACACTATCAATGGAACGGAATCTTCACCCATATATTTATAATTATGGTCGGCGCCGTTTACAACCATCATATATCCGTTTTCTCCGCTATGGTCGCTGCAGCGGTCAAACTCTCTGAATACAATCCATGGATCCCTGACAACCCCGTAAACACCTTCGGGCTCAAGGTTGTATTTAGAAAACATATAATCTGTAATAAACCCGGTATTACCCTCTGAAAAGCCGCCGTTTCTTATAAGCTCGGTACCGTAGTAAGTAGTGCTGTCAGCCGCCTGCAGTGGGAAGCAGTACAGAAAAAGAAGCAGAATTCCGCCGGTATATAATAAATATTTTTTCATATTTTTTCAGTACAATTTTCAATGTATAATATACAATTGAAAATATTTTTTGCAAAATCCGTACCGAAATATATAAACTAAAAAGAATTTTGAAAAAAACTTTACAGTGCATTCAGCATTTTGCGCACTTCATAAAAAGAATTGCATTTAAGAATCTTACCTGCAAAACGCTTAGCTTCCCTGTAATCTGTTTCAAGCACTCTTTTCTTTAATTCAAGGAAAGCCGAAGGTGAAACGCTCATTTCTCTGATACCCAGCCCGATAAGAAGTTTAGTCGCTCCGGCATGTCCTGCCAGCTCGCCGCAAATTCCGACGGGTATCTTTTTTTTGGATGCTTTGTCAATAGTTACTTTGATCATTTGCAAAACGGCTGGATGAAAATCATCGTAATACTCGTTTACAAGTTCGTTTGTTCTGTCTGCGGCAAGTGTGTACTGAGTCAAGTCGTTAGTTCCGATGCTGAAAAAATCGGATTTTTCGGCAAGACTGTCTGCCAGTAAAACAGCAGCCGGTGTTTCAATCATAATACCGAGCGGCATGGCAGGGTCGAAATCAACATCGGCGCGTGAAAGCGATTCTTTTGCCCGCTCTATAAGCTGTCTGCTCTGCATTATTTCTCTCAAATTAGCTATCATCGGCAGCATAAACTTAACATTTTTATTTTTGGAAGCTCTCAGCACAGCTTTTATCTGTGTGAAAAAAATGTCAGTCCTGCGGAGTAAAAAGCGGATCCCGCGAAACCCGAGGGCGGGATTACTTTCATGGCGTGGAATGCCGGCGGCAAATTTATCACTGCCAACGTCAAATGCCCTGATTATTACTTCGTGAGGATAAGCCCTGTCGGCTATCTCCGTGTACCATTCTGCCTGAGCCAATTCACCGGGATAACCTTTGTTTGTAAGGAGCATATTTTCAGAGCGTACCAATCCAACACCCTGCGCGCCTACTTTGACAGCCGATTCTACATCTTCCGGAAAATTAACTATTGCCTGAAGTTTGATACTTTTCTTATCGCGGGTTTCAGAAGGAAGTATAATAAGCTCGCCAAGTTCCTGCCTGTGTTTTTTGTCGTATTCTTTCTTTAATTCATATTTTGCCAGTGTTTCCGAAGTCGGATTAGCGATAACGATACCTGAATATCCGTCAACAACTATCCTGGAATTATAGCTTATTACCCGGCTTGCTTTTTTTACTCCGATAACCGATGGAATTTCAAACGAACGAGCAAGGATACTGCTGTGGGAGGAAATCCCCCCGACCTCAGTTACTATGGCGGCAATACCTGATTCTTTGAAATTAACAACGTCTGTCGGATTTACCGATGGAGCTATTATTACTTGCCCTTCGGCAACCGCATAATAAATACATCTGTTTCTCAGCACGGACAAGAGCCGCTCCATTATATGCTGAAGGTCAATGGCACGGTCGCGAAGCAGCGCGTCTTTCGAGTTTTTGAAATAAGCTTTTTGCTTTTCAAATTCCTGCACAACAGCGCTTTCCACGGAGATACCGGAATCAATTCTTTTTTTAATGGAATCAATAAAAAAACTGTCGGAAATAATTAAAAGATTTGACTCGAGTACACCGCGTACATTGGTGTTTTCTTCTCCGACTTTTTTCAGCACGGTGAGGAACTGCTGGGTAAGTTCATTAACGGCAGCATCAAAACGGGCTGTTTCGTCGGGAATATCTTCTAAAGGAATTCTCTCGCCGGGGATAATAATTTTTTCGGCTTCTAAAAGCGCAGCCTTGCCTATGGCTATGCCGGGGGAAGAAGGAATTCCCTTAATTACAGTCTCTTTAACCGGCTGTTTTACCCTTTCCAGTAATAGACCCGATATCGTCTCGTTTTCATTCAATGATGCTTTTATTTATTTTTTTTATAACTCTTCAAATCCGGCATCGAAATACTCCGAAATAGTTTCCAATGCAAGTTCTTCGTCTTCGCCGTCGGTTTTCAGAAGGAGGGTGCATCCCTGCTCTGCCGCAAGGGTCATCACGCCTATTATGCTTTTTGCATTTATTTCAAAACCGTCTCGAACAAGATAGACATCACTTTTAAATCTCGATGAAAGCTTTACCAGAGATGCGGCGGGTCTTGTGTGTAGTCCCGAACGGTTTTTTACTAATACTTCTTTTTCCAGCATGTTTACCTGCAAACTTTTCGTTTTTCATTTCCGGTTTCTCTATGTGTAATATATATAAAAATTTTTAGAAAGTAAAAAATCCTTTGAGACATTTTTTTCTTTCGTTTGAAAAACAGTGTGAAATAAACTTAAACATACCTTTTTAGAAAAAAGCACCGGTTTAGCAGGCAGCGGCAGAAAAATAAAAAAAATTGAAAGCTGGTGTTTTTTTAGCTGCAGGCTCCTTCATGATTGTCATATTTTTTTGAAATTGTGAAAAAACAATGATCCGTAAAATATTTACTCTTAATAAATCGTCAAAACTTTTTTATAATTGAAATTGATTGTTCTTACAAAAAATTAAAACATTCGGTTATGGTATTTTGTTTGTTAATGATTTTCCGTCAGATTTGAAAAGCCAACCTAGCTCAGATGGTAGAGCAGCTCACTCGTAATGAGCAGGTCACCGGTTCAAGTCCGGTGGTTGGCTCTGTTTTTTATCAGGAATATTCTTAACTGCACATTCATATCTAACATTAGATAAAGTGAAGATTTAGTAAAAGAACTTTTTGCTTTGAAGGTTTTTCAAAAAATTATATATATTTAGTAAGATTATTCTCCTAAGCTCAAATAAAATGAACAGACGCAATTTTATAGCCGGAGCATTTTTAGGAAGTACTTTTTTTCTCACTAAAGGAAGAAAATCAATGGCTTCTGACAGCAGGGTTAAGATCAAAATCGTTTACAATAACGTCCGCGGAGCTAATTCCGGCGGTCTTCTTAGCGACTGGGGCTTCGGAGCATGGATAGAAGCTTACGGTAAAAATATACTTTTCGATGCAGGTGCTGACGGCAAATATCTGCTTACAAATCTGAGAAAGATGAGACTGAATCCTGAAAAAATTGATGCAGTGGTCATATCTCACAACCACAGCGATCATATCGGCGGTCTTAATATATTCTACGGCACCGTCGGTAAAAAAATACCCGTTTATGTTCCCGCGCCTCAATTGGATACTATTAAGGAACAACACTCTGAAATGTACTTTAAAACTGCGGCACGTTCTGAAGAAATTTTCAACGGTATATTTCTAAGCGGCACTCTCGACGGTTCTTATAAAAATGCGTATTTACCTGAACAAGCCCTCTATATTGTTACAGATAAGGGAATAATAATCATAAGCGGCTGTTCGCACAGCGGTATTGTAAACATCTGTAACCATGCAGCCGGTCTTTTCCCCGGCAGGAATATTCATCTGGCAGCGGGAGGATTTCACCTCAGTGCAAAAAGTGATAAAGACATAAATAAAATCTGTGAAGAGCTTCTGTCCATGAGAGTGGAAAAAGCTGCTCCTTCGCATTGCAGCGGAAACAGCGCAATAATGATATTCAAGAAATATTTCGGCGAAAACTTTATAGAGCTTTATCTGGGCGACGAGTATATACTTTCCAGCTAATTCCTTATCTAAAATTCATTTCTCCGCTTCTTTGATTAAAAAAACTTTATATTTTTTGGTTTGCTTAAAAATTATTATCTTGCCTGACGAAAAGAGTATAGAATTATACTGTTTTATTTAGTTATTCATTATAGATACAAACTAATAACGGGAAATTATATGTCTTGGTTTTTGCGGTCTAATAAAAATATACAAAAGTCCGAACAGAGGGAAATGCCGGACGGTCTTTGGACTAAGTGTCCCTCATGCAATGAAATAATCTACAAAAAACAGTTAGAAGATAAGCTCTTTACCTGCTTCCACTGCGGTTACCATTTTCGTGTTACCAGCAAAGAATATATCGAAATTATTTTTGACAAGGGTACGTTTACCGAAACGAACATGAACATCAAATCAGCAGACCCGCTCGAATTCGTTGATACAAAACCATATCCGGACAGGATCAAAGCAGGTTATGAAAAATCGAAAATGAACGAAGCGATAACGACCGGTTATGGTAAAATAAACGGGAAAAACATCTCTTTCGGCGGAATGAACTTCAGTTTCATCGGAGGGAGTATGGGTTCGGTAGTGGGAGAGAAGATATTCCGCACCGCTAAATATTCTCTGGACAAGAAAATTCCTCTTCTCATTATTTCTGCCACCGGCGGCGCCAGAATGCAGGAGGCAGCCTTTTCTCTGATGCAGATGGCAAAGACAAGCGCTGTTCTTGCAGAACTGGCTGAAGCAAAAATACCTTACATCTCTCTGCTGACCGACCCCACAACCGGAGGTGTCAGCGCATCTTACGGTATGCTTGGAGATGTTATTATAGCCGAGCCGGGTGCCCTTATCGGATTTGCCGGCCCCAGAGTGATAGAGCAGTCCATCCGAAAAAAACTTCCCCAGGGCTTTCAGCGTTCAGATTTCGTAATGGAGCATGGTTTCCTGGATATGATAGTAAACCGCCATGAATTAAAAGAACAAATACATAAGCTGCTTCTTTGGTTTGAAGGTTAGCCGGTAAACACTTTATAAGAGGTGATTTCTAATTATAAGCCTTATCGGATGATATTAATTACAAGTTGTAAGCAAATAGCATTGGACAAAATATTTATTTTTCGGGAAGAATATTAGACAAGATTTATTTTCTAGCACTTTTCTAAACAGGAATATGAAATTACCCCCCACCTTCTGGAAAAAATAAATTTTGTGAAGATGAAACATCCATGATTCCGGGAAATCACCCAAGGGGATGATTATTTTTAGGTAGATTTGCCATACATTGAAGAAAAAAAAGTAATGTAAATGAAAAACCGGAAGAGACCCCACCCCTGCCCTCCCCAAGGGGAGG
>CAZOBD010000139.1:0-10284 GCA_964577665.1 uncultured Hyphomicrobiales bacterium
TCCCTTTGGGGAGGGTTAGGGTGGGGCAAAAATTAACAGATGAAACGTCCATGATAAGGGAAAAACACACAAGGGAATGATTGTTTGAGAGTTAATGCAAAACGGAGTTTTGAAAGAAAAGTACATTCCCAAATCGGAGTTTGGGAATGAAATGTAAAATGTCATTCTGTCCCTGTGCCGAAAGCTTGTTTCAGTATTGTTTCAGAATCTCATGAATGAGGAACACACCCCTTAATCCCCTCTTGGGGAGGGGAATTTCTCCCTCCCTTACTTGTAAGGGAGGGTCGGGGAGGGATCGAAAATAAACTTATGAAACATATATGAATCAGAAAAATCACACAAAGGAAGATTATTTCTGGTAGATATTCCATATCTGGCAGATACGGAATATCCTAAGCAGGAAAGAATTACAGCGAAATTTAAAACAAAAATATCAGACTAAAAAGCTCCAGAAAACATGTTTCATCAAATATCAGAGAATTAATAAATTTTCAGTTGATTATTTCATTTATTTTCTTTAAATTAAAAAAATATTTTTAGCTTAAGCTAAATGCTAATTTATGAACTCTGTTATCAGAAATATTATTGCCGTTATTGCCGGATTAATCGCCGGCAGTATTGTTAATATGGCGATCATAATGCTAAGCAATTCTTTTATTGCTTTGCCTGAAGGTGTTGACCCTTCGAATATGGAAAACTTAAAAGCAAATATGCACCTTTTTGAACCTAAGCATTTTTTATTTCCGTTCCTTGCACATGCCTTAGGCACGCTGTCAGGTGCAGTTTTAACTGTCATTATCGCTTCTTCAAAGAAACTGACAATGGTATTGATATTATCGGCGCTTTTTCTCGCAGGAGGAGTATCAAACGTAATCATGCTTCCTGCTCCTTTGTGGTATGCTGTGATTGATTTATCACTGGCATACATACCAATGGCTCTAATGGGATATTATACAGCAAAAAGATTCAAAAAGTAATTTTTATTAATGGGAGGTATTTATGATAAAAGCAAATGTTTATCTGACTTTCGGCGGAACCTGCGAGGAAGCTTTCAATTTCTACAAATCTGTCTTCAAAAAAGATTTCGACATGCTTAGCAGGTTCAGCGAAATTCCCCCCGAAGCGAAACATCTTTCCGTTAAAGAAGAAGATAAAGACAAAATAATGCACGTCTCGATGTCCCTCGATGAAGGTACGGCGATAATGGGCAGCGATTCCGTAGGCGAATGGGCGCCGAAACTAAAAAAAGGCAATAATTTTTCTGTTTCCTTAGCCGCCGATACAAAGGAAGAAGCTGAAAGACTGTTCAAGGATCTCTCCGAAGGAGGAAAGGAAATAATGCCGATGGCTAAAACTTTCTGGGGCTCTTACTTCGGCATGTTTAGCGATAAATTCGGTATCAACTGGATGATAAGCCACTACGAAAAATAAACTTCTTGCTATTCTTTCTGAATTGTCTTATATTATGTAAGGCAAAGTAATTGAAAAAAATTCAGGTGTCCGGCAGCTTTAAGATGCCGGACATCTTAAACAGAACTACTTTTTATGTAATTTTATTTACAAAGCTCAGGGGATAAAATGCAGGAAAGTATAGCCAATACAAACGTCAGCTTTGAAATGCTGCACGGCTCCGGTGATTTCTTAAATATTGTACTTAACAATATTACAAGCTGTGTGCTTCTGCTGAACAAAGATATGAAACTTCATGCTTTCAACGACTCGCTGAGAACAATTTTTTCTAACAGAAAAGACGAAGACCTCCGTTTCATCAAATGCGGGGAAGCAATCGGCTGTGCCTATCAGATAGAAGAACATCTAGAATGCGGCAATACTTCAAAATGCTGCAGCTGCGAGCTGCGGATAGCCGCTCTGCACTCTTATACAAAAAATGTCGCTATATACAAAGAGCATATCACAAAACCGTTTTTCAATTACGAGGGTATAAAAGAAGACAAACACCTGCAGTTTTCAACCCGGCTCTTCCCTTTCAAAAAGGAGAAGTATATTATAATGATTATAGAAGATATATCAAAATATGTAGAATTGCAAAAACAACTTAATTAGAGTCTCCTCAAAAAGCGTATATTGATTTACTAAAATTTGAGTATAAGCAAAAATTTAACGTCTGAAAAAGAATTTTATGATAAAAAATTGCTTTTGAAAAAAAAGAAGTGATTTTTTCAGAGGCGCATTTTACGATATTCATTAATAAGAAAATGGAGTTTATCAAAGTTTCTGAAGTATTCTGAAGTATTCTGAATCTTTGCTCTTATTTTGTTTAATCTGTTAAATATACACTAATATACTGATTGTTAATAATTTATATATTATTGTGGATAATCTGCTTAACGTGCGAAAAGTTATGGTTCAAATTGTTAAAAAGCCCGGATAGCACGTACTCTGTAGAGGTTATCTCTAGGACTTTTGTCCTGAGTGCCATCCCCAAAATTTTGGTACCCCGCACCATAGCCAAACAGTGGATTTAACTCAGTAGAACTCCAATAGTTGGCAGTGGAAAAGACACTGCCACCGTTTGCCGTTGCTGTGGCGTTAATAATTGCCTTGCTCTGATACATTAGGTTTAATTCTTCTCTTGCAGGCAGATACCAGTCCCCATAGGTTTTACCACCTTCCGTTATTTTTAAACGATTACATATATCAGCTGCATATTCTTCTTTGTCATCGCCAATCGCAATCTGAGCCGTAATAATAATTGTAGTATTAGCTTTCCCCGAAAAGGGACCATTTCCTCTAGCGCGTAAATAACCATCAGTGCCTGCGTGCCATCTTATTCCTGTGCTTTGGTCTTCTTTGGCACAAACCAGCCCGTGTTGCCCGGTTTCATCGACCCAAAATACGATACCACCCTGGGCAAAGTCGCCAACCTTATAGGTTTTTACATTTTTGGCATGCAGTGCATAGGGTACACTTAATAAGGGGCTGGAGCCGGTAATAGAATAATTTGTACCTCCTTCCGGATCGGTTTCGGTTTTTAATTGGTAAGGACCGTCCGACCAATCAATATCAGCAAAGTTTCCCGAGACGATTTCACCCGCTCCGATCATCAGTGTTAATAATCCGTTCTCATTGGTTTTGTATACACTATGTATTTCAATATATACATCCTCCCAGGAAGGGGGCATACCATGAATAAATTTTTGAATTCTTACCCGAAGGCCAACTTTTGTATCCGTAACCAGTTGACCATCGGCATCACGTATTACTGCCTGGTAGCTCATTTTTTCGGGTGCCTGAGCCCTTGCTTGTCGTGGCAGAAAAACACCTGCCGTTAATAATACTGCTGCTAAAATTGTAAATAATTTTCTCATTGTTTTGTCCTCCTTAATTTTTAATAATTTTAAATGTTTTTAATTCTTGATATGCAAGTCCTTGCGTCTTTACAATCACTTTCACAAAATACGTGGCAGGTACAAAGTTGCTCATGTCAATGCTTGTTTGGTTGCCTGTGATTTTTTCGTTTTGTAAAAGATTTCCGTTCATGTCGTACAATTGAAAGTATAAGTTTGACAATTCAAACTCTTGTATTTCCAATGTAAGATAATCGTTTGTAGGATTTGGGTACGCCGAAACGGAAAGATTTATGCCTTTGGCTTCTTCTAATCCTGTTACTACCGATATTTCATACGGTTGCTGTACGCCTTCCGCTACCGAACCGCTTGTTCCGTTATGGGTTTGGTACGCAACCTGACCAATGGAATAGCTCGCCGAGCCTCCGCTGCCCGAAGCATTGCCGCCAGCGGCATTTACGCTTTCTTGTGCATGCAGTCCTGTCAGCCCTAACCCTGACAAGAGTATGGCACTTAATATTAACTTTTTGTGTCTCATTTGACATCCATTTTTTAATTGTGAAAACTCATTTTAATATATCTGTTATTTTTTCGATGTTTCATGTTTGTTGCAGGATCAGTTCCAATGAACGCCAAATCGCCGGAAAGTATTAAAAAAGGCTCTCATTTTCTTCTGCTTTTGGCGAAAGACCCAAATGCTTATAAGAAATTTTTGTGGCTTTCCTCCCTTTAGGTGTTCGCTGGAGAAAACCCTGCTGAATCAGAAAAGGTTCGTAAACCTCTTCGATAGTACCCGATTCTTCCCCGACAGAAACCGCAATCGTATTCAGTCCGACCGGTCCCCCGTCAAATTTTTCAATTATTGAGCTGAGGATGCGTTTGTCCATCTCATCAAGACCGAATTCATCCACATCAAGAGCAGAAAGAGCTATTTTTGCTATTTTTTTATCGACCACTCCAGAGCCTTTAATTTCTGCAAAGTCGCGTGTGCGGCGGAGCAGCCTGTTGGCTATCCTTGGGGTGCCGCGGGAGCGGGAAGCAATTTCCATAGCGCCGTCGTCTTCGATTTCCACATCTAAAATCTTTGCAGACCGCACCACAACTTTCAGAAGGTCTTCTTTATCATAATAGTCCAGCCTGTTTGAAATGCCGAAGCGGGAACGCAGAGGAGCGGTCAGCAAGCCCGCCCTGGTTGTTGCTCCTATAAGCGTAAACCGCGGTATTGAAAGCTGTATGGTACGTGCCGATGGACCTGAATCTATCATTATGTCAAGACGGTATTCTTCCATTGCAGAGTAAAGATATTCCTCCACGATAGATGGCAGGCGGTGTATTTCATCTATGAAAAGCACGTCGCGTTCGTCAAGATTTGTTAACAAACCGGCAAGGTCGCCCGGCTTCTCCAGCACGGGTCCTGACGAAATTTTTATTTTGCTCTCCAGTTCGCGGGCTATAATGTAGCTCAGAGTTGTTTTGCCGAGCCCCGGAGGTCCCGTAAGCAAGACATGGTCAAGAGCTTCCCCTCGTTTTCTGGCGGCGGCTATGAAAATTTTTAGATTCTCCACTATCTTGCGCTGTCCGGTAAATTCAGCAAATTCCTTTGGGCGGAGCTGCGCTTCAAATTCATCACCCGGCGTATGAGCAGGCGATGTCAGAGAACCGAATTTCTCTTTTTCGTTTTCATTCATGTCAATTTATTTATTTTTCGTGTAAATATTAATAATTCAAAATAATGAAAATTTTTCAGATAGCAATTGTTATATAAAAGTCTTATTTGGCTATATTTGATAATTCTAATCAGTAAGAATATACTTGAAAAAGGCATTTCTGAATATAATTTCATTTCGAAATATTTAGGTTAAAATGGTTTCAAAAAAATGAAAATTATCATATAATATTTCTTTCTAATTGCAATATAATCATTATTTAATTTTACAACAATGATAACACAGAATATCTTAAGTTCTGGTTTAATTAACCGGTATGGCTTATTTTTTTTCATTTAATAAAGAAAGACTTATATATGAAACATTTGTTAATAATTATCATCCTTTTCACGGTTAAAACCTTAGCTTGGGCACAGTACAATGATGACAAAAAATTGAATCATGATTGCATTCTGGATAAAGACCTGACTGTAAGAACTTTAACAGTTTTCTCGACATTAAAAGATGATACCTATATAACATACAGCTATGATGCCAAAGAGCGGAGAACGGAGATTCTATATGAGTTATGGAAAAAGGGCGAGCTTTCAAAAAGCCAGAGAAACTACTTTGAATACAATAAAAATGGGCTGATAAAATCGGATGTTTGGGAGAACCGCCTTGATAATAACTGGGAGATAAGCACCGTAACCTCTTATGTTTATGAAGTAAATTCAAATATGACCGAAATGGAAATAGAAAGAATGGACGGCGATTCTTTAGTGAATTATCGAAGAAACCTGAATACTTACTATGAAAATAATCTGAAGAAAAGTCAGATAAGACAAATTTGGGAAGAAGGAGCCTGGGTATATACTACAAAGCAGATATTTGAGTATTACGAAAATGGAAAATTAAAGACAGAAACTCTTCAGGAATGGCAGGATAAATGGGTAAATAATTCAGTTTATTATTATGAATACTTCTCAGACGGAAACCTAAAATCATTACATCTTGAAATATGGCATAATGATAAGTGGCAAGTCTATTCAAGGAATACAGTAAAAATAGATGAAGAAAGTAACACCCGAATAAACACCCTTGCACTATTTAAGGATGATGAATGGCAGGATCTTTCGCGTGAGGTAAGAACATTTAGAGAAGATGGAAAAATTATAGCTTTTATCTATTTGAGATTTCTGGAAGGAGAATGGGTAAACCAGAACAAGAATATTTACGGTTATATTGCAGAAAAACCATCGGAAACTACCTTCTTCAAATGGCAGAGCGGCGAATGGACAAAAATGAGGCGGGTTATTTATGAACACGACAACGATGGAATACTGCAAAATATTTACAATAAAAAATGGGATGAAGGCGAGTGGCTTGATGCGAATGCCTATCTCGAATTTTCGGATAAAAATGATACCAATTATCTTTTTACGGCATATAGAGTTGAGATTAATCAGGAATTCTCTGATGTAAAAGAATCAAAAACCGAAATGCAATCATTTCTGCAAATCTATCCAAATCCCTTTTCAAGCAGTGTTACCGTCAGATGCAATATTGAAAGAACCGGTACATTGGAATTAAGTCTTATTGGTCTGGACGGAGTTTTAATAAACTGTATTTTCGATGGAAAAATAGATGCTTCAGGTATTTATGAGAAAAATTATTCATTCGATAATATTCCTCCGGGTATATACTTCCTGAGATTAAAATCCGAAGATGCTTATACATCAAAAAAGATTATAAAAGTGGAATAGAAAAATACTTCCTTTTTCAGGCATAAGCTATAGCGGCGGCGTCAACCCTCGCAGCACCTGCTTTTAAAAGTGCGGCTGCACTGTAGTTGAGAGTGGAACCGGTAGTAAGTACATCGTCGCATATTAAAAAACTCTTTCCCGATATGGTTCCTCGCTTAGCATCGACTTTAAAAACTGCCGAAACATTTTTCTTTCTGTCGGTTTTTTTCATACGGGTCTGCGAAGATGTATATCTGGTTCTCTTTAATAGAGTGAAATCTGTCATAATGCCGGTTTCTCTTCTGATGCCTTCGGCAATTTCTTCAGCCTGATTGAAGCCTCTTTCCCGCCTGCGCCCATGATGCACCGGCACGGGCAGAACAGCATCATATTTTTTCATATCATATTCATTCAGTATCCTGCCGAGATATTCCCCGAACTCCCTGCCAACATCTGGAAACTTTGAGTATTTTAACGCATAGATAATATTAATATAACTGCCGTTTTCTTTCAGGTCAATAAGACAGGCTGTTTTTGTTATGAAAATATTATCTGCTGCCTCGAAATTTCTAAATAATTTTTCTCTAAATATATGCGGCGGCGGCGCTATCGGCATGGCATCAAAACATTTTTGACAGATATACCGGCTGCTGCCGGAACCAAGCGGCATTTCGCATACAAGGCATATTTGAGGCGCCAAAAGTTCAGCCAGAGATTTCAGCAGATAAATTGCAGTTTTTTTTAAATTCTGTTTCATATGTTTATTTTTTTTACTGCTTCTCGAGATGGACTCCACTTTTAAAGTTGAGTCCATCTTATCTCAAGATATGGCATATCTTGCTTAAATAATCATCCCCTTACGTGATTTCCCCAATCATGTATGTTTCTTCATTTATTTTTAGCTTCCAGAAAAATGACTCTTGTCATTCAGTACTTGTTGCGGAATCTCTTGGATGAATATCCCCTCTTGAGAGGGGATTAAGGGGTGTGTTCCCACTAACTTGAGATTCCGGCATTCCGCTTCGCTCCAGCCGGAATGACATTCTTTAATTCTGTTTCTCGAGATGGACTCCACTTTTAAAGTGGAGTCCATCTTATCTCAAGGTTAGCCCCAAAAGAATCAAAGCCCATACCGGAAGAACAGGGACATTTGTAAACCACAGCCTATTAAATTTTTTAGTAATCAAAGTAATGATAATTATTAATAACTTAAGACTACTTTTTAAGTTAAGCTCAATATATCAAAGTTTCAAATTAAAACCAAGAAATTTTTTCTTACGGCTAAAACAAACTTTGTTATTACAGACTGAAGGATTTCCTTTCCTGAAATAAGGATATTGGATAATTTTGCATTTCATGAATATTCAAACTTTATACTGTGTTGTCATTTTTCTGCTGCTATTTGCAACAACTTCTGCAGCACAGGTATCTATGCCCAATACGGTTACAGCCTGTAAATGCAGGTCATCTATAAAACTGGACGGCATAGCAGACGAGGAATGCTGGCAGAAAGCCCAAAGAGTAACGAATTTTACCCAAAGAGAACTGCACGAGGGCGAACCGGTTACCGAGCGCACAGAAGCTGCCGTTGTATTCACTCCCGAAACGCTGTACGTTGCTTTCTGGTGCTACGAAAGACTGCCCGGCGTACTAACCAACAAAGAAATGAAACGCGATTTTATCTATTGGACCGAGGACAATTTCGAGGTTATCTTCGATACTTTTTATGACAAGCGCAACGGCTATGTGTTCGTGGTAAATCCCAACGGAGCCCGCAGCGACGTGATGATAAAAGACGAAGGCAAGGGTTTCAACATGGACTGGGACGGCGTATGGGATGCCGAGGTAATACGCGCCGACAGCGGCTGGTTCGGCGAGATGGCTATTCCCTTTTCCACTCTCAAATTTTCTGAGCAGACACAACAGGTGTGGGGAGTAAACTTCGAAAGAAACATCCGCCGGAAACAAGAGCAGGCTTTCTGGCAGGGATGGTCGAGAAATTATGACTTTGAGCATGTATCCCACGCGGGAATTCTCACAGGTCTAGACAGCATTCGAGGCGAAGAAACCATTGAATTGAAACCTTATGCAGCCGCAGGAATTGAAATACGTGAAAATAATCCGGACAAAACAGTTACAAAGATAGGAGGAGATGCAAATTATCTCATTACCCCTACATTAAAACTGAATCTGACTTTAAACACTGATTTCGCACAGGTGGAGTCTGACCGCGCCCAGATAAACATATCCCGCTTCTCGCTTTACTATCCCGAAAAAAGGCAGTTCTTTCTGGAAGGAGCTAATCACTTTAATTCGGGACTTGTGGACAGAGCAGAAATTTTCTACAGCAGAAGGATAGGAATAGCTGACGGCAAAGAAATTCCCATTATCGGCGGAGCAAGGCTTATGGGAAATTCCGGCAGTTCAAACATTGGCTTGCTTTCCATTCAAACAGCAGCGCACGGCGATTTGCCGACAACGAATTTTTCGGCTGCACGATTTCGGCAGAATATTTTTGAAAAATCGAGCATCGGGGTTATTCTTACGGGAAAAAATGCCGAAAATCATTATAACTATGTTTACGGAGGAGACTTCTTCTATTCTACATCGGATGTATTCGGGGACAATAATCTGAAGATAAGCGCGATGATTGCCCAGTCGGTAACTCAGGGCATTGTCAATGCAAAGAATAAAGCTTATAATTTTGTAGTGGATTACCCAAACGATGTAATAGATGCAGAAATGTCTTTTCAAACAATTGAGAAAAATTTCAATCCGGAGATAGGTTTTCTCCGCCGAAAAAATTTCAGAAATTTATATGGAAAATTTAAATGGAGACCGCGTCCCTCTTTCCTGTCATGGATGAAACGATTTGATTTTGAGCCGTTCAGCGGCGGTTTTTACTGGACGGACGACACAGGAGAAATTGAAACTGCATGGTGGGAAATCCGTCCCATCGGCTTTGAAACAAAAAGCGGTGAAATTATTCAGTTCGATATTAAGTTTGAGCACGACCGCGTAGATGAAGGTTTTGATGTTTTTGAAGACATCGGTATTGACCGCGGCAAGTATGATTATCTGAGTTACGAACTCGAATTCAGCACTTTCCAAGGGAGAAAAGTTTCTTTCTCAAGCAGTGTTAATTTCGGCGAATTCTACGACGGCGAAAGAATGAGCCTCTATGCACAGTTAAAAGCAAATCTTAACAGACATTTGAATATTTCTGCCGATTTCACAAGAAACAACATCAATCTTTCTCAAGGATATTTTTATACAAACAATCTCGGCGGCAGGTTGGAATATGCCTTCAATCCCAAGATATTCTCAAGTTTTTTCGGCCAGTGGAACAATGAAACAGACCTCGTAATACTTAATTTCCGTTTTAACTGGATACCCGTTGTGGGAAGTGATTTTTACCTTGCGGTAAACCAGATGTATTCCACTGCCGGAGGAGATTTTGAACTTCTCTATACCACCGTGCTCGGAAAATTTGTTTGGAGGATAGGCATATAGAATTTCATCTGTTTATTTTTCGCATCTCATTCCCAAACTCCGATTTGGGAATGTGCTTTTCTTTCGCATCTC
>CAZOBD010000140.1:0-10283 GCA_964577665.1 uncultured Hyphomicrobiales bacterium
CCTTGATATTCAATCCAATAGTACGGGGAATTTTTTCTAATATAAATAGAACCCTTATAATTTTTTTTGATTTTCCCATTGTTTTACCCCATGTTGTACAGAGTTCGCTTAAGCGGACTCCCCGCTTACCCCAGACACGTTGTCCTGAATGAGCGGAGCGAATTCAGGACAACTCGTGTTTATACGCAACTACCATTATTTATTCGTATATCCCTTGATAATTATACATTAAAGCGAAGGAATTTGCACTGCTTCGTATAGCTGTATCATTCTCCGGGATAAAAGATGTTTTTGCTCCAATCAATTACACATTTCCGGCAAAAATATAAATTATTTTTAAATAAACAAAAAAATTGAAATTTATGTTTTTTTTCAAAATCATCTCTACTAAGTGCGGCTGAAAACCGTAGAAAATATAGATTTATAATTTTCTGCATCCTTTATTACGGCGTTTTTTTTACCAAAATTCCTTCTGCAAAAATAATTTTCTGATAAAAAATAATTATAACTATCTCAAACTAATATAATTGAATATATTACTATGCAGTAAATTAAAAAAATTTAAAAATAATATTTGCTTTTTATAAAAAAAATAATTAAATTATTCTCGAGTGTAAATGATTGAAATACAATGGTTTGAAATTCACCGGAAATGGAACAAAATTGAGTAAAACGGTCTGGAAAATTGACAAGTATGCTACTTTTTATTGATTAATATTAATTTGCTATATGAATAAAGCTGACAGACTTTTGCTTTTTATCCAGAACTGTTATGGCGGCAGGAGTGTTTTTGCCGATGAAATTAACATTTCCAGGTCAACGATAAGCCGTTATATAACCGACAAGAATTTTCCCACCGAAGAATCACTGCTGAAATTTCACAAAGCCGGATTGTCAATAGACTGGTACTTAACCGGAAACGGCTCGATGTATGCATCTAATGCAAAAGGGATTGAACTTGAAAACAGAAATATGTTTAAAAATCTCAGACCTGTGAAAAATCCATTTGAAAGAATCAAGTACTGGATAAGAATTAATTACATAACTTTAGAGAATTTCTGCCTGATAAACAATCTGGACTACAAAAAAATTAAAAAGGTACTTTTCGAGGAAGTTTTAATCGATTTGGAATTATTTGAAGTGCTTAACAAGTCGGGCTGCAATATACACTGGCTTGCTACCGGCACGGGAGATATGTATGAAAACAATCCGGTCGGGCAGATATTGAAGAACAGAATGGAAAGCTACCAAATGGAATTCAAAGATATGGACATTTCTGATGAAGATACATATTTTCTTAGTATGGAACCTGAGATTTTCAATATTATCAAAGAAAAACTAAATGATGAGTAAAAATATGAAATACATAGGATTAAATCTAATAACGGTGATAATGTTTGCATTGACAAACCTCCAGTGTTTTGCTTTCAATACAGACAGCCTCGAAGGCGCTGTATTGAGGGCAGAACCGAGAGAGCAGATCACTATTTATAAAAAGCTTGCCATAGATTACACAGAAAAAGATCTACCGAAGGCAAAATTTTACATAAGAAGGGCGGTTGAAGCTGCCAAGAAGATAAACGATGATGAACTCTTAGCCGATTCATACTACAATTTTGGATGGATATATTTAAGTAATCAAAAAAATGAAGAGTCGATATCGTACTTTCAGAAAGCCCTCGAATTATATCAATTATCAGATTTAACGGAGCCGGCAGGCTTATGTTATTTTAACATGGGATTAGCTTATATCAGACTTGGAGATATAAGAAAATCTCTCAAAGTGAACTACAAAGCTTTAGCCTTAATTGAAGAGGTGAACAATCAGGAATTACTCATGAAGGTATATAATAATTTAGCGACGGATTATTATCATATAGAAGATTATCAAAAGGCTCTTGAGTTTTATTTAAAAACAAAAGATATAGCAGAAGTGATGAATGATTCTCTTTATACGATGATCGTATTAAATAATATAGGGATTATTTATAATGAGAGCAGTCGAAGTAAGCATGCCCTGCCCTATTTTACTAAAGCTATTGATATGGCTGATGCACTTAATTATTATGAAAGAAAAGGATTGTATTTGCTGAATAGAGGTATTGCTTTAAATAATATTGGAGAATACTTGCAGGCAAAAGAGGTGTTTACTGAAACACTTGGCATTTTTCAAGACATTAAGGATTATGAAAATATATCTTCAGTTTATTTAAATTTAGCAGATATGGAAAATTACGATAAATACCAAAAAGATTCTTTGTTAAATCTTTCTTATTATTTCGCAAAAAAAGGAAATGATTCATTGCAGATAACTTTAGTTGAAGCTAACCTGGCAAGTAATTATTATAAGAAAAGAAACTACCAAAGAGCAGAACTCTTAGTGCATAAAACGATAGACTTTTATAAGTCACAGAAAATGTATCGGAAACTTGTAGATAATTACGAGTTGCTTAAGAATATCTATGCAAAGCAAGGGAAAATGGATTCAGTCGCTAAAACAGCTTCGGCTATTTCGCAGTATTCTGACAGCCTTGTTAGTTACTATAAAAAAATTTTTTTTCAGAATACTCATGCAAAGAACGATGCTGAATATAATTATATGATTTACAAACAGAAGAGTGAATATCAACAAAAGATGATAAATTTCCAGAATATAATAATTTTTGGATTGATTGCATTTTCAGTCATTCTTTTACTTTTGACAATTTTATTACTTAGGTACAAAAAACTGATAAAGAAACAGAATTTAGAGCTGAAGGATCAATGCCAAAAACTTCTGAGGATAAACAGTGTACTTAAAGAAGACATAAGAGATTTACACTTCAGAATTGGTTTAGGCATCATGAGCTCTGACAGCAAAAATGATCCTGATTTAGTATATTCCTATAATAACTTGGGATATGAAATAAACAAATTGATTAAGATTGATACAGGCGAAAGCCAATAATTAATAATGTTTCAATAATTATGGGAGAATTAATGGGAATCGAAAGTTATGATTACAATCATCAGACAAAAATGCTAAGCTGGGATCCGATTCCAAATGCAACGGGTTATTATGTTGAATACAAAGAGGAAGGAGCGGATCTTTATGAGTTACTTTATGATGGGGTAGAAGATCAGTGCCCATTCGACAAACCTCAGGGCAGATATGTTATTAGAGGAAAATCCAAACCAGATCCAGGTGAACCGGGACCACCAAGAATAATAGTTGTACCCGATTAATGAAAAAAAGCCGCTCCGGGCAAGAGCGGCAATGGTAGTTGTGTAGTATGATTGGTATTGAATAGATGTAATACCAAAAGGTAATATAAGGAAATATTCATATATTTCAAAATTCTATTACTCCTTTAATCTGGTATTTATATCTATAGTAATTAAAAATTTTTACTTATTGCTTGCTTTCGGTAAGCTGTGAGTATGGGAGATGTTTCACAAATATGGAGGTAATATGAGAAACCGCTCACCATAGAAAAAGGAGAGAAAAATTTAATTTTCTCTCCTTGCGATGGAAGTATAAACCTATTGCTAAAATACTTCCAGTTCAAATATAATAAATTTAGTTTTATTTTGAAAATAACAAAGGACAAAAAATATGAAATCAATATTAAAAGCTTCAAAAAGCATAGTTTTATTGCTGGTTTTATTCACAGTGGGAATATCAGCGATTTCTTATCAAGCTGATGCCCAGGTTCCTCAACCCTGTACACCAGACTGCGAATGGACACCATTTGGTCCTCCTCAAATTACAATTATACCACTTCCAGGGGGTTGTCAATTAAATGTTTGGTGGACGTCCAGATTGGCATGTAATAATTGGTGGGATTTTCAAATAGTAATGATAGAAACAATCGGTTCTGATTGCTGGAGATGGCTTCCTTTGGATAAATTATTCAAAACAGCTTATTACAATTTAATAGAATTGAATCCGATGGGGTTTCCCCCAGCATATCCTGTCCCTGATCCTCCTGGTGTAGCATGTAATCCACAATGGAGAATCAGTCAGGCTACATGCTGGACTCATTATGAGATAGAGGTTGTTGGTGAATATCATTCTGTTGCAGTACCTTGCGAAGGTACAGACTGTTGTTTACAAGAAATGAGAATATGCAGATATTCCGATCCACCTCCTAATGGTACTATTCAAATTGATCCATTGGGGGATCCCTGGTCATATGATGACTGTTCCGAAGCCATATTACCACCAGAAGCACCTCCGGGGTCTGAATGTGAACTGGTATGTAATTGGTATCTTTATGCTGAAGATTACATTGAACCAAACGATAAAGATTTAGATAACAGAAAACAAATCAAAGAAAGTAATTTGACTATAACAGACAATATTCTCCCGGTATCCTTAAATAGTAAGAATAATGGAGAATATGTTATCAGAATATCAGATGTTTACGGAAAAACATATAAAGAATTTAACGGACGATTTCAGGAAGGTAAAACAAACCTTCAGTTAGACCTAAACGAACTTCCTCGTGGAAATTATGTGTATAGCATTGTTTTAAATGGTACACAGGTTCTGTCAAATAAAATCATACTTATAAAATAAACTGAATTAGCCTCTAAGTCAAAAAAGGCTTAGAGGCAATATATTTAAAACAGAGAGGTAATCATGAAAAATATAGTATTATTCGCTGTATTCTTATTTTTGCTAAATATATCTGCATATTCCGGATGGAAAAAAGCAGAGCTGGAAAAGTCACCTTTACATAAAGGAGAAATTGGTCCTCAAAATATGATGTTTTGCGGAATTGATTGTCCTGATTCTGTAAATTGTTACGCTATCGCAAATGATCTTTTTGCCTATCGAGTTATTCATCATTCTACTGATGCCGGAAAAACATGGAAGTTCCTTTTCGCACCGGATTATGAAAAGATTGATTCTTTGGGGCTGTCACATTCTGGAGCCAGGCTAAGAGCCATTTCTGCTCCTACAAAAGATAAATGCTTGATAGCTTGCGATTCGGGTATAATACTTATTACTGAGGATGCCGGAAAAACATGGGACAAAGTAAATGTTCCATCAGAACCCGATATTGATTACCCAATGTTTCTAATTGAAATAAAAATGTTAGACTCCATATACGGAGTGGCATGTTCTTTGAGAAACATAATTTATACGAAAGACGGCGGTTATACATGGAAAGTCCTTGAGGCACCTCTCCTAGAAAACAGAAAAAATAGAACGATATATTCTATTGATATTTTAAGTCCCGGAAAAATTATTTACTACGACGGATTATTAGTGGGATATCAGGGAATAATGATTACAAATGACACAGGAAAAACCTGGAAATATGTTGATCCCACAAACATAAATAAAGATGGAATTATGTATAAGTATGGGGATTACAAGGGAGGTTACATCAGTAAAATGTTCTTTGTTGACTCATTAAACGGATGGATAGTAGGAGGCGACCCGACAGGTGAAGGTGATATCACCACACATAAAATAGCTGCAACAACTGATGGCGGAAACACATGGTATATGCAACACAATGAATTAGGCTTTCCAAATAAAGAATTGTGGGATATTTCCTTTCATGATACAAAAGAAGGGATTGCCGTAGGAAGGTTGGGTACTGTATTATTAACAAAAGATAGTGGGAAAAATTGGGCAATTGACAGCAGTTGCATGGAAATCAGAGAAGGCGGTCCTTTAATGTCCTATGTGTGTTTTCAAAACGTAAAAAATCCGGTAATAGCACTCTCTAATGGCAAAATCTTTTATTATGAAGAACCCGTATCGGTAATAGAAGAAGATAAAACACAAGATATAAATATATTCCCGAATCCGGCTAAAGATTATATCAAATTCAACAAAGTAATATATGAGAAGGTGGAAATATATTCAATGCTAGGTGTTAAGCTATTAGAAAGAGAAAATGTTCAGAAAATTGATATTTCTTCTTTTGCGACGGGGATGTACTTTATCAAAATTGGTAATAAAACAAAAATATTTGTCAAGAATTAGAAGATATTAGTTATTAACATGAGAGCAAGTCATGAAAATTTTATTATGAAAATTTTCGGAATGTTTCTTAAGGAGGAAAAATGAAGTATTTAATTTGTCTATTGATAATAATATTCATATACTATGAAGCTACACCGCAGATTGGTGTTTGGGAAAGAAATTTGTATGGGGAAAAATATAGAATCAGCAATATTTCATGTTATGATTCTTTGAATTGCTTTTGTGATAGCGAGTTACATGGCTCTGTCGAAAAAGTTGGGTTTATAATCAAAAAAACAAGTGATGGTGGAAAGAATTGGATTCCTACCTTAATTGACACTTTCGATTTTTTTGAAAACATTGGTAGAAAAATCAGAAAATCCATAGATATAAAATCACACACTGATGGAACTATTATTGTCATTTTAAATGACGGAGAGATAGCATCATCGAAAGACTATGGTGAAACATGGAGTTTTGATACAATTATAAACCATGAAACAGATAAAATTACTTTTACAGAGTTGTACTTAAAAGATTCTGAAATTGGTTTTATTACCATAAAAGAATCTCCTCTAAGATATATGAAAAGCAATGCAGTTTTTAATGAATGGACTCTTATTGATATGAAAGAAGAATACAAATGGCATTATATACATGATATTGAGATAATTAGCAATGATAAGTATTTTTTTCTGACAAGTGATGAAAATGGTTCATATATTTTAAGAACGTCAGATGATGGCTTGAAATGGGATAAAAATAAAGTAGATAATTATATGTTTGATTTTGACTTTTTAAGTGAGAACGAAGGTTGGGCAGTATTAGAAACACCAGTTCCCGGAACAAATTTTAACAAACAAGTGATTGTAAAAACAACTGATGGAGGGTACTCTTGGGAAAAACAAAGGGATACTAATGCATTGGATTATGGATTTCAAAAGATAGAAATGATAAACAGTGAAAAAGGAATTGCTGCAGGATATATGGGGAAAATCTACAGAACAAATGACGGCGGTGAAAACTGGTCAAAAGATAGTATTATTACCTCAGTTGAAGTACTACCGATTTTAGATCTTGAAATTATTTCTGACCATTTAGGTTTCATATCATCTGGAAATGAAGGTCTTTTCAGTTTAAATAAGATAGTTAGTTCTGCTAAAAATGAAATAAAGGGCAATGGTAAGCCATACATATTCCCAAATCCTGTAAATTTGCTTAAGACCAATGAAATTATGCTTCAATTTCCTGAAAGGACTGCTATTGCCAAATTAGAAATATATAATGTAATTGGTGAAATAATTAAAGAGTATAAGCTAAAGGATATGGAACGCTTTTCTAATTTTCTTATTCAACTACCTGAACAAATATCTCAGGGTATATATTTTATTAAGATAATAAAAAGTAATAGCATAGATTCCATTAAGTTCATAGTAACAGGATAATTATAATGAAATTATTTAGATATACTTTAGCCTTGACAATAATTTTTTTAGTTATGTTCAATTTCGGCAATTCAAGTGAAAGATGGACATTGATTGAAAATATTTATGGGAAGTATTTTGGTGTTTCAGACCGTGTAGATTCTAAAAACTTATCAGTATTATCAGTTACACCAAGAGCTTATTTATTTATTTCAACAGACGGCGGTTTTAATTGGAAGCAAATACTTGCAGATTCAGTTGTATATCGTGACTATGAAAATAGAAAAGGACTAATAAAATATATAAGTATGGCATTTCCTTCTAAGGACAGAATCCTCATCGGCGGCGATAGCGGAATAATAAAAATATCAACGGATCTCGGTATGTCATGGAAAAATGCAAATGCTCCCGTAAATATGTCGTATCAATATAATACAATAAACCATTTGAGTTTTGATGAAACAAAATTTGGAATAGCAGCTACTGAGAAAGAAATATTCAGAACTTCTGATAGCGGCAGTAGCTGGACAAAAATTGAACTTTCAAAAAACAGTGAATTAAGAATTATCGGATCATATCTTTTAGACACTAATGAAATTTTAGTCGAAATCGATTCATGTGAATCATGCAATAATCCATTGAATATTATAATAAGTAAGGATTTTGGATCTACTTGGACGATTTATCCTCATCCGGCATCAAGTACCGGTAAAATCGAAGTAATAAATGATTCATTATTATTTAGAAGTTGTTTTAATCAAACAACAGAAGGTTATGAAGATATTATTATTAAATCAACTAATGGTGGTGTAAGCTGGGAAACAGTACTCCACGAATTAAGCAAGCCGCCGTCGGCACCGATTATAGATATAGATTTTTATGATAAAAACAATGGAATAGCAGCAGGTTTTAAATGCACATTTTACAGTACAACTGACGGTGGAAATACTTGGAAACATGAAACTGCCTGGGAGGAAGATCTATATCCACCGCACATTACAACATGCCAGATGCCGGATATAAATACGGCTATTTTATTTGGGATGAACGGACATATCATCAGAAATGATAAACTAACAAGTGTTTCAAGTAAGATATTTGAAAAAAATATTCGAATTTTCCCGAATCCGGCTAAAGATTACTGTACGATAAATATAAATAATACTATAACCGGCAGTGAAATAAGAATTGAGATAATAGATTTGCTGGGCAATAAGATAGATTCATTCAACCATAACATTACTACAGCGGTTCAAGAATCATTTTCTTTCAATGTTGAAAGTTACTCAAAAGGTCTATATTACGTACTGATAAAGTACAATCACAGAATAGAAAGCATCCCGTTGATTATTAACTAATTTTTCTAAAATATAAGGGAGGTATTATGTCAAAAAATTCAAAAGAACAAGTCGAGATTAAAGACAGAACAAGTTTCTCTAATTCTGTCATAAACACAAAAACTTATGAGGTAGTCATTTCCGATGATGACGGAAACATTTCAAGAGGAAAAGGCAGCAGCAAAGAAGAAGCATTGGAAAATGCAAGAAAAAATAAATAATCTATTATTAATTATTTTGGAGGTTTTATGTCTAAAGTATCAGATCTAACAGTTGATGAATTTATTGCCCTTCTGGAGAAGCATTATCAAAAGCCGGTTAAAAGAAATAGGATGACACCTGAAGAAATCAATGATTTAGCAGACAGACTAAACAAAAAAATCGATATTCCCATTGTTAACGAAACATGAGAGAAGAAATTTCTCGTGTCAATAGTAGAAAAGATAGACACTTTCCTATATGATAATCTGCCAAATGAATTTTACGATTTGGTGCGCAGTATGGACAAGGGAATCTCCGATGAGGAAGCTAAAAGTAATATGTTCTCCAAGGAATAATTATCCCGTCAGGGATTAAATATTTAACCGCTGACGCGGTAAGATATTATTTTAAAACAATTTGCTACAAATATTTAACCGCTGACGCGGTATCATTGAAAATTGAATCATTGTTAAATTGATTGAAAATTGTAAATTGCAAAATTGAAAATTTATCCCGTGGAGGTTTATATGTTTACAAAAAAAAGTTTTCTGGTGATGGTGGAGAAGGCGGCTCTGAAAACAAAATCAGAGCACAGCAATTCAAACACACTCTTATTTATAAGGGGGCTGGGGGGATCATCCCTTCTTCTGGCGGCGGCGCTTTTACTTCTTCTTTCTCTTCCTGCTTTTGCACAGGATGACCCCGATGTGGTGTGGGTAAAGGAATTAGGTGTGAAAATCAACTGCGTGAAATTTTCTCCCGACAGCAGGTATCTTGCGGTTGGAGCTTTTTATAGAAACCCAAAGCTTTTCGATGTAGAAACAGGTGATTCCATAAGAGAATTTGAAGGACTTGATTTTACATGGGCGCTTGATTTTAATCATGATGGAACACTATTAGCCGCAGGAGGGCAGAAAAATGAAATCTTCCTATGGAATGTTGCAACAGGTTTACTTGATACAACTTATAAAATTAATAGTGATTCTGTAAAAAGCATTAGAGGAATTGATTTTTCCCCAAGTGGAAAATATTTGGGTGCAGTTTGTAAGATTGGTGCAAATAGCTATGAGTGTTTTATTTGGGACTTACAAACAAATGAACTGGTATTTCATGAAAGTAGGTCATATATTTATAAAATATCATTTTCACCTGACGAACAATATTTCGTAATATGTCAGGCCTACCCGTATCCTGAATCTAAAACCAACTATATATATATATATTCCACCAATCCAATGAAATACGAAAGTACTCTCGGCTCACACGACTGGGCTATCGAAGACATCTGTTTTTCACACGATGGGAAATATCTGGCATCTGCAGCGGGAGATGTTAAGATTTGGGATTTTGAAAAAA
>CAZOBD010000141.1:0-10220 GCA_964577665.1 uncultured Hyphomicrobiales bacterium
TACTGCTTGTATATCTTTTCCCATGTCTTGCCGCCGTCGGTAGTTTTGTGGATTACATCCCATGTTGTATCGCCCGGTCCTTCATAATCTTCATGACCTATAATAAAACCAATCTTTTTATCTAAAAAGAAAAATTTTCTAACATGCCTTGATTCATTGAAAACATACTTCTCCCAAGTTTTCCCTCTGTCTTTAGTGCGGGCGAAAAAGCCTAAATTGTTTCCTACTGAAAGATATGCAAAGTCTTCAGGAGAAAACATCCAAGTTTCGCAAAAAAATATACCAATTGCATCTTTATGATGAGTAAAAGTTTTCCATCCGTCATTTGTAGTATATAATTCATAAGAATCTGCAGCAATCATTCCGTTGATTGAATCCAACATATAAATATGAAGAAGCCTGTCACACCACTGACATTTAAGTTCCTCCTTTCTGTTTGGTAAGATAATTGTATCAGGAAATGTCCTTCCTCTGTCATAGCTTTTTAACATCTTACTCTCTTTAAATATTAGATATAAATACTTTTCTGCGGGCCACGCCATATTTGTAACATATAATGGATGACTGACCCCGTCCCAATCATATATATAAAACTTATTCCACTCAAAACCGCCGTCTTTTGATTCATACAGGCGGCTCCATGCCGCTTCCTTTGCAGTAAGCATTATACAGTCAAGAGAATCTAGACACTGTATCTTATAAACACCCTCTCCAAATGGCAGCTTAAATGTTTCTTTCCATTTAAGTTCGGCAATGGCTGTATTAATAAAATTAAAAAAGACAATGAGTAATATCAGAAATTTCATCATGCTTTTCATTTTTAACTCCATAATAAAAAAAGATATATCATATTTTCTTCTTACCTCGCCACAACCACTTTAATGACCTCAGTATTAGTACCGTACAGAATTCTTATAAGATAAATGCCCGAGGGGACAGAGGAGCAGTCCCATTTCAAATAGCCGCTGTAGGTGTTTAATTTTTGAATGGTTATGTTTTCCTTTCTTTCTAATCTATCACCGTAAATATTATAAACACCAATATCGGAATTGTCAATATCTACTCTCTTATCCCAATAAATTTTTGAGGATACTTCGTTATTAGAAGGAATAGGAAATGGAGGGTAGGAATAGAAATAGGTATTAATGATAGGTTCAATAACGGTAGTTATTGTATCGCCAAACTCAATAAAATATAAATCGAGGGGATGAATATCATCTTTGTATAATGAGAAGAATCTATTTCCTATTTTTTTTAAAACATTATGAATACTACCATTATCAGGTAAAAGAAAATGCTCCCAATTTTGCCAGTTATAAATATCATTAGTAAAATAAAGAGTATCATCGATTGAAAAATATATTTGGTCTTCTGTATTGCATACCGCAATATTTGGAATATAATTATAAGTGTAAGCTTTTAATTGGTAAATAGTATCGATTTTTTTAGTTTCTATGTTAAGAGCCTCGATAGTTAATATTGAATCCGTGGAACTAAGCAAAAAATTAATCCAATAACTCTGTTTTTTCAACTTAACTTCATTTACTGATAATAAGTTGCTTGTAAAGCCATCCGGTGTATTTTGATACTCGTTTATAATCTCCCAACTCATTCCTCTGTCAGTAGTAAATCTTATATCATCCACAAAATTAAAATTTTGATCAATAGAAAATGAATGTATAATAAATGAATTCGTATCCACCCCGAAAATTTTATAAACATAGAACATAGAGTCCCTGTGCATTGTAAGAAATTTAAAATCTTTGTCATATGTAAGAATCCAGTTATACATCATCCCATTATTAGATCCGGAATGTGCTATTGTAAAATAATTATTATTCATACTAAGATTGGATTTTATGCTAGAGAACAAATTAAAATTCTCCATAGAAAGGGAATCAAAGCTGTTTCCATAATCCTTTGATATTAATACTTTAACATCCGATGGAGAGTTATAGTGACCTATAACATATAGAATTTTTTCATTTTCGTCAAAAGCCTTATATGCAATATTAAAATTATTATACTTTTTTAAAAAAATGGTATCACCCGGTATATGTGAGAAAGTAATACCACTGTTGGTGGTTTTGTATATTGACTTGTGAGTATAAAAAAGAAATGTAGAATCATCAATCATATCAGGGATTTTATCCGAGAAAATATCTACATTTCTCATCTCACTTACTCTTTTACTTATACCGCTCTCAATATCGGTTTGCACTAAAAATTTATTATCGCCTGCAAGATAAAACATATTATTCTTTATTGTAAAATCATTAAATTCTAAATAGCCTGGATGAAGCCCCGATTGATCATAAGGCAAGGAGCAATCTGACCTTGCTATTTTTTTTACAGAATCCATACCATAAACCTCATAAATATCAAAATAAGGTCCATTTATATGGTCAATAATAACTTTATTAATACAAATCTTTCTTCCTTTAACTACCTTAAAATAAAACACATAAGTAGTTAAGCTATCACCAAATATTTCATAATTATCTGCGAAATCGAAAAATTTTTCAATAGTCAGAAAATCCTTTGTTCTATATATCGCTTCCTGTGAATAAGCATAAATATATTTATTATCACTATATAGTTGGTAACTGCTTCTGCAATATTCGCATATTCCCAAATCCTTAAAAGATAAAGAATCAATGGGATTTAACGTATCATCAAATCGAATTAAAACTGACGAATCATTCTGAGCAATAAGGTGATTATTATAAATAATAAGTGATTGCCTTGCTAACATTAAATCTGGATTATTATAATTGAAAAATCCATATTTTATTGGAAAATCTTTAATGAGTTTAAAGTCTTTTGTAGTTTTTATTATTCTAGTAAGCGAACGAAAATAATAGCCGCCCGAATATGCTAAAGCACTTACGATAGAATCCTTATAATCAGCAACAGCAATCCAGTCTATTCCGGCATTTAACGACAATTTTACTTCACCTATATTACTAATAGCAATTAACCTATCATCTTCAATAAAAACGAATATGATATTTCCTCTATCGAAAACTTTAATTTGTTCCCAACTTAATGCTTTGTTCCTGCTAAGAAGCAATGATCCATGCGATCCGTATGCAATTACTGTTTCAGATCTAACGGCAACTCCCTTTAAATGAAGATTCACGGGAGCGATATTGTAATTATCCGATGAAAAAGCATTATAGAAGAATATTATAAAAATTATTAAAATAGAATATTTCATGATAAACCTCCTAAATTGCTTCCGACCAGTGATTATATCTCACTGGTCGGATTTGATAAAAAAATTATGGACAATTTGTAGCAGGCCAACAAACTGATGATTCTCCCGGAATTGGATTGCCCGGTTCTATCCCGTGACAACCGGGTATTCCGACTTGATACCAATTTCCTGGAGGAACCGGCTCACTGATAGGTCCGCTCATTTGATCCCAGCATATCGTCCAGTCTTGTGCACAGTAGGATGAATAATCACATATATAATAAGTTAAAGTTGCATCGTAATTTGTTCGCTTATACCAACAGTTATAATCCTTAAATACATAGGTTAGTTTATCATCACATGGCGGAATAGCGCCTAAACATAATCCTAATAACCATTCATTCGTATTAATTTGATTGTAAATTGCTGTTTTTATTTGATTTAAGTTTAGTCCGTTATTACAATTGATGTTTGTTTTTCTGACACTTGAAACAGTAATCCAAATTTGCCCTATACTAACCGGACATTTCCAGCAAATAGTCGAAATGTATTCACATCCAGCGACTGTATGTGAATAATTATTCCAATTAGTTGCCCACGATGGACATTGTGCCTTTGTTTGTACCGTTCCGAAAAAAGTAATTAACAATAATATAGCAGCAAAACTAATTTTACTTTTCATTTTAAAACTCCTAAATAATTTTCAAAAATAAAAAATTTTGATTATATTAACACTCGGAAGTATTTTCTTAGTACGTTTGATACTTCCTGCTTCGGGAGAGAAGAAAGCAATTTTTTCTCTCCTTTTTGTTTTAAAAAGAGAGTTTTTCTAAGGCGGTCTGTTTTGCATGGGGATGCCTTTCTGATAATGATACATCTATTTCTCACCTGCTGACTATCACTTTCACAAGCCGAGTCCTTGTGCCGTGCTTTATCCTGATTAAATATATTCCGTTCGGCGCTGATGTGCAGTCCCATTTCAAATAACCGCTGTACATGTTTAATTTATCTATTCTTATTTGGTTATCAGCGGGAATTTTTTCACCGAATATATTGTAAATCGAAATATTATCGGGAGCCATCTCCAAAGATGTATCCCAGAAAAGTTTTACTCTTATTTCATCCGATGCAGGCAGAGGAAACGGCGGATAAACGAAGAGATAGGGCATCTTTTCAACTTCTTCGACATTAGTATGAAGCGAATCCAAAGGCTTAATCCAGTAAATGCTTTTTCCGTAAGGATTATTCTTATCAGTGTATATACAATAAAATTTATCAGTAAATTTTTTTAATGGACGTGCAATTCGTCCAGTTTCGGGAAGAAGATAATACTGCCAGTGATCTTTATTGAAAAGGTCATTGGTAACAAAGAGCGTATCCTCAAAAGAAATATATACTTTATCTCCGTCACTATCAACAGCTATGCCATATAATCCATAGTCAGGGTCAGTATTAGACCCCCATGATGCAATTCGGTATAATTGATTTGTTTTTTTATCCACAACATCAAGGAAAGCACCAGCTAAAAAAGGATTATTTGTATAGTCATAGTGCACTAAAGCAAGGTATTCTTTTCCAAGCGTTTCAATATCATAGATGTCTCCTATGGTTTCATTTATCGGATATTGATGTATTGTTTCCCAACTACTTCCAGCATTATCGGAATATGCAACCATGCTAGTTCCATCTAGAGGATTACAGCAATGCGCCAAATATGTTGAAGTATCTTTTGAATATACATGATTGAAAATGATGTTTTTTCCTAATACATATTTAACTGCCGATCCTTCTTCTTTAAATGTAATGATACTCGAAAATATTGTATCCTGATATGAAGAGTAACCAGAAGAAGTAATAAATTCATCGTCTCTGATTTGAATATTTCTTTTTACAAAAGCATTCAATAAAAACGGTTGGTTTCCTTGATAATATAAATGCTCAACAAAAGTTGAGTCAAATGTTACTCCTAAATCGGTAGATCTCCATATGACACCTTGATTTGTTAAATATGGTTCACCAATAAAAAACATAACATTGCTTTTATCATCAAAATAACTATTATGGATCTTGTACTTTTGAGAAAATTTTTCATAAGAAGGCTTAGTTTTGTCGATAACAGGTAAAATTGTTATCCCATCGTTACTCGATTTATAAAGCGGCATATTGTCCGAATAAAAAAAATAAGCATTCTCATCTATTCTATCCGGTGGATTTCTAAAAGAAATACTGGAATAGTCCGAAATCACTCTTAGTGAACTATCTTTTAAATTTAGAACTTGTAGTAATTTTCTTTCACCTGATATATACAACTTATCATTGTTCAAGACGGCTTCTCTGAAATAATCGGAAATATTATTGTTAGATAGTTTTGTTGAATCGTTTAAACTTATTTCTGATATACCGGGATTTAGGGGATAATATTTGCCATTAAAAACATTGTATAGATCTGCAGCGGTTTCGCAATCGGCAAATTTTTCGATATTAGAAAAATCTTTTGTACGGAAAACTGCGGCACTAAGTTTTGATTTTGATTGATATGATATTTTGAAATAAATATATCCAGAGTCATAGAAGATTCTGTAACCCGATTTGTAGCTCCCCGGATCTACTAATGAAAGCATATCCAATGTATCGATTTGATTCAAATTTGAGTCGAATCTTACAAACTTTGATGAATCAAATTCTACAATCAATATGCTATCTTTCATAAGCAGGGAGTTTTTGTATGTCGGTATGTAATATGTATTAATTTTATAAAGTGGTGGAGATTCGATATATACTTCACTTTCAATATCATAATTTTTTGAGACCTTTATCAGCCTATTTCTCATCCTTATAAAGTATCTTTCGTGAATTTCAACAACTGCAAGAATTGAATCATTGAAGCTATTCTTTAATTGCCAACTTCTGCCAAGATCTGTTGAAGATGCTACTTTGCCCCTATCATTAAAAGCAGTTATTTTGCCGCCATTAATAAATAAATTCACTATTTCGCCTCCATCGAAAATTCTTTTCTGTTCCCAACTTGAATTATCATCTCTACTTATAAGCACAGAACCAAGATCTGCATAGGCTACTGTAATGCTGTCTTTGACTGTAACACCTTTAAAATTAAGGATTATAGGAGTTACTTTAAAATTATCTGCATAACATGAACTACAGCCTATTAAATATAACAATAAAGATTTAAGTAATATAGTTTTAAAGTATTTACTTCTCATCTTAACCTCAGAATTAATAATATGAATTTAATGAAAAATTAATGTGAATAAAATATTTTTTATTATACAGGGGCGAAGTCTGACTCCGCCCCTTATAATGAATAAACGATAGAGTTCTATTCTGAAAAATTATTATTCCCTAATCACATGGTGTATGATAAATATAACATTCGCTTACATCCCCGACCTTGGTTGGTAATGTAATCTCATGTGACTCTAATGTACATGAAATTGTCCCAATCTGTATCGGTCCAAGGACAGTTGTTCCAGTGTATCCATTAATAGGATCCCAGCAATAAACCACATTCTCTTTGCAGTAAGCATCTCCACATGGCTCATAATCTAGATATTCATCACCTAAATACTCAACCATTCTAACTTTCCAGCACGACCAATGATTATATTCTATCACATGGGATGAATCAGGACAAGGCGGAATCCCATAGTTATTAAAACATAATGAATCAAAATATAGTTCTGGATTACAAACATACAGGTCTATTTCTTGGTGAACCTGATTCATATTCCAAGTTTGGTTGCAAGGCGGTCTGGTTAATAATTTTCTGATTCTATTTACATAAACACCTCCTGGTGTTAATCCAAGAGGAGAACATCTATAGCAAATCCAAACCTGATAGGGGCAATTATTCACTGTCATAATTACTTGTTTTTCCGAATAGCCTTCTTTGCAAAATCCATCTCCCAAGAGCGCAAAATTGCCACAAAGAAGGACAGAAACAAAGGCTATTGCAAAAAATAAGATTCTATATTTCATTTTTAATCTTTCTAATATTTTCTAAATTCAATTTAATTGGCTATATTTACACTCGGAAGTATTTTCTTAGTACGTTTGATACTTCCTGCTTCGGGAGAGAAGAAAGCAATTTTTTCTCTCCTTTTTGTTTTAAAAAGAGAGTTTTTCTAAGGCGGTCTGTTTTGCATGGGGATGCCTTTCTGATAATGATACATCTATTTCTCACCTGCTGACTATCACTTTCACAAGCCGAGTCCTTGTGCCGTGCTTTATCCTGATTAAATATATTCCGTTCGGCGCTGATGTGCAGTCCCATTTCAAATAACCGCTGTACATGTTTAATTTATCTATTCTTATTTGGTTATCAGCGGGAATTTTTTCACCGAATATATTGTAAATCGAAATATTATCGGGAGCCATCTCCAAAGATGTATCCCAGAAAAGTTTGACTCTTATTTCATCTGATGCAGGCAGAGGAAACGGCGGATAAACGTAGAGGTAATTTCCCAATTCTAATGAATATGCTTTATGGGTAGTTACGGTATCAATGCCTTCGCCGCCAAGATAGCTTATACTGTCCATCATGGATGCATTGGAATGCAACACAATTGAATCTCTGTAAATCCCTATTTCCTCAGGATTAAAAAACACAGTGAATTCAAATTTTTCTTTAGGCTTTAGCAAAATCGGCTCCATTTCTTCCGCCTTAGGCAGATCAGTTGAAAAAGCCTCATTTTTTAAGGGAGTGTAGCTGTTAATCACTAAATCATATTCATCCGAACTGTTCTCTATTTTGATTGTCGCATCTGCGATTTCATCTGAATGAATGTCAATTTTGCCGAAATCATGATCGTGCGAGGTAATCCATGGTTGATGTTTTTTTTCTTTTTGAATATTTATCCAAAAAAGATTATCAGGACGAATATTATCAGAGTATCGAGCAAAAAATTTGCTGCCGTGTTTCTCAAAAACCCGCGCAATAAATCCTTCTTCTGGGAACAAATCAAATTGCCATTTATTTCTCTTATTTATTTCTTGAATATAAAAAAGCGTATCTTCCACCGCAAAATAAATATTCAAATCGTCGGCGCATATACCCTGCCTGAAAAAATTTTTATAATTATCACAAGGGAGATTCTTATAGTTTATTTTATAGCTGTAGAGGTTTTCTATGTTTTTACCCTCTATATCAATTATGTCCACGAAAAGATTTGTATCAATTAATGAAAAAAAGAAAACTGCTATCATTCTTTTCTTTCTAAATTCAAACTCTTTATAATAAAGAATGCTGTCGGATAATGGATATTCTTTCAATATGTTCCAACTTTTTCCTCTGTTATATGTATAGCTGAAATTCTGACTGCTGTCTAATACATTAAAGCGGTGGATAAAAAAACTTGTTTTGTTATCAGCTTCTATTATGTAATCTATTATATAATTTGAGTCTTTATAAATGTCATAATGATCAAAATCATCAGAATAAGTGAAAATCTGAGAATAATATTTATTTTCTAACAGGTCTTTATAGTTTCTTGATAAGATAAAATTTGAATTATTTTTAAAAATATTGTGAATACATCCCCATTTATAAGGTATATTATATGAATAATCTCTGATTAATATATTTTCAAATGAGTACCCCATATTTGTTGATTTAAATATACAATCGGCATTAGTTTGTTTAACTTTTCCTAATAAAAGCAGGACATTATTTTCCTTGTCTAAATATTTTAATTTCATACATGGATTATTTAAATACTCAGAATTTGAATATGTATCTACAACAGGCTGAAAGGTCACATCATGATCTTTGGATTGAAAAATGATATTTAAATGACAGTCATTATAATATCCTCCAAAATGCACAGATGCAGAATCATCATTGTAATGTAAAGAAGCATTGAACAATCCAGAGTGAAAATTGGAAATTGTATGAAAATTTTTATCATTGATATTTGCTTTTAATATTTGTTTACTTTCGCCTGTTATGTATATTTTATTTTCTTTAATGTAAAAATCTTTCGGCATTATCTGATTTCCTAAATCATTTGTCGATTGTCTTGTAATTAATTCTAATGAGTCGATTCCAATTATTTTATAAAGTTCTGAATTGAAATTAAGATTCCAATATCTGCTGTTATTATAATATTTGAGAATAAAAATGTCGTCATTCATTATTTTTGTAATATTATGACTTTTTGTTATATGTACTAAATCAATAGAAGTAAAATCCAATGTTCTGAAAATTATATTGTCAACCATAAAATAAAAATAGTCTTCACTTGCAAAGTTCTGATAGTTACTTAAGCAATTCGTACACAAATTATTTTTTCGCAGAGAAAGAGTATCTACAATATTAAAATTGTTGTCAAAAATTAAGAAACCTGTAGTATCCATATCTACTATTATTTGATTATTATATCTCACTATTGACTTTGTATAATCTATTTCTTTTCTTTTAAAATATTTAGAGATATTATAAATATATTTTGTTAAATGAAAATTAAAATCGACAGTAAATAATTTCTTCCATGAGCGCAGAAAATATCCTTTTGGATACTTGATAACTGCCAGTACCGAATCACCTAAATCTTTCTTAATCTGCCATGTTTTGCCTTTATCTCGAGAAACTGACACCAGCCCAAAATCAGAAAACGCCGTATAAGCAGTATCTTCAATATAGATTTTCACAATAGTACCTTTGTCAAATACTCTTATCTGGCTCCAGCTATCTCCGTCGTTATAGCTCAGGAGCATAGAGCCGTAATTACCGTAAGCAAGCAAAGTATCATCCCTAACAGCTATATCCTTAAAATCAATAATCAGCGGACGAAAAGTGAACTCCGCCGCAATTAAATTCAAATCAATTAATATAAACACAATTACACTTATTAAAATTTTCTTCATTAGAACAATTCCTTTGAGAGACAAAAAAGTGATGCTCTCGCGCTTTTGTCAGATTTTCCAAGTATTCGAGACTTGAAAAAAAAATTTTCTGGAATCACTTCAGCACCACAAAACTTCCTTTTT
Organism: uncultured Hyphomicrobiales bacterium; assembly: GCA_964577665.1. Lineage (GTDB taxonomy): Bacteria > Bacteroidota > Ignavibacteria > Kapaibacteriales > UBA2268 > CAYVTD01. The sequence goes on from CAZOBD010000141.1 coordinate 10,205, forward strand.
GCACTATCTCGCTGTT
>CAZOBD010000142.1:0-10179 GCA_964577665.1 uncultured Hyphomicrobiales bacterium
GAGTTTTGAAAGAAAAGCACATTCCCAAATCGGAGTTTGGGAATGAGATGCGAATCCCCTCTCAAGAGGGGAATTGCTCCCTCCCTTACTTGTAAGGGAGGGTTGGGGAGGGATCAAATATAAACAGATGAAATAAATAGAAAAAAATTTTAACAAATAATATGTGATAGATATGGGACCTTTAGTACCTTTCGGAATAATCGGAACGGATTTCAACTACATAGTTGCTCTGTTCATCGGATTTTTCTTCGGATATCTCCTCGAGCAGGCGGGTTTTTCTACCTCAAAAAAGCTGGTAGGCGTTTTCTACGGCTATGATTTCGTCGTGCTGAGAGTGTTCTTCACTGCAGCAGCCACAGCCGCTGTGGGATTAATATTAATGGATTATTTCGGCGCAATAGATATCAGCTATCTTTATATCAATCCCCTTTATCTCAATTCTGCCATAGCCGGCGGAATAATAATGGGGCTTGGGTTTATCATAGGCGGATTCTGCCCGGGCACCAGCGTTGTGGCGGCTGCCGTAGGAAAAATTGACGCTATGATATTTATTTTCGGCAGCTTCATCGGTATTTTCATTTTCGGCGAGACATACCATCTTTTTGAAGATTTTCACAACGGAAGTTTTCTCGGCTCTATTTTTGTTTATGACTCACTCGGTATTTCAAGACAGCTTTTTGCTTTCGCACTTGTGGCTATTGCAATTATAGCCTTTTTCGTAACAGACAAAATTGAAAAGAAAGCTGCCTTCGGCATAAAACCCAATCATCCGAATTACCATCGTGCTGTTCCTGCCGCTGCCGTTGGAATGGCATTTGCCCTCATTATGCTCTTTATACCTTCGCAAAAAGGACAGCTTGCTCAGGAAACTGTTATTGATGAGGATGTAAAAAAGGAAATCGAATACATCAGCGCCGACGAAGCGGCTTATGATATTTTCTATGATGACAACAAATTCCGGTTCATCGATATTCGCTCCGAAGATGAATATAAAGAATACTGCCTGACCGATGCCATACGGATGACTCTAAAAGACATAACAAAACGCGAATACAGCGAATATTTTGAAAATCCGGTCAGAATCCCGGTATTTTACGGAAATGACGATAAATCCGCCGAAAAAGCCTGCGCACTTGCTTTCGAGAAAGGATATAACCACTGCTATGTCTTAAAGGGCGGCTTGGACAGATTCAAAGAAATAATTTACGACACTCCGCCGCCTCAGCAGGCTTCATTCATTGGAAGCAATACTTACGACTTCCGCCTTAAAGTAAGGAAATATCTGCAAAGCGACAGCACTCTCACGAAACCAAAGGAGAAAAAGAAAATTGAGAAGAAAATTATAAAAGTTCAGGGCGGCTGTTAAAAACATTCGATATTTTATATTCTGAGATTACGTAAGGTATGAAAAAAAACGGCGTCAAAAAAAAGACGCCGTTTTTTTGTGATTATTTATAGATTCAAAGTCTTTTCGTTCATATTTTCCATTGTATCCACAATTTTTGCTAGAGTCTTTCCGGCAAGCATTCCGTCAATAACTCTGTGGTCATAAGTGATTGATACGTACATCATATCGCGGATCACAATTACATCACTGCCTTCGTACTGTTTTACCACAGGCCTTCTTTTGATTGCTCCTACGCCGATGATGGCACTCTGGGGCTGGTTAATTATCGGAGTGCCGAAAAGAGTGCCGAAAGTACCGACATTTGTCATTGATATTGTGCCGCCTTGTATTTCATCCGGATGAAGCTTTTTGTTTCTGGCACGTTTTGCAAGGTCGTCTATGGCTCTTGCCAAACCCGTAAGACTGAGATCATCTGCATCTTTAACCACAGGAACTATTAAATTACCGTCTTCCAAAGCAGTTGCAACACCAACGTTTATTCTTTTATGAAGAATGATATTGTTTCCATCCGTGCTTACGTTCACTCTCGGAAATTCCTTAACGCCTTCGACAATCGCCTGAGTAAAAAACGGTGTAAAGGTAAGTTTAAAGCCTTTTTCTTTTTGGAAAGAATCTTTATGAGCATTTCTGAACTGCAGAATACCTGTAACGTCTGCTTCTGCAACGCTGGTAACATGTGCAGAAGTTCTCTTTGAATATATCATGTGTTCGGAAATGAGCCGGCGTATCCTGTCCATTGGTATAACTTCGTCGTCGGGTCCTACCTGAATCTCCTGCTTTCTTTCTGCCGGCTTTTCCTCCGGACGTTTTGAAATGGCGCGGGGCTCCTGCCTGACCACGGCTTTCCCCCTGCTTCGTTCATCAAGATACTCCAGAAGGTCTTTTTTAGTAACTCTGCCGTCGGCACCGCTGCCTTCTATTTTTTCCAGTTCTTCCACTGTTACGCCTTCAGCTTCTGCAATGGAACGTACCAGCGGGGAATAAAACCTCCCGCCGGATTTGCGGGGAATTTCAGAGCCTTTATCTTCTGATATTTCAGGTGCTTTTCCAGCTTCTTTTGCTGCTGTCTTCTTTTCCTTTTTATCTTCTTTTTCTTCGGCAGATTCTCTCTTCTCTTTTTTAGGCGCTCCTTTTTTTGCTGGAGCAGCTCCTTCTTTAGAAATTCTCGCAACAGTTTCGCCAACTTCTACGGTATCGCCTTCCTGAGCGAGTATTTCAGATAAAACGCCTGCCACCGGAGAAGGTACTTCGGTATCAACCTTATCGGTAGATATTTCAAAAATCATCTCGTCCCGTTCTATCTTGTCGCCTTCTTTTTTCAGCCATTTTGTAATAGTGCCTTCTTGAAGAGATTCACCCATCTTGGGCATTTGAATGTCAATTATACCTTCAGAGCTTTCTTTTGTTTCCAGCTCGGGTTCTTCATCTTCATCTTCATCATCTTCTTCTTCAGCCAGTTTTTTCGACTCATCTTTTTCTTCTTTTTCAGTTTTCTCTTCCTTTTTTTCTTCGGTTTCTTTTTCCACTTTAGTTTCTTCTTTTTTGCCGTCGCCCCCTTCTGTTTCAATAACGGCGATGTCAGAGCCTACTTCTACGGTATCTCCTTCTTCCGCGAGAATTTCTTTCAAGACTCCTGCTTTAGGAGAAGGTATTTCTGTATCGACTTTATCGGTCGAAATCTCGAGGATCATTTCGTCGCGGTCGATTTTGTCGCCCGGTTTCTTAAGCCATTTAGTAATAGTACCTTCCTGAAGAGATTCACCCATTTTGGGCATCTGCATTTTTATTTCCATTTTTTTCTCCCGTTTAACTAAACTTCATTATTATTTATGATATTTTATGTTATTATATGTTTTTCAATATTACTTATGAAAAGATTAAAATAGTGAAATTCCTTTAAATTAACAAATATTAGGCAGATATAATGATTTTTTAAGCTAAAATTAACTATTATCAAGATGTTCTTTTATAAAATCCCGAATTTGTTTCATTTTATATCCTTCAGCCAGTTTGTTTATTTTTGAAGCAAAATTTGAATATTTTGAATCGGAATATTTAATCTTTTCAATTTCCTCCAAAACTGACTGTACATCTCCGATTCTTGCAAGATTGTACAGTATCTTCAAAGTCCTTGCAGGAGGGAAAATAATCATGTTTTCATCATTGAGATTGAGCTTTGAAAACTGAGCGTCAAATTCGTTTTTTATCATTGCCGCCTCTTTATCTTCATCGTATATCCACTCAAGACCGAGATGTTTTTTAATTATATCGAAGAGTATTGAATTTTTAAGAGGTTTTGGTATAAAATCATCACATCCGGAGGCTAAACTTTTCATCTTATTTTCTTGAAAAACACTGGCGGAAAAAGCAATAATTTTGGTGTTTTTTGTATTATCATTTTGTCTGAATTTAACGGTAGTTTCATAACCATCCAGCCCCGGCATCACGAGGTCGATAATGATCATGACGGGTTTGAAACGGCTTGATTTATTTATAGCTTCAAGTCCGCTTTCAGCTTCTTCGATAATGAAACCTATCGGTTCGAGTAAATGCTTGATAACAAAGCGATTTTCCCATTTGTCGTCAACTAAAAGAATTTTCTTTTTCTCCCCTTTGTATCCTTTAATCAGTCTTGCAGGTTTGATTATTTCCGAATTCGCGGTCTTTGCTTTCGTAAGTTTTACCACGAGACTAAAAGAGCTGCCTTCCCCCGGGGAACTCTCAACGCCTATTTCTCCGTTCATCATATCTGCCAGTTTTTTACAGATGGCGAGTCCAAGACCTGTACCGTCTATTATTTCATTTCCAACGGAAAGCTGATGAAAAGGCATGAATATTTCCCTCTGTTTATCCTCGCTTATGCCCGGGCCGGTATCGTCAATCTGAAACCTTATAATATCTTTTTGTTTGTCTTCGTACCCTATTTTAAAAGTAACTCCGCCTTTATCCGTAAATTTAACTGCGTTGCTCAAAAGATTAAGAAGTATCTGCCTGAGTCTTTTTTCATCGCCTTTAACTGCTAAAGGCAACTCGGTGTTTTTTTCAAAGTGGAAATTAAGATTTTTTTGTCGTGCTTTTATACCTGCCATATTAGCTATTGCCTGTAAAAAAACCGGGAAATTGAAGCCGGCGCTTCGAAGTTCAAATTTTCCGGCTTCAATTTTAGACAGGTCTAAAATATCGTTTATTAGAGTAAGCAGGTGGTCGCCGCTGCGTTCAATAATATCAACTCCTTTTCGGTGGTTTTCGTGGAGCAGGCTGCTGTTTTTCATTATCTGTGCATACCCCAAAATACTATTCAGAGGGGTTCGGAGTTCATGGCTCATGTTAGCAAGAAACTCACTTTTGGCTTTGTTGGCTGCTTCTGCCTGTTCTTTGGCAAGCATCATTGCTTCTTCGGCTTTTTTACGCTCGAATTCTACTCCCGCTCTCGAGGCAAAAATTCTCAGTATAGATTCGTAATACTCATTTTTTTTGACGGGCTCGGTGTCCATCACGCATAAGACTCCGATGCAGCTTCTTCCTGATTTAAAAATAGGAATTCCCCAGAAGCCGGAAATGTTTTCATTAGAAATGAAGCTGTCTTCGGGAAAATCTTTTTTCAGATTTTCGGAATAGTACTGCATTTTATTATTTATTATCAGCTTAGCCGGAGTAAAATATGGATTAAAATCTTTTGCTTTGAGCTTCCCCGCCTCTGACCATAAAGCAGTCAGTACAAGCGGGTTTGGAGAATTTTCATCATTTTCTATAATACAGGCAGTCTTAACATTGAAAATCAAAGAAAGGTAATACACAAGACTCCTGAAAAAATCCTTGCTGAATGCCTGTGATGTGCCTTCGACGATGAGATGGAAAGCCTGGTCGCGCAGTTTCCTTTCGTGTATATCCACGTTTGTGCCGACAAGTCTTAAAGGTTTGCCTGCGTTATCTCTTGCCACTACTTTTGCCCGGCTGTGAACCCAGCGGTAAGTACCGCTGCTGCACAAAATTCTATATTCGACTGAATATGTATTTTTACCGCCGGGTCTGAGGCTTTGTTCTATCTGAGCATTGGCAGCATCCTGATCTTCCGGGTGTATTAAACTTCTGAGAGTGTCAAACGAAACTTCAAACTCACCGGGGCGGTAGCCTAACATTTTTAAAAAATTGTCGCTTACAAATGCTTCATTTTCTTTCAGATTGAAATCAAACAAGCCGTCTTCCGTTGCTTCAAGAGAGAGTGTCAGACGGGTTTCACTTTCAATAAGCGCTTTTTGAGTTCGCTCCAGCTCGTTAATCTTTTCCTGCAGAGTAAGATTAGTCTTGGTAAGCTCTGCGGTACGCTCCTTAACAAGCCTCTCCAGCTTTTCATGAGCTTCGAGGGCTGACATGAACTCAAACCTGTATTCACTGTTTTCTTCCATCATTTAAAGTATAAAAAAAAAATCAAATCAAAAAATAAATGTGAAATGCAGACGAATGCTGTCATAATTCAAAGGTTCTTTAGACTGAAAAGGCCAGTGCATATCATAGCGCCGAAGCTGATATAAAAGGTAAGAAACAATGTTTTTTACAAGAAAATTGGCATAAGGCACTTCGTCGGGATTGCGCCATATATATTCATAAGCCGCATAATCAATAGTTCTCTGAACAGCAAGTTCCAAAAGGGCGGATACTGCAAATTTGAAATTTTCGACGCCGGGCATTACAATAGTGTGATTGTATGCAAGCTCTGCCTGCAGAAAATCAGCTATGCCGTAGTTCACACCGGCTTCATATTCAGTGCCAAAGCGAAACTCCTCATCGAATTTTTCCAGTACTGCCTGATCCGCAGGAATAAGGCTGGGCCATTCCACATCAATCCGCGACCAGTTGAGAGCCCCTGCATGAGTAAGGGTAAGATATTGCTTTTTTCCTAATACATATCCGTATCCGTTTCTGAAAGCAAAACCGAACCGCCAGCCGTCCGTAGGTATTCCGGTAAGATCCCATCCCTTCAGCTTAATGTGGGAAGAAACTGACTGCAGATAAACGTACTCATTAGCAGCATACACCCTGCCGGGAGCATCAATCTCGTCGTTAAACCGAATAAAGCCGTATCTGAATCCGGCTATATACGATCTGGAAAGATCGGTTTCAAAATTTTCAGCTAGGGAAAGAAAAGATACACCGGTATTCAGGCTGAAAATATTTTTATTCTCTATCTCTTTGGGATATTTGTATATATCGTCAAGATACTGCTGAAACTTTGAAGCGGCGCTTGTGTCTTCTTGTGCTTTTGAAAGCCCTGGCAGCAATATGATTATTAAAATCAATATATAAAAACAGATATTTTTCATCAGCGGTTAAATTCTTGGTACATTTAAATCCTATTAACGAAAATAACTCATTTTTCACTTTTTTTGACTATGCTTTACAAAATATACCAGAGAAGGAGATTTATTGCTTGTTGCATTGCATTAAATTCATAATCAGGAAGCTGCCGGTTACATCATTTTCTTGTTAGCGAAAGATGTAAAGAAAACCGAATAGGATTTCGCTTGTAATATTCAATACTATTACTTATTTTATGCTTAAAAATAAGAAAAAATTATGAAAAAAGCAGTTATTACTTTAAGCGGCGGCATGGATTCGGCTCTCTGTACGGCAATTGCAGTAAAACAGGGTTATTCTGCATCTGCCCTGCATTTAAATTACGGACAGAGAACCGAAAAAAGGGAGCTGACGGCTTTCAATCAGATATGTGATTTTTACGAGATCAAAGAAAGATTGATTGTCGATATAGGCTATCTTTCTCAGATTGGGGCATCATCACTTACCGACCCTAAAATAGAAGTGAGCATAGCAGATTTGAGTTCAACAGAGATACCGGCAAGTTATGTGCCGTTTCGCAATGGTAATATTCTTGCAATTACTGCAAGCTGGGCAGAAGTGATTGGAGCTTCAGCCGTGTTTACGGGAGCCAGCGAAGCGGACAGCAGCGGCTATCCCGACTGCAGGGAAGAATTTTTCGATGCTTTTCAAAGAGCAGTAAATCTCGGCACAAAGCCAAAAACTAATATCCAAATAAAAACGCCTCTGATAAAAATGACAAAGGCAGATATCGTCAGCGAAGGTTTTTCTCTCGGAGTGCCTTTTGAACTTACATGGAGCTGCTATAATAACAGCGAAAAAGCCTGCGGAGAGTGCGATTCCTGCGCTCTTCGCATGCGAGGTTTTACAGAAGCTGGGAGGAAAGATCCGATTGAGTATGCAAAAAAATAAGATAAAACTTCCGTGATTTGTGAAAATCACTCAAGGGGATAATTATTTTTGAAATCAATGTCATTGCGAGCAACGCGAAGCAATCTCAAAGAAAAATGCATAAGGTTGGAGATTGCTTCGTCTCTTCGCTCCTCGCAATGACGAAACAGGATGGAAAAAATGTCCAACATCTGTCAGATGTTAGACATCTGAATCGAAAAGTAAAAACAAACAGATGAAACATACATGATTAAGGATAAACACCCAGGGGGATGATTATTTTTGGTAGATTTGCCATATATTGAAGAAATAAACGTAATGTAAATGAAAAACCGTAAGAGACCCCACCCCAGCCCTCCCCAAGGGGAGGGAGCAATATCATTGAATTCCCTCCCTTTGGGGAGAGTTAGGGTGGGGCTTAAAATAAACAGATGAAACATTTAAGATTAAAAAATTTCACTGAAGGAAATGATTATTTCTGTTTTTTTTGAAAAAACATCAGAAATTTCTAAGGAAACAATGAAGAATATATCTCTACAAATAATTCTTAATAAAAATTATCACTTATATTTGTAAATCTTTAAAAAAAATCTTAACTTTGTAGTTCTGAAAAAGTTCAGGTACAGGGATGTAGCCAAGTGGTAAGGCATCGCCCTTTGGAGGCGACATTCGCAGGTTCGAATCCTGCCATCCCTGCTTTTTATGTTTTTTTTTAAAAAAAATATTTGAAAAACAAAATGCCGGAATTTAAAGTAACAAGCGGAAGATCCAATCCTGCACTGGCAAAAAAAGTAGCCGACAAGCTTGGGATAAAGCTGTCGCCTGTAACTATACACAATTTTGCCGACGGAGAGATTTGGACAAAATACGAAGAGAATATCCGCGGCGACGAACTGTTCATTATACAATCGACATTCGCTCCCGCAGAAAATCTAATGGAACTGCTGATTCTGATAGATGCGGCAAAAAGAGCATCTGCCAGAAAAGTAGCTGCGGTAATTCCTTATTTCGGCTATGCACGTCAGGACAGGAAAGATCAGCCCCGGGTATCTATCACAGCAAAGCTTATTGCCAATTTGCTGAGTCGTGCAGGAGCAGACAGGATAATAACTATCGACCTGCACTCAAGCCAGATTCAGGGATTTTTCGATATCCCCATGGATCACCTTTATGCTTCGCCTGTGCTTATCCGAGCCGTGAAGAAGCTCGGACTTGACAATATAGTTGTTGCTTCGCCGGATGTCGGAGGAGCTAAAACAGCCAGAGCTTATGCAAAAAGACTCGACGGAGGATTTGTTCTGGTCGATAAGCGAAGACCCATCCACAATGAAGCAGAAATTATGAATATAATAGGCGATGTAAACGAAAAAGACGTGATAATCGTTGACGACATGATTGACACCGGCACTACTTTTTTAAACTGTGCTAAGGCATTGAAAGAAAACGGAGCGAGAGTTGTTTACGGAGTATGTGTGCATCCCGTCCTTTCGGGAAAAGCCATAGAAAAAGTGATAAACTCCGATGCCCTTGAAAGACTTTTTGTAACGGACACTATCCCTCTTCAGGAGCCGCATCCGAAGATAGAAGCCGTATCCGTCAATGATCTTCTGGCTGAGGCAATTATCAGAACTCATGACAACCGTTCCATCAGTTCTTTATTTGAAATTGAAAGATAAATTTAAAAAAATAATCGAATACAATTTACAAAGGTAAAATGATGAATGAGAATCAGATTCAACTGAAAGTACAAAAAAGAGAAACAGGAAAACAGCAGTCTAAAAAACACAGACGGGAAGGAATGGTGCCCGGCGTTTTCTATCTGAAAGAAGTCAAGAAGCAAGACGGCGGCAGTGAAGAATGGAAGAATATTTCGATTCCTATTGTTACAAGTCCGCTTGCGCTGAGATCTGTTGTTTACACTTCAGAGATGAAAATAGTAGATCTTTTCATTGAAGGCGAAGATAAACCCCGCGAATGCATTTTAAAGGATGTAGATTTCGATCCGATTACAGACCAAATAACTCACTTTGACATGCTCGGAATTCGACGCGGCTTTAAGATGACATTTGAAATACCGATTATTCTTAAGGGAACACCTGCCGGCGTAAAGGACGGAGGCGTCATACAGCACTCCCTGCACAAAGTCCTTGTGGAATGTATGCCCAAAGACCTGCCGAACGTTATTGAAGTAGATATTTCACATCTGAATATCGGCAATTCTATATACCTAAAAGAAATTGAATTGGAAAACGTTGAAATTCTTGCTTCAAGCGAATCCGTTATTGTATCGGTGGTACCGCCAAGAATTGTAAAAACAGCCGCCGAAGAAGCCGCTGAAGCTGCCGAAGCTGAAGCTGCCGAAGCCGCCGCTGAAGCTGAAGAAGCAGAAGACGAAGAATAATCGACCTGTGCAGCAGTATCTTTTTCTATTTTTAAAGAATAATATTTAAAATCCCGGATTTTTTAACCGGGATTTTTTTTATCTTTTTACCGGAAGTTCCTGTCAAAAAGCAAGCGCAAAGCGCATGGGAAGCGCACCAGCTCTA
>CAZOBD010000143.1:0-10126 GCA_964577665.1 uncultured Hyphomicrobiales bacterium
CAAAACAGAGTTTTGAAAGAAAAGCACATTCCCAAATCGGAGTTTGGGAATGAGAAGCGAAATGTCATTCTGTCTCTGTGCCGAAAGCTTGTTTCAGTATTGTTTCAGAACCTCACGGATGAGGAACACACCCCTTTATCCCCTCTTGGGGAGTGGACGAACAGTATGGATGAAAAAGATGTCCGACATCTGGCAGATGTTGGACATCTGAACCGGAAATTAAAATAAACAAATGAAAAACAGATTTAAATGATACATCTTACACGATATCGAATGTATAGACGCATAAGCGAATTTTTTCGAACCGAAAGAAAGGGTAAAGTCCTCTGCGTAAGCGGCACTGGTTTTATAGCCGGGCTTTTCCACCCGGATTCGGAAATAACTGACGCCCGTTATCCCGCAGTTGACATCCACAGTCTGCCTTACCCTGATAATTCTTTCGATTTTTTCCTTGCAGATCAGGTGATTGAGCATGTCCGCCACCCATTCATAGCTGCGGAAGAGATTTTCAGAGTTTTAAAAACCGGAGGCTGGGCAATCGTAACTACATGCCTGATGAATCCCGTGCATAAAGAGCCCGAAGATTTCTGGCGGTTTACACCCGACGGCTTAAAAATACTGTTTGAAAAGTTTTCTGAGGTCTTTCAATGCGAAGGATGGGGGAACGGTCAGGCAGTTGACCTTATGATAAACAAAAACCTCCGTTTCGAACCTGTGATACCCGGCACGCCGTTAGAAAAAATCGCTTTGGATAACGACGGCGAAAACCTTATTGTTACGTGGATAATAGCAAGAAAATGATTTAGTTATTTAAGCAATGATGAAAACGCTCCCATCCTTAAATCTGCCGCAATATGATTTCATATTTAAAAAGATTGACGGCAAAGATTGTATTTTTGACGAAATCAGAAGGAAATATATTGCCGTTACGCCCGAGGAATGGGTCAGGCAGAATTTTATCCGCTATCTTGTAAAAGAAAAAAAATATCCTGCGGGACTAATTAAGACAGAAGCTCAGATAAAAACCGGTATAAAAGTGTACAGGTATGACGCCGCAGTTTTCGACCGCCGCGGCAATCCTCATATTTTGATAGAATTTAAATCCCCGGAAGTAAAAATTTCAAAAGAAACTTTCCGACAGATAAGCATTTACAACAAAGAAATACTCGTAAAGTATTTAATTGTTTCAAACGGGCTTGTTCATTACTGCATTGAACCCGATTACGTGAATAAAAAAACTGTATTTCTGGAAGAAATACCTGATTATGAGTAGAATATAATGTTTTTTTGTTAGAACTCATTATTTCGCATTCTATTTAAGACGGAGTCTTTTCTTTTTATTTGCCCGAATAGATTTTTCTTTTTAATTTTAAAGATTTGAAAAAATTAAGTCGGTGAAAAGTATCCGCAGCGGAAATAATGAAGATAGAGCCAATAAAACTGCCGGAGTATTTTCTGATGGGCAGCGCCACTTCGGCAACTCAGATAGAAAGCGGGGATAAAAACAACAGCTGGTACCGGTGGTCGAAAGAGCGGCATACTAAGGACGGCACTGTATCTGACGATACCTGCGACCATTACAACCGCGTGGATGAAGACATTGCGCTGCAGAAACAACTCAATATGCAGACACACCGCTTCAGTATAGAATGGTCGAGAATAGCACCGCAGAAAGGCATTTTAAACCGTCACGCTCTCAATCATTACATAGATGAAGCAGAGAAGCTTGTAAATGCCGGCATAAAGCCTTTCGTTACGCTGCATCATTTTTCCAATCCTCTTTGGATAGAAGACAGCGGCGGCTGGCTCAATCCTGAAACAATTAAGTATTTCATCGAATATACAGAGTTTGTTACCCGGCATATGGGTAATCTGGTTTCTGACTGGTGCACTTTCAACGAGCCTAATACATATCTTTTTGCCGGATATATTCACGGTGTCTGGCCTCCCGGAGAGCAGTACCAGCTCGGGAAGTATTTCACGGGTGCTAACAACATTATCCGCGCTCATGTAGAGGCATATTCAAAAATACACGAAGTGCGCAAAAGTCTCGGGCATCTCGACACAAAAGCCGGTTTCGCCATTCATCTCAGAGTATTCAAACCAAAGATGCTCACTCCTTTTGACCGCTTGATAACACGAAATTTTGACTATTGGTTTCAGGGATTTTTAAATATCGGCTTGATAAAAGGAATGACGCGTACCTTTTCCGGTTTCAGAAAGCTCCTCGGGAAATATAACCGATACTGCGACTATTACGGCATTAATTATTATACACGCGATGTGGTCAGTTTTATCCTAAATCCGAGCACATTTTTCGGAAGACCGGAAGCAGTACATCACAATTCCGCTTCAGATATGGGCTGGGAGATTTATCCTAAGGGGTTATATAAAATTGCCAGAAAAATGTATAAAAAATATAAACTACCTATTTTTATAACTGAAAACGGAATAGCTGACAGCCGGGATTCTAACAGGCTCTTCTATATATATTCTCATCTGAAAAAGATTGAAAAACTTATTGCGAAGGGAGTGGATGTACAGCGTTATTATCACTGGAGCCTGCTTGACAATTTTGAATGGATGGAAGGTATGGAGCCGAAATTCGGACTGATAGCAGTTGATCCGGCTACAAAAGAGCGTACTATTCGTAAAAGCGGCTTGTTCTATTCCGAAATCATTAAAAACAGTGGTGTTAATGATGAGATGATAAAAAAATATTTACAGAAACAGCAGAAGTGAACAAATTATTTTGCGGCATCAAAGAACATTCTTATTTTTGTTTTCTTAAGTGTACTTAAAGTTGCAATTATTTATGAAATTTACTTTTAAGGCTGCACTTCAGATGAAACGGACATGATTACGGAAAACACATAAGGGGATGATTATTCAGTAGATGGACTCCACTTTAAAAGTGGAGTCCATCTGAAAACCCCAAAGGTGAGATTCCGTATCAAGTGCGGAATGACAATTATTAGAATTTATTGCAGAAAGAAAAAATAAACAGATGAAACAACCATGATAAAGGAAAACACACAAAGAAATGATTTAAATCGAAATTTTAAACAGATGAAACGTCCATGATTAAGAAAAATCACATAAGGGCATGATTATTTTAAAATATGTTTCGTCATTGCGAGCAGAGCGAAGCAATCTCAGTATATATAGTATCTTAGAGATTGCTTCGTCACTTCGCTCCTCGCAATGACATAGCAGTTGAAGGAAAAAGATGTCCAACATCTGCCAGATGCTGGACATCTGAAGCGCAAAGTAAAAATAAACAGATGAAACATCCATGATTTTGAAAATCATACAAGCGGATGATTATTTAAGTTTTTCAAGACTGTCATTCCGGCTGGAGCGAAGCGTAATGCCGGAATCTCACGTTATGTGGAACACACCCCTTTTTCACCTCTTGGGGAGGGATTATTCATCCGTGAGATTCCGCATCAAGTGCGGAATGACAATTATTAGAATTTATTGCAGAAAGAAAAAATAAACAGATGAAACGTCCATGATATAGAAAAAACACCCAAGGAAATGATTATTTTTGAAGAGATCCCCCAATCCCCTTATAAATAAGGGGCTAAGTTCTTGAATTCCCTCCCCTTGGGGAGGGTCAGGGTGGGGTTCAAGTTGAAAATAAACAGATGAAATAAGATATAAATATTCCAAAGCAGATTCAGAATAACAGATATTATGGATTAACTAAGTTTTTAACTTAAAGATAATGTCAAGAAAAGACACATACAACATATCGCTGGAAAAGCAGGCAGGTTACTATTTTGACTGGTCAACTTTTTTAATGTCGGTTCTTTTAGTAACTGTTGGATTGCTTTCCATCTACAGCGCTACTTACGACAGCGGCATGAGTTCTTTCTTTTTCAAGCAGCTTGTTTTTGCCGGTATGGGGCTTCCTGCGGCTATTGTTATCATGTATCTTCCGTCAAAATGGATAAAAGCTTCGGCACTGCCCCTGTATGGTCTCAGCATAATTTTTCTGATAGCAGTATTGATTTTCGGAGTAAAAATAGCAGGCACGAAAGGCTGGCTCTCTTTAGGTTCGCTCAGTTTCCAGCCCTCTGAGTTTGCGAAGCTTGCCACATTGCTTTTTCTTGCACGGTATCTGTCTGAAAAAGGGGCTGATGTGAGAACACTTCGTGATTTTCTTATAGTCAGCGGTGTAGTAATTATTCCTGTCGGCTTAATAGCCCTGCAGCCGGATATAGGTTCTGCGTCTGTTTTCGGAGCGCTTCTTTTAGGAATATTATTCTGGGCTGGTTTTGACCTTTTTATCCTTTATTTTGTAATCAGTCTGCCTGTACTAATCTTGCTGTCCCTTATGGGTACTCCTCAGTTTATTGCTTCGGTTTCCGTCTTTTCAATCACTGCGGCGTTTTTCAGACGAAAAATCTCCATTACTCTTTCAGTTATTGCTATATTCATAGTTGTAGGATATTTCAGCCCCCTTTTAATAGAAAATCTGATGCCGCATCAAGTAAGCAGAATCGAAACCTTCCTGAACCCCGGCAGCGACCCGAGGGGTAAGGGCTATAACGTTATCCAGTCAATACTTGCAGTCGGGAGCGGCGGTTTTGCAGGCAAAGGATTTTTACAGGGTACGCAGACTCAGCTTCGTTATATACCTAAGCAGTGGACAGATTTTATTTACTGTGTGCCTACTGAAGAATTTGGCTTTATCGGGGGTACACTTGTTATTGTCCTTTTGTTTGGGATTGCATACAAGGCGCTGCGGGCTGCATCCGTCACCGACAATAAATTTCTCAGTCTCGCATGCTTTGGCATTGCATCCATATTTTTCTACCACACTCTTATAAATATTGGAATGGCTATCGGGCTTGCTCCCGTAATGGGAATACCTCTGCCTTTTTTAAGCTACGGCGGTACCTCGCTTTTGCTGAATCTTGCTTTTATAGGTATTTTACTGAATACTTATAAAAATTACAAGATGAAAGGTTCTTAGCTGCTTTTCTTTCCTAAAAAATATTTTCATTTTTCCTTAAAATAATGTAAATTATGTTAAGTAAAGGCTCTTATTGCCGAATATTACTTTTGAATAATATAATTGCAAAATGAGATAAAGGGACAGCTATGGGATCACAGACGAATATTCTTCTGGAATCAGGCACTAATGAATTGGAAATAGTGGAATTTATTTTGAAATTTCCCGGCAAAAACGGCTCGGAAGTTACTCAGTCTTTTGGTATTAACGTGGCAAAGGTAAGGGAAATAATAAGGATGCCTGAGCTAACAAAGCTGCCCAGCCTGCATGAAGGTGTTCTCGGTGTGTTCAGCCTGAGAGATTCTTTGATACCCGCACTCGACCTTTCAAATTACCTTTACGGTATAGAAAATAAAGAAGAAAGCCGGAAGATGATTATTACGGAGTTCAACAAAATTCGCTGCGGCTTTATCGTAAATGAAGTAAACCGCATTCATCGAATTTCCTGGGGGCAGATAGATTCCCCGGAGGCTCTGCAGGACTTCGACTCCGAGAGGTCTTCAATTATTGGCATTATTAAATTTGAGAATAAAAATATTTTGATGATAGATATTGAAAAAATTGTTGCTGAAATCGATCCTAAAAGCGCAATAGACATAAGAAGCCCTGCCCATAAGATGACAGGAAAACCAAAGGCAATAACAGCCGAGGATTCGGCGACTATCCGCAGAATGATTACCGGCAGGCTTAAAAGCGCCGGTTTTGAAATACAGTCTTTCAACGATGGTTTAGAAGCCTGGCAAGAGCTGGAAAACATAGCCGAAAAAGCCGCCGCCGGAGCCGACATTAAAGATTTTGTCGATGTTATTATCACTGATATTGAAATGCCCCGTATGGACGGCTATTCTCTTATAAAACAAATAAAATCCAATCAATATCTTTCATCCCTGCCTGTTGTGATATTTTCATCACTGATTAATCAAGACGTTCTCCACAAGGGTAAATCCGTAGGGGCGGATGCTCAACTGACAAAACCTCAGATAGGGGAACTGCTCGATGTTGTTAGATCTTTGCTCGGAGAATAATATTTTAGGCTGCAGCTTATTTCTTTATGAATCTGAAAAATCCCGGCTAAAATGTCGAAGCAGTTATTACTTAAATTATTTGCAATACTTCTCAAAAATTTCCTGTCAATATCCTAATTCATTGATTATATTTGTTTTTTATGGAATGTGTATTTTGAAAAACAGATTTTTTTTTGTACCCTTCCAAGTTCCGAGGCTATGTGAAAAGAAAAAAATATGTCTTTACCAACTTGACAAGGGTATTCATTTTATTTTTGAAACGCCTAAATGGCTCGTAAGCAAGTTCGGAATGACATGTTAAGGGCTTTTTGAAACAGCCCGTTCGGGGCATATAAATTTGAAATAAACAAAGTAAAACTAAAAAAAAGTAAGTTATGGGATTTTTTGATAAGATTAAGAAAAGTGTCGATTCTGCCGTGAAATCGGCGGGTGAAGCCCTTAGCTTTGACAAGCTAAAGGACGGGCTGGAAAAAACAAGGAAATCTTTTTCGGATAAAATCAATTCAGTTCTTGGGGCAGGCAGGAAAATTGACGAGGACCTGCTGATGGATATTGAGGATATCCTTATTTCAACGGATATAGGCATAGACACCACCGAAAAGATTGTTGACAGCCTTCGGGAAAGAGTGAAAAAAGAAGGGCATGAGAATTCCGAAGACCTTTATAAAATTTTGAAAGAGGAGATACAGAAGCTTCTAATAAAATCGCCTTCTTCTGACAATGATGCGAGCTACTACGTAGATGAGGCAAAAAAGCCGCATACAATAATGGTTATCGGGGTAAACGGGGTAGGCAAAACGACAACTATCGGAAAGCTGGCATACAATTACAAAAACGCAGGCAGGTCTGTGCTGATAGGAGCTGCCGATACTTTCCGGGCTGCCGCCAACGAGCAGCTTGAAGTATGGGCAGAGCGGGCTGGAGTGCCTGTCATTCAGCAGAAACAGGGCGCGGATCCGGCTTCTGTTGCTTTCGACACGGTAAAAGCCGCTCTTTCAAGAAACAATGATGTTGTGATAATCGACACAGCCGGAAGGCTCCACAACAAGGCAAATCTTATGCGTGAGCTGGAGAAAATCTACCGAGTTATGAACAAGCAGAAAGAAGGAGCGCCCGATGAAGTTTTCCTTGTTTTGGATGCAACAACCGGGCAAAACGCCATTATACAGGCGAAAGAATTTATTAAAGCTGCCCGGATTACCGGTATAGTGCTTACGAAACTGGACGGCACTGCAAAAGGCGGAGTGGTAATTCCCATAGCCGCAGAACTGAAAATACCTGTCCGCTACATAGGCGTCGGCGAAAAAATTGACGACTTGCAGGTGTTCGATCCGGTTTCATTTGTTGAGGCGCTTTTTATTGCAGAAAACGGCGAGGATAAAGAATAGTACAACTTTTTTACACAACCTTCCGAAGGTTTGTAATCTTCGGAAGGTTTAAACCGAAATGCACTTTGCTATGAAACTCATCAGTTCACAGCTTGCTTACTTCTTTCAAAACCGCAGTGCCGAGCGGAACATTAAATATCTGCTTATCTTTCTGATTTTTTTAGTGTTAATGATAAGTACTTATAGTATTGTTTTTCATTACATTATGGAATCGGAAAACCAGAACCACAGCTGGGTAACTGGCTTTTATTGGACACTTACGGTTATGTCCACCCTCGGATTCGGAGATATAACTTTCCACAGTGATTTGGGACGCTTTTTCTCGATAATAGTCCTGCTTTCGGGAGTTCTTTTCCTTCTTGTGCTGCTTCCTTTTACTTTCATTCAGTTTTTTTACGCCCCATGGATAGAAGCTCAAAACAAAGCGCGAGCGCCTGTAAAACTGCCAAAAGACATCCAAAATCACGTTATTATTACTGCTTTTACAGATATATCCAAAGCCCTGATTGAAAAACTGAAATATTATAACAAAGAATACGTAATCGTTGTTCCTGAGCTTTCAGCAGCTTTGGAGCTTTACGATCAGGGTTATCGTGTTGCTCTCGGAAGCTTAGACGACCCTGAAACCTATAAAAAAATGAGGGTGGGGGATGCTTCTCTTGTTTTTGCAGATAATTCCGACCAGATGAATACAAACATTGCTTATACAGTTAGAGAGTATTCAGAAAATGTACCTATAATAACTACTGCAAATTCAAATGATTCGGTTGATATTTTAGACCTTGCCGGCAGCAGTTACGTAATGGAACCCAGAAAAATGATAGGCGAGTCAATTGCCCGCAGAACCATTGGCAGCGACGCGGCTGCCAGCAGGATAGGAACATTTGAGAATCTTGTCATTGCCGAAGCCCCCGCTCTGGGAACGCCGCTTGAAGGCAAAACACTTTTAGAACTGGAGCTTCGCAGGAAAATCGGCATTAATGTAATAGGCTTTTGGGAACACGGCGATTTCATCACTCCAAAACCAGATTATGTGATTAATAAATCAACTGTTTTAGTAATTGCAGGCACTGAAAAACAAATTGAAAATTATGACGAGATGTTCGTAATCTTTCAGGTAAGTCCGCATCCTGTTGTCATTATCGGCAGCGGCAGGGTGGGGGTATCTGCGGCAAATATTTTAAAAAGCAGGGGTATAGATTATATTTTTGTTGAAAAAGATGAAAATAATATTGCCTTCCCCGAAAAAACAATTCAAGGAAATGCCGCAGACATACAGACTCTTGAAAAAGCGGGATTAGTTACTGCCAATTCCGTTATTATTTCTACAAATGACGACGCAATGAATATCTATCTTACCATTTACTGCCGCCGTCTAAGACCTGATATTCAAATTATCTGCAGGGCAAATTCAGACAGAAACATCTCCACTCTCCACCGCGCCGGAGCGGATATCATCATTTCTTACCCGACCATAACTGCCAATGCCGTCTTTAATTACATTCGGCAGGAAAGGATTCTTATGCTCAGCGAAGGCATTGATATTTTTCAGGTAACCACCCCCGCTAAACTTGCAGGGCTGAATCTTATCCAATCAAATATCAGACAGGAAACCGGATGCAGTGTGGCAGGAATAAAAAAAGAAGGCAGGCTGGAAGCAAATCCAAATCCACAAGAACCCTTTCCTGCCAATTCCGAATTGCTTTTGGTCGGTACTTATGAACAGCAGAAAAAATTTATTGAAAAGTTTATTTGCTGATTACTTATGATTGTTTTCCTCCCCCGTCGCTGTAAATCACGTAATCATTGTACTTTGCTTCGCTTACATATTTCCAAATTGTTTTGCCGGCTTCGCAATATTCCCCCGTTAATGCCGAAAGTTCGTTGGCGGCGGTTATTCGTTCCCGCGTTACCAAGTCCCGTTCGGCGGCGGCGTCCCTAACCGCGTGCATTTTTTCCTCAAATTCGTCTGCAAACGCCGTTAAATCATCAATCATCGTCTGAGTTAAGCCTTCATCTGCCAATTCCGTTAGATATTTTGTCCCGAGGCGCGCCGTTCTTCTCGATGTGAACAGCAAATCTATGTCTCTGAATCGCACTAATCCCTTTACGCCAAAGCTGTTATACTTAATCGAAGCCGCTCCCCATTTTAGCAAAGCTCTGTCGCTTATATTTCTCACGGCATCGAGCAAAGCCTTTCGTGCAACGGACTTATCCTCCCGTGCAACTGTCCTTAATCCCCGGTATTCCGCATCTGTCGGATATGCTTCGAACGCTTCTCTTTTGGCGGCAAGCGCTGCAATATCGGCGGCATCTATTCCCCGCGCGGCAAATTCTAGAGCATCCCGCGTCATGAACGATTCCAATTTTTTAGCGAACAATGCCAGTTCGGCATCGCTCCTATGATATCTTCTTTTTAAGCGACCCATATTCATTACTTTCTTTTCTCTTTCCTAAGCTGTGCTTGAGAAAGCACTTTCCTTTACTCCTCTTTCCTAAGCTGCGCTTGGGAAAGCACTTTCCTTTACTCCTCTTTCCTAAGCTGCGCTTGGGGAAGCACTTTCTTTTACTCCTCTTTCCTAAGCTGCGCTTAAGAAAGCACTTTCCTTTACTCCTCTTTCCTAAGCTGCGCTTGAGAAAGCACTTTCCTTTACTCCTCTTTCCTAAGCTGCGCTTGAGAAAGCACTTTC
>CAZOBD010000144.1:0-10064 GCA_964577665.1 uncultured Hyphomicrobiales bacterium
CCAAGGGGAGGGAGCAAGATCGTTGATTTCCCTCCCTTTGGGGAGGGTCAGGGTGAGGCTAAAATAATCAGATGAAACATCCATGATTACGGAAAAAACACTCAAGGGAATGATTATTTTGTTAGATTTGGCAAAATCGTAGAGAAAAATAAAGTAATGTAAATGAAACCGGAAGGGACCCCACCCCGGCCCTCCCCAAGGGGAGGGAGCAAGATCGTTGATTTCCCTCCCTTTGGGGAGGGTCAGGGTGGGGCAAAAATAAACAGAAGAAACGCCCATAATTAAGGAAAAAACACATAAAAGCATGATTATTTTTGAGTTAGTGCAAAACAGAGTTTTGCATGATATGTACATTCCCAAATCGGAGTTTGGGAATGAGTTGCAAGGGGATGATTATTTGAGATTCTCAAAGATGTCATTCCGGCTGGATCGGAGCGGAATGCCGGAAGCTCAAGTATTAGGATCCCCCCAACCCCCTTATAAATAAGGGGGCTTTAAATATACTGCTCCCTCCCTTACTTGTAAGGGAGGGCTGGGGAGGGATCAAAAATAAACAGATGAACACCTGAATTACTAAAACAAGTTATCAACAGCACGTAAAAAAAACATGAAATTTTAAATAAATATTACGGATATATCATGAAAAACATTAGTATTTTCAGAACATTTCTTGCAGTCTCAATCTTTGCTGCATTTTCCTTCAGCATTGCCTTCAGCCAGAATTACAGAATAAAAGGCATCGTGCTTGACAAAGAAACCGGCGATCCGCTTCCCGGAGCTACTGTAACGCTGGAAGGCACCCGCTACGGCGCTGTAACCAACAAGGAAGGAAAGTTTATCATTGATAATATTGACTACAGAAAAATTACCCTGAAAGTTACTTATATAGGCTATAAACCTCTTTCGCTTGAGCATAATTTCTTAGAAAAGAGAAATCCGGAATATACGTTAGAACTTATCACCGATGCGGCGCAAATGGACGAAGTAGAAGTTATCGGCGAATCGCAGGGGCAGGTAAAGGCATTCATCGAGCAGAAAAGAGCAGTTAACATTAAAAATGTTGTCTCAGCAGAGCAGATTGAAGAATTTCCCGACCTGAACGCCGCAGAAGCCATGCAGAGAATCCCCGGCATTACTCTTCAAAGGGATCAGGGCGAAGGCAGATACGTACAGCTTCGCGGCACTCCCCCCGAACTTACAAATTTCAATATAAACGGCGAGCAGATACCGTCTCCTGAAGGGGATGTGCGTTATGTAGGCATGGATATTATCTCTGCCGATCAGATTGAATTCATTGAAGTTTCAAAAGTATTAACCCCCGACATGGACGCTGACGGAATAGGCGGAACCGTGAATATCATTACAAAAAAAGCTGCGACCCTCGTGCCGAAAATAAACGCAACTATTGCAGGAGGATACAATAATCTGAGAAGCAGCGATAACTATCAGGCGCAGTTTGCATACGGACAGAGGTATGAAAAATTCGGATTTAACGTAAACGGCAGCTATTACGTAAACAATCAAGGTTCTGATAATATGGAGTTCAAATATTTAAAAAGCACATTCATAACAGATACGGGAAAAGAAAACTATCACGTGCAGTATCGTGAAGCTGAACTTCGCCACTACGATATCACTCGCGCACGTACAGGCATAAGCACCACGCTCGACTATCAGTTCAATCCTAATCATACTGTTTATCTCAGAGCAATGTACAACAGCTTTACAGACGAAGAAATACGCAGAAGAAAAATTTACACATTAGACGATGCCTTTACATATAATTTTTATGATTACGGCGGCATAGAGCATGACGTAAGAGAAAGACTTCAGGAGCAGGAAATAAGCACTTTGAACATCGGCGGAGAGCATAAATATTTCGGAATAGAACTCGATTATGAAGGTGCATACGGATATGCTACGGAAAAAATGCCTGATTACCTCGAAGCCCGCTTTGAAAACTGGGGGCAGGCAATCGACATTAAATTCGATATGTCAGACCCCGATTATCCTAAAGCAACTTTTCCGACTCCCGAAGATGCAATATATGCAGATGATTACGACAAATATGAATTCGAGGCGCTTATTTTTGAAGATGCCGTAATTAAAGACAGAAATCTAACCGGAAAAATAAACTTTAAAATACCATACAGCCTTAACGGAGATAATGAGGGATATATCAAGTTCGGCAGCAAAGTGCGCTCAAAAAATAAGAGCAGAGACGTTACGGCTACCGAATACAGCGCTTATATACCAAAGTCAAAGACATACCCCGGCGAAGGTCCCGAGCTTGTCTTAACTACTGTTTCCGGCGATTTCTCTGACAACAACCTGCTCGACCACGGCTACGTAGTTGATTATATGCCCGACCCGGAGCTGATGCACAGTTTCTTCAAGCACTATCAGGAATTTTTTATAATACAGAGAACCGACTCAAAAATGAGAACTTACGCCGAAGATTATCAGGCTTATGAAGACATTTACGCAGGATACTTAATGGCTAGACATGATATAGGAAATCTCATGCTGCTCGGGGGCATCCGCTACGAAGTAACCAATATCGAATATGAAGGAAGACACGTGATAACTAACGAAAGAGGAAAATTTCAGGATATAGATACATTGAAGGACAAAAGAACACATGAGTTTATTTTGCCTCAGTTTCAAACCAAATATACTATTAATGACAATTTTAACTTAAGAGCGGCTATTACTTATTCTTATGCACGTCCCAATTTTGAAGATGTTATCCCTTACCGCGAGCAGGACCGCGAAGAAGTAAAATACGGCAATCCCGATTTGAAATTCCCCTCTTCGATGAATATTGATCTGCTGGCTGAAAGATACTTTTTAAACGGAGGACTTTTGCAGGGAGGTCTTTTCTATAAAAAAATTGACGACTTTATTTTTTATTATAAAAGATTTGCACACGAAGGTGAAGACGTAAGTGCTTATGGATTGGTTGAAATAGAGCAGGCTGTTAACGGCATCGAAGCTTTCGTTTACGGGGCGGAAGTGCAGGTGCAGTATAAACTGGACTTCCTACCGGGATTTTTTGCTGATTTCGGCATTTATTCTAACTATACATTCACTCACTCCGAAGCATTCATAGGCGAGCGTATTCCTGCAAACAATGCCGATGCAGTTGTGATATTTAATGATGAGAATTTTCAGCTTTATGATGCAACCGGCGATCGTGAGAAAGTTACGCTGCCCGGTCAGGCAAAGCACGCTGCAAATATTGCACTTTTCTTTGAGAACGAAAATATCTATGCAAAGCTTTCAGCAAATTTCCACGATGCTTTCCTTTATGAACTCGGCGCCGATAAAGACCTTGACGTTTTTTATGATGAATCATGGCATCTGGACTTTACGGCGAATTACAGCATTACTCCAAATCTAAAAGTTTTTGTTGATGTGATTAACCTTACAAATGCTCCGCTGAAGTTTTATCTCGGAAAACCCAGCCAGATAATGCAGCAGGAATTTTATTCATGGTGGGGCAGGCTTGGACTGAAACTTTCGATATAAATCAGCTTATATGAGCCCGAGTCTTTCCGTAAACTCCTTTTTATACCATTCTGTTATGGAATCGTTTTGAAGAGCCATGTCGAGCTGTTTTGT
Organism: uncultured Hyphomicrobiales bacterium; assembly: GCA_964577665.1. Classification (GTDB taxonomy): domain Bacteria; phylum Bacteroidota; class Ignavibacteria; order Kapaibacteriales; family UBA2268; genus CAYVTD01. The sequence continues at coordinate 3,625 of CAZOBD010000144.1, forward strand.
CATCATGGAGAGCCGGCCTATTATATACAGTTTTTGCAGAATGGAGCGTTTTGAATCATAAGTCAGTTCGGCATCCAGAAAATCTCCTGTGCTGTTGTTTTCAAACCCGGCTTTGGCAAGGATACCCGCCAGCAGGCACACCCGCCTTTTTCTACGTGCATATTCTGCTCCGCCGTCTTTGAAAAGCAGCTTCACATAATTTTTATTCGGTTGTTCTGTTGCCATTGCCTCAATTGTCGCAAAGTGATATCCCATCTTTAAGTTTAAAATCATAAACTCTTTTCCGAGGATGGCAAAACTTTTTTTGGAGAACATTTTTTTCATTTTCTGCTCGCTGCCTTCCGGCGACGATGAAATAGAGGCAAGAGCTTTCATCTGCCTCGGCGCTACGGAGCGGGGCCAGCCTTCTGTTTTAATACCCTGCCAAAAGCTTTGCATAGGCTCTGAAAAAATCTTATCTTCGGAAATGACCTTGCTTTTATCAGGCAGAACAACATTTTTATCGATATTGATTATTTCGACCTCGAGCGGGATATCTGTTTTAAGATGTATTCCTATTCTTTCTTTTTCATCTATTTCGGTTGCCTCGCGAAACATTTCTTCTATTGCTCTTTGGTGGGCATATCGGGTAATATCGTGGTATGTTTTTATATTACCGGGAGTAAACAACGGGGCTGAAGTATTAATCAGATTCAAAGGAGAGATTTTTTCCAAAGCACGGTCAAGCAGTTCATAAATAGGATCATCAATGAAAAGATCATATTCGGGACGAAAGGCTTCTGCCATTCTGGGGTGGTAACCTTTGAAAACCATACAGTTAGAAGCATCAACCGTTAGAGGCATTCTGTCCTGAATATCCGCTTTGTTTTCTATTCCGACAATTGTCGGAATTCTGTACTCACGGGCAATGGTTGCCATGTGGCTGGCTATTCCTCCTACTTCGGTCATAAGAGCAGATGCTTTGTCCATTGCCGTTATTAGCCCGGGAAAAGGATTTTTTGCGTAAATTATGACATCTTCGGGAAGGTTCTCCAAATCGGATGAAGTTCTTACGAGTTTGACAGGACCGGTGCCCGCACCGGGACAAACGGTAGTACCGCCTTTTAAAATAACCTCATAAGGTGAAGTGTCAAATTGCACTTTTTTTATTTTGGAAGCAATAAGCTGCAAAGGTCTTGTCTGAAGTATAAATATCTTTCCTGACGAATCCACTGCCCATTCTATGTCCTGAGGCTTTTCGTAATGCTTTTCGATTTTAACGGCATATTCGGCAAGTTTACTTATTTCCTCAACATCCAGTGATGATTTGTTCTGCTGTTCATGGGGAATTTTTTCGTCATACACACCTCCTTCTTTGTTCATCACCAGTCTGTTTTTTTTCGTGGAAATATGTGACTCAACCATAAAATCTTTTTTTGGATAAACGATGAAAACATCAGGATTGATAGTACCGTCCACTAGATATTTGCCAAGTCCATAAATGGAATTAATGATTAGATAATCCTCTTCGGGGTGAACTGGGTCTTTGGTGTAAATCACTCCGCTGGAGCGTGAATCAACCATCGAAACAAATCCCGCGCTCATGGCAAGCTCGGATTCTACGAGACTGTGGGAAAGAAAATAAAATACTGCCTTAGGGGTGAATTTACTTGAAAGCACATCTTTGTACCGCTCGAGGATATCATCTTCGCGGACACTCAGGTATGAAGCATACTGCCCTGCAAAGCTGAGTCCGGTATCTTCGCCGATAGCCGAAGAACGAACAGATACCAGTTCCAAAGGTTTGGCTTTGCGCAATTGTTTGAATGATTCGGTTATTTCACGGGCAAGTTTTTTGGGTATTTCGCTTTTGTCTATCAAATGCTTTATCTGTTTTTGGCGCAGTTCAAGATCTTTCAGGTCCATAATGTTTGCTTCATTTATTATTTCCGAAATGGAAGCCTGAAGATTGTTGTGTTCGACAAATTGCTTGTATGCGTATGAAGTTACTGCAAAGCCGCCGGGAGTAGGAATGCCGATTTTTTTTAACTCGCCGAGCTGGGCATTTTTACTGCCGACATATTCGGCGCTCCTGCTGTCAATTTCTGAAAAGGGAATAGTGTATTTTGTGATTTTGATTTCATGTTTATCTTCAATTATTTTTTCTATTTCCGCCCTCAGTTTTTCAAATATTTCTTTAACTTCTATGTAATCTTCGCCGCCGAGTTCTATGAGAGAATCAGTAATTTTCTCCATACAGTAATTAATATCCGAAACTGCACTGCGAAGGTAATTAACATCGAAAATGTAGTTGCCCTGCGCTTTTTCTTCCATATCTCCGAGGGTTTTCAATGCGGTATTATTACTCTCAAGTATAGAGAGAAACAGCCTGAATTTCCTGCGGATATGCCTCAGACCGCTTGATGTTGTTTCATTTGTGCTTTTGGAAAAGGGCAGTGTAAATTTCATATTACCGGTTTATATAATTGACATTAATTAAACAGAATAACTTCAATAATTAATTCATATTCCGAATATACTCAAAATAAAACAGAAATTAATGTGAAAATTTAAGCTTTTTCATTATATTAAAGATTATTTTATTAAAAAATAGTGAAAAAATAATGGAATTATTTCTTGTTTTCGATATTGAAACGGTACCTCTGCCATGGGATTCTTTTTCAGAATCTCAGCAGGAGTATATTATCCGCCGTGCTGCAAATGAAGAGGAGATTGATCAGAAAAAAGCCGAGATGGCTCTAACTCCAATTACTGCCAAGGTTGTGTGCATTGGTCTGCAGCTTATGGAAAAATCCTCCGAAGGATTTAAGATGCGTCAGAAAAGAGCTTTTTCAGTGGATGAATCGGTTGAAGAAGGTGAACGTATTGAGAAAAAACTCTCCACAGGCGATACATGTATTCTTTCCAGTGAAGTTAAACTGCTGGAAGACTTTTGGGGAATAATCAAAAAATATCACCCTCTGCACCTTGTTTCATTTAACGGGCGCAACTTCGACGCTCCCTTTCTTATGCTGCGCTCTGCTTTGCTTGGTATAAGACCCAGCAGGGATCTGATGCAGGGTACTAAGTTCAATTACATGCTGCACACCGATTTAATAGATGAACTGACTTTCTATATGCCCAGTGCTTACGGAGCTACCCGCCGTTTTAATTTCGATTTTTATGCCCGCGCCTTCGGTATTAAGTCCCCAAAATCGGAAGGAGTGGACGGCAGTATGGTTGCAGACTATTACTATGACGGGAAAATACTTGAAATATCAGAATACTGCCTGCGCGATGTTTCAGCCACCTGGGAACTTTATCTGAAATGGTCGGAACTGCTGAAATTTTAAATGCTCAAGTATCGGGATAAGACTCCTCAAGGTCTTTGATTTTAAATGAGAGCACTATATTCATCAATCCGAATACTATTGCAAATATTCCAATTAAAATAGTTATGGCTATTGCGCCTGCCAAAGGATTGAAAAGCAGCAGTCCGCCGAACACCAGCATCATAATACCGTTAAAAATCCGCAGCCCCGTATGGGTTTTTATTCTGTAGGCATCAAGAAGCTGCATGATGCCCATGGCAAGCGCCCAGAGAGCTATGAAGATCATAACTACTTTAATAGTCAGAGACGGCAGTATTATTACCACAATTCCGAACAAAATATCTATAATACCTTCTATAAGCCATAACTTCCAATTATCGAAAACTTTCCTGGTAGTAAATGCGCTCCAGACAAGAGACAAGCCCCCGAAAATCATAAATACTCCGAAATAAAGAGCTATTCCGACCGCAGCGAGCTCCGTTGCAAAAAGTGCTACTATGCCGAATATTGTAACGAATATACCCCTCAGAGTAATCAGCCACCACCATTTCTTGGAATAATTATTCATGATAAATGACTCCCTAATATTATGTATAGTTTCAAAAATTTGGCTATCGGCATTATACCAAAAATCGCTGAGAAATCATAATTTATTTTTATCTTTTTATATTTGATCCCTCTCCCCTGCCCTCCCTTACACGTAAGCGAGGGAGAAATTCCCCTCCCCAAGAGTAATGTCATGAAGTTAGTTCAAAAATACATAAATTTATTTTTTTCTTCAATAGCCCCGGCTTAAAAGTCGGGGCTATTTAATCTTATATCTTCGCGCTATTAGGCTTTGGCGTAATGTTGATTTTCATACCCCGACTTAAAAGTCGGGGCTGTTAAATCTCTTGTCTTTTGGGACATTACTCCTGAGAGGGAATAAAGGGTTGTGTTCCTCATCCGTGAGATTCTGACACAAGCTTTCGGTACAGGGACAGAATGACATCCTTGATTTTCCAAAGTCATGGACGTTTTATCTGTTTATTTTTACTTTTTTTCCTCAATCCTAAGCTGTGCTTGGGATTGTAATTTTCTCAAGAAGTTAAACTTCCTTTGAAAATTTCCTTACCAAGCGCAGCTTAGTAAGGAGATGTAATCTAGCTTAAATAATCATCCCCTTGAGTGTTTTCCTTTATCATGTATGTTTCATCAATTTTTATATTCCTAAAAATTCAATTGTTTTATTCAAAGCTTTTTTTAATGAAGAAGATGCTTCCTTGAACGGATGCTCTGCTCCGAAAACGTGGCTTGCTCGGTCTATAAAAAATGTTTCTGCCTTTTTACCGTAAGCCTCAGCTATTTTTTCAGACTCTCGAAACGGCACAGTAATGTCTTGTCTGCCGTGAACAAGCAAAATCGGACATTTTAAACCGGATGCGGCAGCAGGTGTGTTGTATCTTTTGGCGTGTGCTTCTATATCTGCGAGATAATCCTTTTTCATTCTGATTGTCTGACCTGTTCGCGAATGCGTAAATTCTATAAATCCGTCTTTTTTCCACTGCTCTTTCTGCCGCTTGGAATATCTGTCGAATTTCGCAGCAGAAGCCCAAACCGCTATTTTGCCGATAAAATCATTTTCTTTCGCAAAGATTATTGAAATACCTCCGCCGAGACTGTGCCCCATAAGGTATATGTCTCCGTTCCAATATCTGTTTAAAAAAGCGGTATCATACATCCTGCCTTTTTTGAAAGCTGTGATTATTTCGCCGAGGTCTTTTAATTGCAGGGAGATTGTGTTCCGGGCAAATTTTTCAGGATGTTCCACCATATCGCTGCCGCTTTTCATACCGTTTAAAGAAAAATTGAAGGCTATGGTCAGAGAGCCTTTGGCAAATCTTTCTGCTGCGTATGGAAAAAATCCCCAGTCTTTGAATCCTTTGAAACCATGGACTAAGAAAATAGCCGGTTTTTTTTCAGTTATATCTTCCGGGAAACGTATATCATATTCAATATTTTCTCCAGTGCTGTTTGCTATACTTCCGGTTTTATGGATAATACACATATTTTACAAAGAATTATAATATTTTAAAACGTCAATGCTTAAAGACTATATTTGATTGCAAAAATTGTCTAAAATCAAATATAAATGGACTTAAAAAAAGAAGAAGATTTAATTCAGAATTTATCAAAACCACTTTTTTTCCACAGAAAACCCTGCATTTCTTTTTTCTCCTTTTTATTATTTATTTTTGTTGGAGATAAAAAATATACTTAACTGATTTTTTCATAAACGAAAGGATAATAAAATGAAAGAAGTAATATTCACTGAAAAAGCTCCTGCACCCATCGGACCTTATTCACAGGCTGTCAAAGTTGCAGGAAATTTTTTGTTCATTTCCGGACAGATACCTTACGACGGGAGCGGTAATCTCGCAGGAGATGACATCAAAAGCCAGACTCATCAGTGCCTGAAAAACATTATTGCGATATTGGAAGAAGCCGGTCTCGGAGCAGATAATCTTGTAAAGACAACCGTGCTTATGAAAGATATGGGCGATTTTCCCGTTATGAACGACATTTATAACGAATATCTCGGTGAAAGCAAGCCGGCAAGAGCAGCATATCAGGTAAGTAAACTTCCTAAAGATGTGCTGATTGAAATTGAAGCAGTTGCAGTTTTTTAATCAATTACTAATGTCATGTCAAACTCTGTTTGGTAGCAGCGAAACAGAGTTTCGGTTGAAAATATATTCCCGGATCGGAGCTTGGGAATGAGTATTAAGGTTCCTTTAGAATTCAACTTGGTATAAAAAAGTAATAAAATATATTTGGCTATAGCTCATAATATCAAAAATGATAGTACCCTGCCTTAAATGGCAGGGCTATTATTATATAAAACCAATATTTTTACCCGCTGTAAATGAGGAAGAATCCTTTCTTTTCAATTTTTCATCTGTTTATTTTATACTGTTATCTTCAGGATGTCCAACATCTGCCAGATGTTGGACATCCTTGTTTCTTCTAGTGTTACGTTATTGCTAACTTGCTCAAGAAACCTTACGTATTGCTTCCCCTCTCCAAGAGCTGACATTACCCGAAAATATCAAAAAAAGGGATAAATGTAGGGGCGAACCTGCGTGTTCG